>JBMYTL010000023.1:0-36327 GCA_049604295.1 Gammaproteobacteria bacterium
CTTTGTTGGTGGGCGCGGCCTGCGAAGCGGGCGAGCGCTCCGAGAGCCCCGCCGCGGGCGATGCGACGCCCGAGCTCTCCGTCCCCGCCCCCGCCCCCGCCGCCTGAAGCGCCTCCGGAGAAACCGCTGGATGAGCCTGGCGCCGTGGATGCGGCCACCACCGCGGTCGCGAGCCCGCTGCCGAGGCCATGACTCAGATCGCCGAGGTTGTGGCTGCCGAAGCGATGGTGCGGGTACCAGTGGGGGCGATAGCCGTTCCCGGAATCGTGTTCGAGGCTCTCGCGCGCGAACCGGTCCGCCCAGACATGCTCCACGTCCAGGGCCATGGCGTACGGCAGATAGCGTTCGAAACGTCGGACCGTCAGCCGCGGGGCGCTCCGTGCATTGAGGTCGTCCTTCTCGGCCACCTCGAGGTACAGGCGCAGACCATCCAGGCGATCCATCAGCCTGCGGCCCGCACGCGTGGGTGCCTTCATCAAGGTCTGGAAGAGGGCGATGCCCGCGACGCAGAGGGCGATGGGCAGCAGGATCCAGAGATTCAGATGGGTGATCAGGAAATCCGCTTCGTGGAGGAAATAGGCCGTGAATGCGATGAACCCGATCATTGGGATGAGCTCGCTGATCAGCCTCAGAGGCGACCTGTCCTTCCAATGGCGCAGGGTGTTGGCCAGCTTGCGCAGGGGCAGCAGGGTCAGCAGTACGGGGAAGATGAAAAACAGGGCGAACATCCCTTCCACCAGCAGGATTCCGACGATCATCAGCAGCACGAGCAGGTACGCTGGCACCATCCAGCCCCAGTTGCTGAGGAAGTAGAGACGGTTGTAGTCCTCGCGCAGTGAGTCCTCGTGAGCCTTGAGCGCGGCGGCGACCGCCCGGTGGTTGGTACGATCCAGAGTCAGGCGATCATTCGTGGCGAACAGCGCTTTCATCAGTGCCGCCTCGCCGGGTGCCATGGGGGCCTGGCAATCACCTTGGCGTTCGACCACGAAGCTGTCGCCCTCGTCGATACGCAGGTGTCCGTGGGTGGCCAGATTCACCAGCGCGGTGGCGAAGGTCTTGTGGTCGTAGCCCATGCGCCGGATGTACCGGGCCGACGCAGGGGAAAACCCCTTGGGCGGGCCGTAGCGGGGAATGATGACCCCAGCGGGCGGGTCTTTGCCCAGCACCCACCAGACCACCCCCAGGTAGAGGCCGAGCAGGGCGGTGAGCACCAGGGCAAGGGCGAGTGCCGGGTTGTCGGACGACCACCAGCGAACCGCCTCCCAGCCCGTGGGTTCGTAGACGTGCCCCTTGGGCCAGGATACGGCGATGGTCAGGCCTTCCTGACTGCGCAGCGTAGCGGTCGTGACGAACATGGCCAGTCCGTCACGGCTCACCCGGTCCTGGTACTCGGTGCCGACGGCACCTCGGGGTCCGGTGTAGGCGACGGTTCGAATTGAATCGGCTGCGACGCCCCGGGGCAGCTGTACCCGGGCCAGAACGCGATCGATGGGGAAGCGCCAATCGTTGCCCGTGACGTTCCAATAGAGCTCGTCGTGGTCGTCGAAGTACCCCAGTTGCCGATGGGTGCGATAGCGGATGCGGTAGGTGTGTCGGCCCTTGGCGATCGCCGCGTCGCGCGCGCCGATATAAACGCGCAGGCCATTGTCGAGGGCGGCGGTGTGATGGGCGCTGGGGCTGCCGTTGTGCTCCACATCGAGCAGCTCGAAACCCACCCTGCGCCGGGTGCCGGAGCGCGTGGTGTAGAGCGTCGGGAAGTCCCGGTAGATGCCTCGGCGGATCTGTCGGCCCCGGGCCTCGACCTCGATCAGCTCCGTCACTTCAACGCTGCCGTCCGCCAACACCTGGATATCGCTTTGGAAATCGACGATGCGTTCGTCGTCCGCGGCATGGCCGGTTGTCGACCACAGGCACACCAGACACAGCAGTCGGGCGATCAGTAGCGCCGTTCTCATTCGCGATCCACCTGGAAATACGGGCGGGCCGAATAACGCAGGAGCCGGGCAAGCAGCATGTCGGGGAACTGTTCCAGCCGGGTGTTGAGGTTGCGCACCGCACCGTTGTAGTAACGCCGTGCATGCTGAATGTGTCGCTCCACCTCGCTGATCTGTTCCTGCAGGTGGACGAAGGCCGCGCTGGCATTGAGTTCGGGGTAGTCCTCTACCCGGGCAAAGACTTGGTCGATGGCGCGTTCAACGCGGCCTTCCCTCAGCGCGCGCCGGATCGGCTCCGAAGGGATTGCCTCAGGGTCACGCTGACGTATCGCCTCGGCCAATGTTTCCGCCTCGTAACTTGCGTGCTGCCGCACCGTGTCGACCAGCTTGGGTAACAGGTCCGCGCGGCGGCGCAGTTGTACGTCGATATCGCTCCAGGCCGCGTCGACGCGCGCCCGGTCGCGAACCAGAAGGTTGTAGATCACGATGGCCCAGAGCAGGACGG
Organism: Gammaproteobacteria bacterium; assembly: GCA_049604295.1. Lineage (GTDB taxonomy): Bacteria > Pseudomonadota > Gammaproteobacteria > JACKNK01 > JACKNK01 > JBMYTL01. Next base: position 2,440 of record JBMYTL010000023.1, read on the forward strand.
CCGCGACCGGTATGCCAAGCCAGAGTGTCATGGGGCGGCGGCGCTGTACCGGGGGGGCGTCAGGCCAGGTTCTCAAGCTGATCCAGGGAGGGCACGAAGTAATAGGCTCCGGTCATGGCCTGCGTGTAGTCCATGAGGTTGTCGTGTACACCGTCGCCGGCCAGGTTGAACATGCGGTCGAGCATGCGATCGAAGATGTTCGCGTCACGGCTGTAGGCGATAAACACCAGGCCCGCCTCGCCGCTGCCGCCCCAGGGCAGGCTGTGGCGCAGGATCTCGAGTTCCTCGCCGTCGTCCTCGATCACGACTCGGCTGATATGGGCGGAATCCGGCCGGATCGCGTCATCCAGTTCTTCGTCGGTGTCGCGGGTCCGCCCGATGATCTTTTCCTGGGTTTCCTTGTCGAGTTGCTTCCAGCGCGCCAGGTCATGGACGTAGCGTTGCAGAATCACGTGGCTGCCACCTCTGAAATCGGGGTCCTCATCGCCCACCAGGGCCACCTCGGCGCGCTCATCTCCCTCGGGGTTTTCGGTACCGTCGACGAAACCGGTCAGGTCACGCGCATCGAAATAGCGGAACGCGGGGGTTTCGTCGCGCACGATGACGGCTTCCGGGGCCGTGGTCAGGATGCGACGCGCCAATTCGAAGTTGAGATCCGGCCGCTGGGCGCGGATGTGGAGCATCAGGTCGGTGGGCGTGGCCGGAGCTTTGCGCAGACCGTCGTTACGGGATTGGAAATCGCGCAGGGCCCTGGGCGGCTCGCGGCCGCTGATCGTCGACCATGCGCCGCTGCCAATACCGACGGCGGATACCAGTCCACCGTCCGGATTGTCGCCCGCGAGGTCCCGGGTCAGGGTGGGTACCGACTTGATGAGCGCGCGTGCGGCCGCCATGGATTCCGCGCCAGGGCGGATGTCCAGGGTCAGAAAGAGCGCGTGGGGGCTGGCCTCTGGAAGAATGCCGGATTGTGGGCGCGGTGCGGTTGAGGACATGGCTTGGCCTGCTGCGTGGGTCGCGGGGAACGAACTGGGTCAGGCGGGGGATTATGCCCCCGGCCCGACGTGATGGCAGCGAGCGTCAAGTGCGTTGTCCGCCGCGGCGTAACAGCAGGCGGATGATCCAGGCGAGCAGTGCCGCCAGAAGCAGCGAAAGACCGAGGAGAAGGTAGGGCGAGGTCGCCGCCGTGGTTGCGGGTACATGCACAGCGGAGAAGCGAGCGGTCAGGGCGTTCAATTCATGGCTGCCCGGGCCCATCGCGAAGATAACGAGGTGCTGATCCCCGTGGGTGGTGGCGATCAGGGCGGCATCGGCACGTCGGCCACGCATGGCCAAGGATAAAGGTGCGGCGCGGCAGGGCAGCCCCGCGAGCTTGCACGTGACCGAGGCACCGTGGGTGATCGTCAGTGCGTCGCCAAGCCCGGGGATCCCGCCCTGCGCGAGCTTTGCGATATCCGCCTCCATGGCCTCGGCGGAGGGTACCGGAGCGCTACCCTCCGCGGCTTCCCTGGCCTGCAGGGTGATGAGCATCGGGCCACCGACAAGGCGGGCCTGATAGGCCATGCCCGTGTCGATGCCGGCCTTGCCTTCGATGAGTCGGTATTGGTCGTCCGGGTCCTGGAAACGCAGATTGAGGCCGGGAAGATCCAGGGTTGCCGCCAGCACGGACCCCGATCCGATCATCCATAACAGGGGGATGATGAGGGCGTGGGTCAGAATGCGCGGTTGCATTGCCGGGTGATCTGGCCCTGGGCCGTGCCGGGAAATGCGGCATGCAGGATGAGACAGAGTGCACGGCGACCGTTGGCATCAAGCTTCACATGGATGACGTCCAGGTAGCTGCTCAGGTTGGCCATGGCATCACCGAGGCCCTGTTCCCGGGCACGCTCAGGGGAAGGCGGTGCGGCGAACTCATGGGCCAGCCCCTCCTGCTCGATGCGCTCGGAAGCCAACTCGTTGTGCAGGAGGGCGCGCCGAAGGCTCTCCACATCGCCGGCGGCGACATGTTCCAACGATTGCACCAGCCTGCGTATGCGGCGCAGGGGCTCGACGATGCTGGCATGCCAGTGGAGGGTCGTGGTCAGGGCGGTGCGAATGCCGTTGTGGCCGACGGTGCCACGTCCACTGAACCCCATCCATACCGCGAACAGAAGCATGTTCACGTTGAGGCCGAAACGGTCCTGAAGATCGAGACATGCCGTCTCCACACCTTCACGGGTGTAGACCTGTACCGAGAAATCCCAAAGCGGAGTTTGGGGATGCAATGGTGGGGTGCCTGAATCGGGCTCAATCATTGTGTGTGGGACCGCTCCTTCGCCAGCGTCGAACCGCGGGACAGCGCAATCGACCCGCGAAAAACATCAGACAATCCCTTTATTGACCGAGTTTCGCACGGATCGCGTCGTTAAGGGCAGCGCACAGTGGTACCGCGGTAATGGCAGGCAACAAAAAAGGCGGGCTGATGCCCGCCTTTTTCGCGTCGAATCCCGTCGAGTGGGGGAGGCTTGTCTGCTCCCCATCCAACTTGAGCAATCGGAGCCTGGTATCAGGTCCAGCTGCTGAAGTTTTCGGCGTTCTTTTCCTGGCCGTCATTGTAACCGGCTTCGTAGGCTTCGTTGACGCGCTGCTCTTCGCGGTCGGGGTTGCCCAGATAGCCACCGGCCCAGCCCACGATGTAGTCACGCTGAACGCCGGCATTTTCCATCTTCGCGATGGATTCATTATAGAAATTATCCATGTGCTTCTCCGCGCTAGAAAGCTCTCTATGGTCGAACGGCCGCGCAGTATCCCAGAAACTTAGCGCATCAACAAGTACTAATGCAGCTCTGTCCAAGCCTTGTTGGGTGGTGTTTTAGTTCATATAAAACAATAGCTTATCTAATCGGTTAGAGAAAGGTGAAGGCGGATTCCCCGATTTGTGAAGCTTGAGATCGGTGTGTTCCACGGGCTCAATGGCGCCCTGCCACGGAGCCCCGCGCCATGACCCGAACCGCACCTCAACTCGAACTCAACGGCTTTCAATTCGAGGAGCTGTTCAGCCCGGAAGGGCTGAGTCGCCTCGACGGCCGTTTCCGGGCCCGGCTGGCGGCCGGTGATCCCGACCTGGCGCGCTGGTTGGACGAATACCGACGGGACAAACCGGAACCCAATGCCGAGATCAGTGAACGGCTCATGGTCCTGGCCGTCTGGGTAGAGCGGGAATTGTCCGACCTGTTCGGGGTTGCGGACGCGCTGGCGGCGCTCAACGGCTCGGTAACGGATGCGATGGATATCGGCCGGTTCCGTGCCGAGCTTGTTGCCAAGAGGGCGCGGCGTTACCGGGGCGAGATCGGAGACATGGCGCGCTTGGATGAGCGGGTGCGACGTGGCGCCGGTATCGAATCGGCGACGGGTGACTTTGCCGACCCGGAGGAGGCGATCTGCCGCTACGGACTTCGGTTGCTCGACGATGGGGGGGGCGATGCTCAGGCCCTGGAGGACCTTGTGCGCTGGTGTGCCGCCGGACTTCGCGAGCCCGAAACCATGGGGGTTGCCGGTTGGACCTCGTTCAAGTTGCCCGCGAAGACCGATTACGCCCGCCTGGTGTCCATGCAGCCGGTGCCCTCGGAAGACCTGGGACGCTCGCAGACTGATCCTTCCGGTTTCCGGCAGCGTGATGGCTTCGGGTTGACCGATGCCCGCATGAGTCGACGCGAAGCCATGGGCGAAGTCGATTACTGTATCTACTGCCACGATCATGATGGTGATTTCTGCTCGCGTGGCTTTCCCGAGAAAAAGAGCAAGCCCGAACTGGGGCTGAAAACCAACCCCCTGGGCGAGACGCTGACCGGCTGTCCCCTGGGTGAGCGGGTGTCGGAAATGCATCTGCTCAAGGCGCGGGGCGGCAGCGTCGCGGCCCTGGCAATGGCCATGGCCGACAACCCGATGGTGCCGGCCACCGGGCATCGCATCTGTAACGATTGCATGAAGGCCTGCGTCTATCAGAAGCAGGACCCGGTGGACATTCCCCAGGCGGAGACCCGCGTTCTCACCGATGTTCTCGACCTGCCCTGGGGCGTCGAGATCTACGACCTTCTGACCCGCTGGAACCCGTTGCGCGCCGACGGCTGGGTGATGCAGCCGTTCAACGGACGCAAGGTGCTGGTGGCGGGCATGGGGCCGGCCGGGTTCACCATGGCTCACTACCTCACGCTGGAAGGGTGCGCGGTGGTGGGGATCGACGGCTTGAAGGTGGAACCGTTGCCTGAGGCCTTGGTGCGGGGGCCGGTGCACGATATCGAGCAGCTGCGCGAGGCCCTTGATGAGCGGATTCTCGCGGGCTTTGGCGGCGTGGCCGAGTACGGCATCACTGTCCGCTGGGACAAGAACTTCCTGCGCCTGATCTACCTCTCCCTTATGCGCCGCCCCGGCTTCCAGGTCTTCGGCGGTGTGCGTCTGGGTGGCACGGTGACCGTCGAGGATGCATGGGAGCTGGGCTTTGATCATCTGTGCATGGCTACCGGTGCCGGTGAACCGAAGGTGATCCCGGTCGGCAATTCCCTGGCCCGCGGCATGCGCCAGGCCAATGATTTCCTCATGGCCCTACAGCTGACCGGCGCGGCCAAACGCAGTTCGCTCGCCAACCTGCAGGTGCGCCTGCCCGCGGTTGTGATCGGCGGTGGCCTGACCGCCATCGATACGGCCACCGAGATCCAGGCCTATTACATCGTGCAGGTGGAACGAGCGCTTGAGCGCCATGAAGCACTGGTGGCGGAGAAGGGCGAAGAAGCCGTTCTGGCGGCCCTTGACCCCGAGAGCCGGGAGGTATTGGACGAATTCCTGGAGCACGGACGTGCCGTCCGCCGGGAGCGCGAGCGCGCCGCCGCGCAGGGGGAATCACCGGACTTCATCGCCCTCGTGCGTGGTTGGGGTGGTGTCACCATCGCCTACCGTCGGTCGCTGAATGAGTCCCCCGCTTACCTGCGCAATCACGAGGAAGTGGTCAAGGCCATGGAGGAGGGCATCTACTATGCGGAGGCCCTGGATCCGCAACGCGCCCTGTTGGACCGTTTCAAGCACGTGGAGGCCATGGAATTCCGCCGCCGCAACCGCTCTCCCGACGGGCGTTGGTTGGAGACCTACAGCAAGGTGGTGCTGCCGGCCCGTGCCGTTCTGGTTGCCGCGGGTGCCTCACCCAATACCATTTATGAGGAGGAGTACCCGGGCACCTTCGTCCTCGATGGCAATCATTTCCGTCCCCATGTGCATCACCAGGATGCCCTGCAACCGGTGCAGGTGGCCGCGCACGTGAAGGCCAATGAGTTCGGTCCCTTTACCAGTTATGGAGACGGTCGTCATCGTGTGACGTTCTTGGGCGATACCCATCCGGTCTTCCATGGTTCCGTGGTGAAGGCGATCGCCTCGTCCAAGCGCAGCTATCCCACGGTCATGAGAACCATGCGGGAACTGGGCGCGCCGGATCCGGATCGCCTGGCCTACGCGGCCTTCCGTGCGCGCATGGATCACCTGCTGAGCGCGCGGGTGGTCTCCGTGGATGACTCGCATCCCGCCGTGATCGAAATGTGGGTTCGCGCGCCCATGGCGGCACGTAATTTCCGCCCGGGGCAGTTCTTCCGCCTGCAAACGTTCGAGAGTCTCAGCCCGTTGGTGGACGGTACCCGCGTTCAGGTGCCGGTCGCCACGGTGTCAGGCGCAGGCGTCGAGGGTGACAAGGTCAGGTTGATGTTGCTGCGCTGGGGGGCGAATCCCGAAATCGCCGCGCGCCTGAATCCGGGGACTCCGCTTGTGCTCATGGGGCCTACCGGGGCGCCCGCCCCCATCGGGCGCGACCGGACGATCATGGTGATTGCCGGGGCCTGGGGTGGTGCCGTGATGCTGGACCTCGGTCGCGCCTGGCGGGCACGGGGCAATCGGGTGTTGTTCTTCGCCGCGTATCCCTCGCGAGAGGCGCTGTTCAACAAGGATGAACTGCACGCCTGCTCGGACCAGATCGTCTGGTGCACCGCCGGCGGTGAGCCGATTGAGGCCGAACGGCCCCAGGATGTTTCGGTGGCCGGTTCCGACATGATCGGCATTCTCAAGGAGTACGCCGCGGGGGAGATTGCCGACGTGGAACCCCGGATCAACCTTGCGGAGGTGGATGAGGTCATGGTGATGGGGTCCACGGGCCTGCTCAAGGCGATGCAGTCGGCCATGAAAGGCGAGCTGCGCTCAGCCTTCAGGGACGACGTGGATGTCACCGGCACCGTGGGAAGCCCCATGCAGTGCATGATGAAAGGTGTCTGTGCCCAGTGCCTGCAATGGCAGGTGGATCCGGAGACCGGCGAACGTACGCGGGCGGTGTTCTCCTGCGCCCGCCAGGATCAACCGCTGCATTGGATCGATGTGGACAACCTCGCGGCCCGGCAGGGGCAGAACCGCGTATCCGAGGTCATCAATACCCATTGGGCAAAACGGGTCCTGGGTGGTTCGGAGCGCGGAGCCCGGTCGTGAGCGCACGCCTGGGTCCGTTGCTGAGCGGGGTGCTGTATCCGCTTGTGCTTGCGTTGCTCATCGGACCCGGTTTGGCGCGGGCCAACGACAAAGCGCTGGCGCCGTCGTCGGTTCATGCCACGGCTTATGCGGGTGGCCTCGGACAGGCCCCGGGACAGGCCCAGGTCACGGTCGCGAAGGGAACCGGACCGACCGGACGCGGTGGTTTGATCAAGACCAAGGTAGTCGCCGGTCGCGGCGACCGTTACTGCCGTCATAGGCGCTATCACAAGGCGGGAAAGATCACCGATCGCCAGGGTCGCCGTTACGACATGGTGCACAGCCAGGATTGCAACCGTTCCTGGGAGCGCGAGATCGCCAATATCCAGATCATCAATGACATGGATGTGGGGACGGCCGCGGATGCCATGTTGGCGGTACATGGTGCCCACGGCAGCTTCATCCTGGAGGACGGTTTTCGCCCGGACTGCGTCGGCGCCGTGGTCCATCGCTGCGATGTCGTGATGACCAAGAAGGGCTGTTTCTGGGATCGCTGGGGCAAGCCGCTGCGCCACACCCCCGGCACACGTTTCGCCTATTTCTCCGGACGAAAGGTCGTGCCCGGGACACCTCCCCACGTGGAACTCATCGAGGACACTCTGGAACTCGACCTCAACTCCGTGGCATTCACCCATACCCATGTGAACACCGTTGCCTTCGTGCGCCTGAAGGGGTGCGCCCAGGTCAATCCCCTGCCCCTGCCGCCGACGGCCAAGCCCCCTGAACAGTGGCGAACAGCAGCGTTTGTGGTCCAGCGCAGCCAGTCCGACCGCGGGCATGATCCGCTGGTGGGTGACTGTGATGACACCTTTACCTATGCGTTTATGGATCATCCGTTCATGGCGCATCAGTGTGATGCGGGTTACGGGCTGTCGGGAGCGGCTATCGTTGAGAAGACTGAGTTGCCTGATTTCCGTGCCGCGCTTGAGGGCGGAGGGCCCCGTCCGGTCTTCGCGATGAATATCATCGGTACCACGGCGACCCATAACACCGCCCACGGCCTTTGGGGCGTGGTGCGTGAAACCCTGTTGGATTTCGACGAGCGACTCGGTGAATCGCCTGCCGGGCGCGCGCCGGATCAGAACCGTCGCGACAATACCGAGGCTATGTCCAAACGGTAGGCCTTGATGGCCGGTACCAGGGCGGACAACACGCCGGCGGCGATGATGGCTGCGAGCACGGCGCCTTCCCCGGGTAGCCAGAGTGCGCCGGTCAGGCGCACACGTTGACCCGCGTCCAGCAGGTACCCGCCCAGTTCGGCGCCGCCGTGTGCAATGGCCAGTCCGAACGCGGCGCCCAGAATGCCCAGCAGCAGGCCGTCGAGCATGATGGTCAGGGACACCCGCAAGCGGCTGGCGCCCAGTGTGCGCATGAGGGCCAGGTCGAACTGGCGTTGATCGAGCCCTCCGTAGAGTGCGGCCAGCAGTGATAGAACCGCGAGTATGACGAGGATGATTGCGCTCACCCCCATGATCTCCAGGCCCTGATCGAACATCCGTCCCAGGCGGGACAATTCCTCGCGCGGCTTGGCGCTGACCAGACCGGGACGAGCCGCAATCAGTGGTTCAACGGCGGGCGCCCCCGCTGGCGATGTGAAGCGCAACAACAGCGCGTGGACCCCATCACGTGCGTTACCCGCGCCGAAGTCGAGATCCATGCCCAGCTTGCTTCCCCGGTTTGGCCGTGCGCTGTCGGTCGGTTGATGGAGTAATCGGCTGGTCTCCAGGCTGATGATCACCAGTTCGTCCAGCATCGTCCCCGTGGGTGCCAGGATGCCGACCGCCCGCAACGTCTGCTCATGTTGTCTCGGGACAGAGGGCTCAGGATTTTCCAGGTGCAAGCCGTGTTCGATGACCAGGACTCCACCGGGACGGGTGTCGAGTTCCGCGGCCGCGTTTGCCCCGATGACCGCTTCGAAAGGTGCAGCGAACATCCGGCCTGCACCCACGTCCGCCGCGTACAGGTCGAATAGTTCACGGGTGCTGGCGACGACGCGGGTGTCCTGAATGCGGTCAAGCGCCAGTACCGGTGCGCTCAGCGCGACGTGGTGGTGAGTGCGCAGGAAGTTCAGCTCCTCCAGGGGCGTGAGCGCGCCGGGGGGGCTGAGGTGCATCAGGCTGCCGAGGATCAGCTCCATGGGGTAGGCGGCCGTGCCCACCACCTGGTCCACGATTCCCGCTTCCCGCACGGTCTGCGCGGACAGATGATGGCGAAACAGCAGGCTCAGGAGAATGGTCGCGGTGCCGAGGGCGAGCAACGTAATGGTGATGAAGCTGCTGGCGCCGTGGCGGCGAAGGTTTCCAGTGCCAAGACTGATGCTGTTCACGAGACGGAGTCTGAGTTGAAACGATGGGAGGACGAGGCCCTACTGGCCCTGCCGGGGGTGACGCGCGTCGTCGCGACGCCGCGAGGATGCGCGCTTTTCCTTGATTTTGCTTGCAAAAGGAGACCCAAAGTCCTAAAACGTGCGCCCTTGGAAATTCGTGGTGTCGGCTGGGCTCAGTTCAGGGTCCGTCGGCGGCACTCACTGGCCCCAGGACCGGGAAGAGTCTGTTCAGGCCGCATTGCGAACCATAGGTCATTCCGGTACGTCTCGGTTATGGCAAGGTGTACCCCAGGGGATACCTAATTGGAGGTTATTCGATGACCATCGAATTGGAACCCGGTTATCGTCCGAGTGAGGACGAAACCTACATGAGTGGCAAACAGCTCGCCTACTTCCGCCAGAAGCTAATCGATTGGCGGACGGAGTTGATGGAAGAGGCGCAGCAGACCATCAACAATCTGCGTGACGACAGTCACAAAGACATCGGTGACGAAGCAGACCGCGCCAGCCGCGAGTCCGATCACACCCTTGAGCTGCGTACCCGTGATCGCTACCGCAAGCTTCTGCGCAAGATCGACCAGGCTTTGCAGCGGATCGAGGAAGGTGAGTACGGTTACTGTGAAGACACCGGTGAAGAGATCGGCCTGGGACGGCTTGAGGCACGCCCCATCGCGACCCTTACCGTTGAAGCCCAGGAACGACGTGAGCACGCCGAAAAGCAGACCGCCTCGGGCCTCTGATCGCGGCAGCATCGGATACCTGATCGAAACCCCCGCCATGCGGGGGTTTCGCGTTTTCAGGGGATGAGTTCCGCACCGATCCGGGCGGTTCTCCATTCATCAATCGGTCGGCGGCTCTCCCAGTCGGTACTGGTAGTCGATGTTGGCCTTGATCCGCTTGTCGTGGGTCGCGATGACAAGGGTGGCTCCACAGGCCTGGGCCCGGTTTCGAAGCAGATCCAGGGTGCGCACGGCGTTGGTATCGTCCAGGGCGGAGGTGGGTTCGTCGGCCAGGATCACATCCGGTTCGTTTACGACCGCACGTGCCACCGCAACGCGTTGCGCCTGCCCGAACGACAGCGATTGCGGCATCGTCGATGCCTCGGTGTCCATGTCCAGGGCCTCCAGGATCTCCATCAGTTGCGTCCTGTCCTGGCGCAGCCCGGCCATGAAACGGGCGAGCATGAGGTTGTCCAGCACGGTGAGATTGGGCACCAGATGCAGGCGTTGGAACACCACGCCGATGAAGCGTCCGCGGAACCGGTCCAGGCGACCGCCGCGTAGCCGCGATAACTGTTGACCCGCGACATGGACCTCCCCACTGACTGGGGCCATGAGTCCGGCCAGCAGGTGGATCAAGGTGGTCTTGCCGCTGCCCGAAGGGCCGGTGATCAGCAGTTCCTCGCCCGAACCCGCCCGAATGTCCGGAAAGCTCAGCAGTTGCCGGTCGTCGTAGCGGTAACGCACATCCTCCAGGGCAATCATGGTTGAGCAGTTCGGCCTTGGCTGTCGCGATTCACGAATGCGCGCCCTTCCACGTTAGCGGGGTCACGGCCACGGTCTGGTGCTCGTCGCCCAACCAGATCGTACCGTCCTGGTGCGTGTGGTGCAGGGTCATGGTGCGTTGCGCGAGCCGGGTCAGGTCGTGGGTCTGTTCTTCGGGGAGGTGCCGGACCGTCAGGGTGTCGAAACGCTCAAGCTCGGTGCCGGTCCGTTCCCACCAGGTATGCGCGGACCGGTCATGGTAGCTGTACAGGTGCATCTGAAGGGCCCGTGAGCAGCCCTTGCGGATGCGTTTGAGGTCCGGCGTGCCCAGTTCGATCCATTCGATGATGCTGCCCGCCGGATCATAACGCCACAGGTCGGGTTCATCCCCGGTGCTCAGGCCACGGGTGAAGGCCAGATCCTCATGGGCGTGCTGCGCGAATACCAGTATGCGCAACATCATGCGCAGGTCGGTTTCCGAGGGGTGTCGGGCGAGGGTCAGTGCGTAGGCGCCGTAGTGCCCACGATCCAGGTCGGAGACCTGCAACTGTGCCTTGAAGATGGTGGCACCCAGTGCCATGGGGTGATCTCAGACAGGGACCTGCTCGGCGGCCTGGCGATAGAGGGCGCTGAGGCTGGGCACGTTGAAGACGAACCGACGCAACTCGTCCACGGTACCGCCGTACTTGATCATCATCTGCCCGATATGGATCAGCTCGGTCGCACCATGACCGACGATGGCGCATCCCAGCAGGCGGCCGGACTGTTTGTCCGCGACCAGCTTAATGAGCCCCCGGGTCTCGCTGATCATGTGGGAGCGGACGTTCTCGTCGTAGGTGAGGCTCCCACTGGCCGGTTCGAACCCGGCTTCCCGCGCCGCACGCTCGTCCATACCCACGGAACTGACCTCGGGAATGGTGAAGATGCCGGCGGGAATGAGCGTGTCCAGGGGGGCCCGGTTCAAGCCGCACAGGTGGTTGGCCGCCACGCGCCCCTGTTCCATGCCCGCGGAGGCCAGGGAGGGGAAGCCCATCACGTCCCCGACCGCGTAGATGTGTGGCACCGAGGTCTGCATGTAGTCATTGACCTCGATGGTGCCCCATTTGCTGAGCGAGATACCGGCTTTGTCCAGGTCGAGGCCCTGGGTGGCGGGAACGCGGCCCAGGGCCACGAAGATGGTGTCCGCGCTGACGATGGTGCCGTCACTGAGGTTCAGGTCCATCTCGCCCATGGATGAGCGCCCCAGGGCCAGGGGCCGTGCATTGTGGCGCACGGCCATACCCGCCGCCTTCATGGACTGTTCAAGGAACGCGGTGGCCTCGGGGTCGACGAAACCGAGGAGGCTGTCGCGTCCGTTGACCAGGGTGACCTGCACCCCCAACGATTGAAAGATGGATGCGTACTCGCAGGCGATCACACCCCCACCCAGAACGATCATGGAATGCGGGATCTCATCGAGCGTCAAGATAGTGTTCGAATCGTGAATGGTGTGCCCGTTCACCGGCAACTCGGGAATGGCGCGCGGTGATGAGCCGGGCGCAATGACGATGTGCTCGCCATGGATGCGCTGGCCATCGTCCAGGACCACGGTGTTGGCGTCGATAAAGCGGGCATGCCCACGGGCCCGCTCGATACCGCGTTGGCGGAAGCGCAGCTCTACCTTCTCACGCCAACTCGCCACCAGGTGGCGTTCGAGTGCCAGGGACGCACGCAGCGTCGGCATGGCCGAACCATCGTGGAAGGCATTCTGACCGCGGGCCCGTGAGAGAAACCGTGCCGATTCGCGCAGGGTTTTGCTGGGAATGGTGCCGGTATTGACCCAGGCACCCCCAGAAGGGCCCTTGTCGATCACGCACACACGCTTCGCGTGGTCCGCCGCCTGGGTGGCGGCCTTCTCACCCGCCGGTCCGCTGCCAATCACCACCACGTCAAAGCTTTGCATGCATCCACCCCGCCAGCGCGTGCACCGGCGTCTCGCTCATGGGTTTGCGTGACCGTGCTCTTGTGCGGGTGCACAGGGTGAGGTGTCAACGCTTGGAAATGGCACCACGATGCAACCGGGAGGTGGCACAAAAGACGCCATCGGCCGGATCATAGATCATTATGTTGCGCTGCGGAATTTGGGCTGGTGGCGCAGCCCGAAACGGTCGGGTCATGTTCTGGTCAAGGAAAGTACTGGAGGGGAAATTGATCGAGCGCAAATTGGTGCGATGCAGCAAGGGCTAGGGTGCCGTCCATTCACCCAGCCCCGGAACGCACCATGAGCCTGCTCCATTCCATTGTTTTCGTCTCCCTGATGTTGTCCGCCGCCGCATTGTTCGTGGCAATGGCGGTGGCCATCCTGACCAATGTGCGCACCGGGGCGCGGTTCCGCCAGGAGTTGGCTGATCAGCTCGGTGAGCTGCGCCTGAAAGCCATGCTTGATGCCCTGGGGCTCGATCCGCGGATCTACCTGCATCAGCAGAACGTGGTGGATATCCACCGTCACATGAAGCAGTGCGATACCTGCACCAGCGAGCAGTGCGAGCCCCATGTTCGTTCGGGCAGCGTCGATGTGAACGCGATCGGATTCTGTGCCAACCAGGACGAGCTCAAGGTGATCCTGGAACGCCACGCCGAGGCGGGCCTGGCGCCGGCCAAAGCCGCCTGAGATCGATCCGGGAAGCCGCCCGGTCCGCGGTCTACATATGTGGGGCGAGTCAGCGGTTGCTGGAGCCCGGATGCGTTTCCGCGGTAGGGCCGGGGCCTGCCGTCATTGCAGCAGTGTCCCTGTGAATCGCATTGAGTGGTTTTGTTCCTAAGGAAGCTCTGAATGAATCTGGCGCGAGCGAACGGGTTCGGATAACAAGTTCAGTTCAAGACGCCCATTTGTTGATGTATGGGCACTTCAATAGCTCGCTATTGCGAAGATTCGCAACGCCGAAATGGGCTTGTTCGGCGGGCCAAGGCGCCGTGTCACGATTCGTTCAGAGCTTCCCTAAGCAACCCAGCCGACGGGCGACGGGCTGAGTCCACCCGGTAGGGTGTCAGTCAGCGAGCTTGAGCATCTGCTCCATCTGGGGGGCCAACTCACTGGCCATCTGGGCGACGTCGCCGCCGTACATCTCGCCCATGAGCTTCAGGTTCATCATCGACACCCAGGTCTTGCCGTCGGATTTCTCATAGACGGCGATGGTGCAGGGCATCATCGCCGTGAGCATCTTGTACTGGTCCTTGACCAGCAGTTCCGCGGCCGCCTGGGGCTCACACATCTTCAGGACCCTGTTCTTGCCGATATCAACTTTGGTGACGTGCTTGAGGTTGCGCTGGAAGTCCACCTTCCACTTTTTCGGCACCTTCCAACCCAGACCCTTGGCATTGGCTTCGAGCTTCTCAAGGGTTTCCTCGAACCCCAGCGGGCTGGGCACCTCGATCAGCATTTTCGCCATATCACCGGCCTGCGCGGTCGAATTGATACCGAACAGAAAAAGCGTGGACAGGAGCAGTCGCTGGAGCAGGGAGGGAAAGGAAACGCGGGTCATGGGAGGGCTCTCTTTGTAGTAATGGCTGGGTTGCCAGGAGTGCATGGGTGCGGGGTTGGCCGCGCTCTGTAGGGGATGCGGGTGAGGTGTCCTGTCGAGCGTCTGGCGTCAGTGAATGCTCGGCGGGTTGGAACCCGATCGGAGCATCGTATGTAAACGGGGTCAGGCCCCGGGATGCGCTATGTTGCAGCCCCGACCAACCCGTCTGGGGACCCCATCAGCGTGCAAGAAAATGCGGAACGAATGCAATCCGAGGGCAGCTCCGGCGCGGGCGGCTGCTTTCACTGCGGCCTGCCATTAGACCCCAGCTACACGGGTGATCTACTTATCCTGGGTCAAGTTCGTGAGTTTTGTTGCCCCGGCTGTCGGGCCGTCGCCGAGGCGATTACCGACGCCGGAATGGAGGAATTCTACAGCCATCGGCGCGCGCGGCCCGTTACCGGTGGCACGGTTGGGGCGGAGGAGCTTCCCGCGGTGATCTCCCGGCTCGCGTTCTATGATCACCCCCAGGTTCAGAACTCCTTCGCGCGCAGTGCCGACAAGACCGATAAAAACGCCACCGGTGGTGGTGCGCGTGAGGCTCACCTGCTGCTTGAAAACATACGCTGCGCGGCGTGCGTCTGGCTGAACGAGCAGGTGGTTCGCGGGCTCGAGGGCGTGCTCGACGTGGAAATGGACTATGCCAGCCATCATGCGCGCGTCGTCTGGGACCCGGACCGCATCCGCCTGAGCGAAATTCTCCAGGCGATCATCAATGTGGGCTATGTGGCCCACCCCTTCGACCCCGCGCGGCGCGAGGCCCTTAATGCCGTCCAGCGTAGACGCAGCGGTGAGCGGCTGTTGTTCGCGGGTGTGATCGGCATGGTGGTGATGCAGTTTGCGCTAGCGGGCTATGTCATGGGGCTTGGTGATGAGACCGGCGAACTGTCTCTCTGGACCCTCATCGGGCGTTGGACCAGCCTGTTCGCGACCACCGTGCTGTTGGCCTGGCCAGGGCAGGAGTTCTTCATTGGTGCATGGCGGGACCTGCGTAACCGTCGGGCCGGTATGGATGTGCCTATCGTCCTGGGGCTTTCCATTGCCTATCTGGGCAGCCTGCACACCACGATATTCCGCGTTGGCGAGGTTTATTTCGATTCCATCGCCATGTTCGTTTTTCTCGTTCTTCTTGCGCGCCGGATCGAACTCAAAGGGCGCATTCAGGCGACGGACGCGCTCGACCGCGTTGCCAGGATCACGCCCCGGACGGCCCGCAAGCTGGAGGGGGCCGACACGTGCGATGTTCTGGTTACCGAGCTGTTGCCCGGTGACCGGGTCCGAATCCTGCCGGGCGAGACGGTGCCAGTGGATGTGCGGATCACCGATGGTCACAGTCACTTCGACGAGGCGCTACTGACAGGAGAGCCGCTGCCGGTGGCGCGCGGGCCGGGCGAGGAGGTAGTCGGTGGTGCCACCAATGTGGATCAGCCTGTGATCGCGGAGGTCGCCCGAGTCGCGGGTGAGTCAGCGGTTGCCCGCATCCAGGGGTTGCTTGCGCGTGGGCAGGGCACCGGGCCCCGTTACGCGGTGCTCGCCCAGTCGGCATCCGCCTGGTTCGTGGCGGCCGTTCTGGTCATCGCCGTGTGCACCGCCCTGGCCTGGTGGTTTATCGATCCGGGCAGTGTGCTTCCGAACACCGTGGCCGTTCTGATCGTTACCTGTCCTTGCGCGTTTGCCCTTGCGGCCCCGGTTGCGGCGGCGGTCAGCGCGGGACACCTGGCGAATATCGGTGTTCTTCAGGCCCAGGGGAACGTGCTGGAGCGACTGGCCCAGTGCGATACGGCGGTATTCGACAAGACCGGCACCCTGACTACCGGGCGCCTTGAGCTGCGTGAGGTTCATGTGTCCGATGGGATTTCCGAGACCGAGGCGAGGCGTATCGCCGCGTCCCTGGAAGCGGCATCGGAACATCCCGTGGCCAAGGCGCTCGTTCGCGCCTCCGATGGGCTGGAGCCCCTCGAAGACTTTCGCAATCTGCCCGGCCGAGGTGTGGAAGGTCGTTACGCGGGCCAGCTGTGGCGCCTGGGTAACAGGGAGTTCGCGGCCGGGGTGACAGGTAACGGGGCCTCCGCCTTCTTCCAGCAGTGGGTCGAAGCCTGCGAATCCGAGGGCCTCATCGCCGTGGTGCTGGCTGGGGAAAGCGGGCACTGGGCGGTTTTCGGTTTGTCCGACAGCCGTCGGGAAGGACTGGATGACCTGATACCGGGTTTACGGTCCCTGGGGATCGAGCGCATCGAGGTCCTCAGCGGCGACAGCCAGGACAGCGTTGACCGATTCGTGCGCGGTCTTGGGGTCGACACCGCGCTCGGCGATCGCATGCCTGAGGGCAAGCTCGCCCATATCGAATCCCTGCAGGCGCAAGGTCGACGCGTGGTGATGATCGGGGACGGGATCAATGATGCGCCCGTGCTGCGGGCTGCGGAGGTATCGGTGTCCTTCACCCATGCCTCCGCCCTGGCGCAGACCCACAGCGGCATCTTGCTGCTGGGGCAGTCCCTGCACGGGGTCGTCGATACCCGGGCAGTCGCCGACAAGACACGACGGATCATTCGTCAAAATCTGGCGTGGGCGGCTTTCTACAACTTCGCCGCTGTTCCCGCCGCCGCCTTGGGCTGGGTGCCTCCCTGGGGAGCGGCGATCGGGATGTCGCTGAGCTCATTGCTGGTTGTGCTCAACGCTCTGCGTCTGCGCGGACGATCTGGCTCAGCGACCACCTGAGTTCATTGGAACGTGTCGGCATGGGACAGGTGTTTGGCCGTGGTCGGGGCGGGGTTGACATTGGGTTAAGTAAATTAGAATATGCTTATTAATAGACTTTAATGAGGCATAAGCCATGAAATTCCGCATTGTTTACAACAGCTATTCCGAGCGATACCGGATCGAGAAGCGCAACCTCATGGGCTGGAACTTCGTGATCGATCGCGAGACCGGCCAGTACCTGAACTTCGACGATGAGGAGAAGGCGCGCGAATGGGTCCGGGCCCAGCCCCATTCCAAGTTGGGCGAAACGCGGCGCTGGAAAGTTGTTTCCGAGTGTTGATTCGCCCCGGCCCACCCGGGCCCTGAGTGAGTATGAAAAGGGGATTGCGCCCAAGGCGCGATCCCCTTTTTTTGTGGGTGATTGATGGTGTTAAACGGCGGGGGACTGGCCTCGGGCGCCCGATCAGGGGGCTTTCCAGGCTTCCTTTCCAGGCTTCAATGGGCAGTGGTGAAGGCCCGCTGGGCAAGCTGTATCCGTATATTCAGGATTACTGAAAATAATATAGATTATTGATTAAACCCCGGGGCTGCTGCGCTAATCCTCCCCGGCCATCAGACGAGGTGCCCATGCCCTCGTTGTGGTCGAGGCGCCGCTGTCCATCGGTGGCGCGGCACCAAATAAAAAACCGCTTTGGGGGGAAACGTGTGAGCGATCTATCGGACGAACAGCGGCGCATTCTGGAAGCGCCGCCTCGGGGGACCTGGACGATCATCCTGATCATCGGCGTGGCCATGCTCGCGGCCTGGCTGTACTTCTTCTTCGGCATCTTCGTGTCCCACGGGCCGGTGAACTAACAGGAGTCGTGCAGATGCATATCGATCCGCTAGAGAAAAAATGGCTCTACGTGGTGGTGGCCATGACCGTCGTGATGGTGGGGTCCATGACCTACGCCGCGGTCGTCATGAATCTCAACCCCCCGAGCAACATCGAGACCATAGACCCGGCGACCCTGCATCTGTCGGGCGAGTTCACCGAGGACAATCTCGGTGTCAGCGAAAACCCCGACGGCAGCTACACGGTCCGCATGATCGCGGGCCGTTACTCGTTCTATCCGCAGCAGATCGAGCTGCCTGTGGATTCGGACGTGACCTTCCGCATCACCAGTCCTGACGTGTTGCACGGTGTACATGTGCCGTTCACCAACATGAGCACCATGGTGGTCCCGGGATACGTCGCTGAGGTCACCACGCGGTTCACACGCGAGGGTGAGTTTCAGTTCCTGTGCAACGAGTACTGCGGTCTGGGCCACGACTACATGTGGTCCCGTCTCAAGGTCACGCCGAAAGGCTGACCGCGCGACCCACCCAGACCTCATATCGATTCAGGACACATAACGATGCATAACGATTCCCGATCCATAAGCATGGCCAACATGTGGGTCGCCTTCGCCGCGATGGCGGTGGCGGTCGTGTTGGGCGTGTACCAGGTCGTCAACCGAAGCGGCCTGTTTCCCGAGCTCGAATCCCACGAAGGCTACTTCGCCTCCGTCTCCACCCACGGGGTTCTGATGGGCTTCGTGCTCACCACCTTCCTGGTGATGGGCTTCGGCTACTACACCGCCACATCCTCTCTCAAGCAGAAGCTGTGGAGCCGGGGCCTCGCCTGGGTTGCCTACCTGGTAGCCCTTGGGGGCACGGTCATGGCGGCTATCCCCCTGCTCACGGGCAAGGCGTCCGTGCTCTACACCTTCTATCCGCCCCTGGCGGCTGATCCGATGTTCTACATCGGTGCGACGCTCCTGGTGGTGGGCTCCTGGCTCTGGTGCCTGGAGATGATCATGTCCACGGTGACCTGGAAAAAGGCCAACCCGGGCAAGCCCGTTCCCCTGGCCATGTACGGCACCACGGCAAACGCCATCATGTGGTTGTGGACCAGCGCTGGCGTGGCCCTGGAGATGCTCTTCCAACTGATTCCCTGGTCACTGGGGATCATCGATACCATCGACCCCGGCCTGGCGCGTACCCTTTTCTCCTGGACCCTGCACGCCATCGTGTATTTCTGGCTGTTCCCGGCCTACATCGCCATGTACACCATCCTGCCCAAGGTGGCGGGCAGCCGGGTGTTCTCAGACGAGATGGCGCGTGTCGCCTTCATCATGCTGCTGGTGATCTCCGTGCCCATCGGTTTCCATCACCTGTACATGGACCCGCAGCAGGCGGCCGGTTTCAAATTCCTGCACATGCTCGGCACCTTCGCGGTGGCCATTCCGACGCTACTGACCGGCTTTACCGTGCTTGCATCCCTGGAAGGGGCTGGACGGTTGCGGGGCGGACAGGGCTTGTTCGGTTGGATTGTCCGCGTGCCCTGGGGCGAGCCCATGGTGGTCGCGGGCATGTTGGCCCTGTTCATGCTCATCGCCGGCGGCTTCGGCGGCATGATCAACGCGAGCTACCAGATGAACTCCCTGGTGCATAACACCCAGTGGGTGACGGGGCACTTCCACCTCATCTTTGGTGGAACGACGGTGATCATGTACCTGGCGCTTGGCTACCACCTGTGGCCCAAGTTGACAGGCAAGGCATTGTTTTCGAAGGGCATGGCCGTTCTACAGCTGTGGTTGTGGTGCATCGGCATGATGGTTCTGACCATGCCCTGGCACGTACTGGGTCTGCTGGGCCAGCCGCGCCGCACCTCTTCGTCGCCCTACGATTCGCCGTTGGTAGAACAGTGGGACCCTCATGAGGCGGCGATGATCGTCGGCGGCGTGATCCTGCTGGTCTCATCGGCGCTGTTCGTGTTCAACCTCCTCATGACGCACCTGAAAAGGTCGGATGAGGCGAACATGGCGGATGAGTGGGCCGAAGCCCTCTATCCCCCGGTGCATCTGCCCAAGCCGCTCAACGGCTTTGCCCTGTGGAACATCATGATCCTGGTCTGGATGGTCGTCTCCTACGGCTACCCGGTGCTGCAGTTCCTGATACTCGACACACCCGGCTCGATGATGTGGGGGATTTGATCCGATGAAAATGAGCAAGCTGATTACCGGGTTGTGTCTGGCCCTCGCTGTCGGATCGGCCCACGCGGAACCGTCCACCAATGTTGCCTGGACACCGGCACTCTACAAACTGGTGAAATCGGGTGATGCGGCCCTGGGCGCCAAGCTCGAGACAGTTGAGACGGAAGACGCCTTGCCGTGCATGGACTGTCATGGCAAGGCCGGAGCCGAGCCGGATCGCGATAAGCACCCGATGATTGCCGGGCAGCTGGCCGCCTATACCTTCAAACAGTTGAAGGATTACAAGGACGGCAAGCGGGAGAACCGACGTATGCAGGACGCCGTCGCCGCCCTCAGCGATGAGGATATGGCGGCGCTTTCGGTCTACTACGCCGATCAGCCGTTCCCCAAGCCCGAGGTCGATGAGGACGATACGGTGAGCAAGGAGACCCTGGATCTGGTGTATCGCGGTGACAAGACCCGCCTCATCCAGCCTTGCGCCGCCTGCCACGGCGAGCGGGGGCAGGGGGCCCGTATGGATGTGCCCGCCCTGGTCGGACAGAACGTCAAATACTTTGTCAACACGATGAAGGATTATGCGAAGGGCAAGCGGGGTAACGACACCTACAGCCGTATGCGCATCATCGCGAATTCCCTAACGCGTGATGAGATTAACGAGCTGGCCGTTTACTATGCGCGCTTGGGCCACGAGCCACAGAGGCGAGGGATCGTCGACCAGTGGCTGGCCTGGCTGTGGGGGCATTGACCTTCACTGAGAGACTTTAGGGAGATCGAACGGTACGTACATTGCGTGCAACCGTTCGAATGAGAGGATCGGCGGAGACGAATTGACGGAGAGGGTTCGATCTGCCGATCACGCTACGGGTCGCGTCAGGATGGCATGACCCATCGATTGATCAATCAATACACGCAATTTGGAGGAGCCATGGGCTACAACAAGAAATTGATGGCTGCGGTTTTCGGCATTGCCGCCGCCGCCGGTATGCCGCAGGCATACGCAGACCCGTCCGCCGCGATGATGGCCAACACCTGTGCCGGCTGTCACGGCACCAACGGCCAGAGTGTCGGACCCGCCTCGCCTAACCTGGCGGGCATGTCCGAAACCTACTTCATCGACACGATGACCTACTTCAAGGAAGGTGAGCGTCCGGCCACCATCATGGATCGCATCGCGAAGGGCTATTCCGAGTCCCAGATCGAGGCCATGGCCAAGCACTTCGCCGCCATGCCGGTCTACAAGGCCGCCCAGGATGTCGACGGCAGCGCTGGTGAGCCCATTTACGAGAAGAGCTGTTCCAAGTGTCACGACGAGGGCGGTGCCCTGCCTGATGACGACGCCGGTATCCTGGCCGGTCAGTGGCTGCCCTACCTGCAGTTCTCCATGGCGGACTTCAAATCTGGTGATCGCGAAGCCCCCAAGAAGATGGCCAAGGCCGTCTCCAAACTGAGTGACGCCGAACTCGACGCCGTCCTCAAATACTTCGCCAGCCAGAAATAAGCCAGAGGGAGTCAAAACACATGAGCAACATTTCCCGTAGAAAGTTCGTCCAGACCGCCGGCAGCGCCGCCGCGGTTGGCGCCCTCGGTTTCCCGGCCATCTCCATGGCCGGCAGCCACGGCGGTAAGAAGAAGGTCGTCGTGGTCGGTGGTGGCGTCGGCGGTGCGACCGCCGCCAAGTACATCAAGATGGGCGATTCCTCCATCGATGTGACCCTGATCGAGCCCAACACCGAGTACTTCACCTGCTTCATGAGCAACGAGGTTCTGGGTGGCGCCCGTACCATGGAGTCCATCCGCGTGACCTATGACGGTCTGAAAGGCCACGGCATCAATGTCGTGCATGACACCGTCAACGGAATCGACGGCGCCTCCAAGAAGATCACCACCGCCGGTGGCAAGACCTTCATGTTCGATCGTGCAGTGGTCGCCCCCGGTATCTCCTTCGCCGACAACATCGAAGGCTATGACGCCGCCGCCATGGAGAAGATGCCCCACGCCTGGAAGGCCGGTGCCCAGACCGTCAACCTGCGTAAGCAGCTTGAGGCCATGGACGACGGTGGTGTGGTGATGATCGCTCCCCCGCCGAACCCCTTCCGTTGTCCTCCGGGGCCGTACGAGCGTGCCTGCCAGATCGCCAACTACCTGAAGAACCACAAGCCCAAGTCCAAGGTCGTCATCATCGACAAGAAGAACAAGTTCTCCAAGATGGGCTTGTTCACACAGGCCTTCGACCGTTACTACAAGGACCACATCGAGTGGCACTCTGCCGATTCCACCGGTGGTGGCGTGACCTCCGTGGATGCCGCTACCGGCACCGTGGTGACCGGCGACGGCAACAAGCACACCCCGGCCGTGGCCAACATCATTCCGGCCCAGAAGGCTGGCAAGGTGGCCCTGGACAATGGCCTCGCCAACGAGAAGGGCTGGTGCCCCATCGATGGCAAGACCTTCGAGTCCACCATGCAGGCCAATGTGCACGTGATCGGTGACGCCTCCGTCGCCTCTCCGCTGCCCAAGTCCGGGTATGCCGCCAACTCTGAGGCCAAGGTCTGTGCCGCCGCCATCGTCGACCTGCTCAACGGTCGCGAGCCCGGTGACCCCTCCCTGGTCAACACCTGCTACTCCATCGTTGCCCCTGAGGACGGTATCTCCGTCGCCATGGTCTACGACATGAAGGACGGCAAGCTGTCCAAGGTGAAGGGTTCCGGTGGCCTGACCAAGAAGGACTCCTCGCCCGAGTGGCGTGCCCGCGAAGTGCAGTACGGCTACAGCTGGTTCGAGAACATCAAGAAGGACAGCTGGGGCTAAGCACCCGCAATCGGAGTTTCAACTTCGATGAAAAAGGCCCCGTGGGAAACCACGGGGCTTTTTTTATGTGTCTCTTGAGTAAAGAAGAGCGCGGAGGAACGCAGATGTTCCCGTCCGGTCTTCAGGCTTCGGAGAATCCGTCGCCCTCCGCGTCCTTGTGTCCCGTTTTCGGGTCAGGAAACAACCTTTATCTTGCCGATCTTTGCCGCCCACTCGGCCGGGCCGGTGTTATGCACGCTGGTGCCGTTGCTGTCCACGGCCACGGTGACGGGCATGTCCTTTACGTCAAACTCGTAGATGGCCTCCATGCCCAGCTCCTCGAAGGCCACCACGCGGGAGGACTTGATGGCCTGGGAGACGAGGAACGCGGCACCGCCCACGGCCATGAGATAGACGGCCTTGTGTTTCCTGATGCCTTCGATGGCGGTAGGGCCGCGTTCAGCTTTGCCGACCATGCCCAGCAGGCCGGTCTCGCCCAGCATCATCTCGGTGAACTTGTCCATGCGTGTGCTGGTGGTGGGGCCGGCTGGGCCGACCACCTCGTCGCGCACCGGGTCCACGGGGCCGACGTAGTAGATGAAGCGGTTGTTGAAATCCACGCCCTCGGGCAGCCCTTCGCCGGATTCCAGCAGTTCCTTGATGCGTTTGTGCGCGGCGTCACGTCCGGTGAGCAACTTGCCTGACAGCAGGATGCGCTCACCGGGTTGCCAGGACGCCACGTCTTCCTTGGTGACGG
The DNA here is from genome assembly GCA_049604295.1 of Gammaproteobacteria bacterium. Lineage (GTDB taxonomy): Bacteria > Pseudomonadota > Gammaproteobacteria > JACKNK01 > JACKNK01 > JBMYTL01. The sequence goes on from JBMYTL010000023.1 coordinate 25,599, forward strand.
TGTTCAGATCCACCCGCCGGGCATCATCGCTGGGGGCCCAGCCTACCTTGGGCCAATCGTCCAGGCTCGGGGGCGTAAGGATGGCCGGGCCGGAGCCGTCCAGGGTGAACTCCACATGCCGTGTGGCCGCGCAGTTCGGAATCATGCCGATGGGCAGAGAGGCGGCGTGGGTGGGGTACTCCTTGATCTTCACGTCCACGACGGTGGTCAGGCCGCCGAGGCCCTGGGCACCGATGCCCAGGGCATTGACGCGCTCGAAGATCTCCAGGCGCAGCTCTTCGGTATAGCTGTTGGGCCCGCGGGCCTTGAGTTCGTGCATGTCGATGGGTTCCATCAACGACTCTTTCGCCAGCACCATGGCCTTCTCGGCGGTGCCACCGATGCCGATACCCAGCATGCCCGGGGGGCACCAGCCCGCGCCCATGGTCGGCACGGTTTTCTCCACCCAGTCGGCGATGGAATCGGATGGATTCAAGACCACGAACTTGGACTTGTTCTCCGAACCTCCGCCCTTGGCGGCGAGCCCGATCTCGACGTGGCCGCCCGGCACGATCTGCGTATGGATGATGGCCGGGGTGTTGTCGCGGGTGTTTTTACGCGCCCCCATGGGAGGGCTGACCATGGACGCCCGCAGCGTGTTGTCCGGGTTGAGGTAGCCCTGGCGCACGCCCTCGTTGATCATGTCCTCGAGGGCCATGTCGCCCTCGAAACGGACGTTCATTCCCACTTTGATGAACACCACCACGGCGCCGGTGTCCTGACAGATGGGTCGGTGGCCCTCCGCGCACATACGGGAGTTCAGCAGGATCTGCGCCAGGGCATCCTTGGCGGCGGGGGATTCCTCGGTCTCCCACGCTTTGCCGATGGCGTCGATAAAGTCCTTGGGATGGTAGTAGGAGATGAACTGCAGGGCGTCGGCGACGCTCTGGATGAGGTCGTCTTGTTTGATGGTGGTGGTCATCACGGCTTCCCGGGGTCTGAAGGGGAACGGTTCTTGTCTTTTGTGCGGTGCAACATCCGATGATAGCGCACCCGGGTCGGTCTGCCAGCCCCGGCGCTGGCACCGCGCGGGGATGGTGGAACGTGCGACGGCCGACCGAGGTATCCGAACCAGACGTTCAGGCCCGGGGGTGGTGCTCGGCGTGGAGTTGCTTGAGGCGCTCGCGGGCCACGTGGGTATAGATCTGCGTCGTCGAAAGGTCACTGTGGCCGAGCAGCATCTGCACGGCGCGCAGGTCGGCGCCGTGGTTGAGCAGGTGGGTGGCGAAGGCATGGCGCAGCGTGTGCGGGGACAGGTGCTTGTGAATGCCCGCCTGCTTGGCGTACTTGCGGATGTTGTACCAGAAGGCCTGGCGCGTCATGGCCGGGCTCTTCACCGTCGGAAACAGGAAGTTGCTGGGCCGTCCGCGGACCAGGTCCGGACGGGCCTCGCGCAGGTAGCGTTGCAGCCAGTCCACGGCGATATCACCAATGGGAATCAGTCGCTCCTTGCTGCCCTTGCCGGTGACCCGCGCGACGCCCTGGCGCAGGTTGATCTGGGCCGCCGTGAGACCGACCAGTTCCGATACCCGCAGCCCGCAAGCGTAGAGAATCTCAAGCATCGTCCGGTCGCGCAGACCCGCTACGGTCGTGAGGTCGGGCGCCTCCAGTAGGGCCTCCACGTCCGCCTCGGTCAGACTGGCGGGTAGGGGGCGGCCCAGCTTGGGGCTGTCGATCAGTGCGGTCGGGTCTTCCGACAGGTCACCCTCGCGGACCATCCAGCGGAAAAAGCCGCGCATGCTTGAGAGCAGGCGGGCATTGCTGCGTGCATGGGCACCCTTGCGGGTGGTGTGGGCCAGGTAGGCGAGCAGGTCAGCGCGACCGGACCGTTCCAGCACGACGCCCTGTTCGTGGAGCCAGCCCGCCAGTTTGAGCAGGTCCGTGCGGTAGGCCTTGAGCGTGTTCTCACTGAGGCCCTTCTCCATCCAGGTGGCATCGAGGAAACGCTCGATCAGTACCTCTCCCGGGGCCCCTGTGTTCTTCGGTTCGCTCACGGCCGGGAGGTTCAGGAATCCGACTTGAGCATGCGGTAGATGAACAACAGCAGCAGCGCACCGCCCGTTGCCACAAGGAAGCTGTACAGGTTGAAGCCGCTGACGTCGCCGTAGCCGAAGAAGGTCGCGATGAAGCCGCCCAGCATGGCCCCGGCGACACCGAGCAGGACGGTGATGAAACAGCCGCCGGGGTCGCGCCCCGGCATGATCCATTTGGCGAGGGCGCCGGCAACGAGTCCGAGAATGATCCAGGAAAGGATTCCCATGGCATACCTTCAGTGAGCGGAAACGGGGGTCTTGGATGGAGCGCCTTCAATTTCGCGCACCAAGCGTGGCACGAGATAGCCCGGCAGCCGCTCGCGCAGTGCGGCGTGCAGGGCCGTGGCCGCATGTTCGTCCACTTCGAAGTGGGCGGCACCGGCGACGCGGTCCAGAAGGTGCAGGTAATAGGGCAGGGTACCGGCCTGGAAGAGCTTTTCGGAAAGCGCCACGAGCGTGTCGGCATCATCGTTCACTCCGGCCAGAACCACTGCCTGGTTGAGCAGGGTGAGTCCCGAATCCCGCAGTCGCTTGAGGGCGTCGATGGTGGGGCCGTCGAGTTCCGCGGGATGATTGCAGTGGACCACCATGACGGGTGACCAGGGTAGCCCCTCCAGCCAGGAGAGCAGGCCGTCATCCACCCGCGCGGGCAGGACGATGGGCAGGCGCGTATGTATGCGCAGGCGCCGCAGGTGGGCGATGCCCGCGAGGCCGTCAGTGAGTCGGCGCAGGCGTGCATCGGACAGGGACAGGGGGTCGCCACCGCTCAAGATCACCTCGTTGATGCTGACATCGGCACGGATGTAGTCGATGGCGGCGTCCCAGGTGTTCGGGCCGTGTCCCGCATCGGCATAGGGGAAATGCCGACGGAAGCAGTAACGGCAATGCACGGCGCAGGCCGGTGTGGTGTTGAGCAGGACCCGACCCGCGTATTTATGCAGCAGACCCGGGGCGCGCAGTGCGGCGCGGTCGCCCACGGGGTCCGGGCCGAAGCCCGTCACGGGGTTGAGTTCCGCCCCCAGGGGCAGGACCTGTCGCAGCAGCGGGTCGGCAGCGTCGCCCGGGCGCATGCGGTCCACGTAGGCCTTTGGCACACGTAGGGGAAACTGGCGGCTGGCCAGGCGTGCATGGGGCAGCAGGCGCCCCGCGTCCAGACCCAGGGCCTCCAGCAGGGCCTCGGGGTCGGTGTATGCCTGGGCCAGTTCGATTTGCCAGCGTGGAGTCTGCCGGACGGCGGACCTTCGGGGTATCATTCGCGGCCTTTGAATCTCAGTACGGGCCACCCAGTGCCGTGGCCGGTTCAGCGCAGCGCGGAAATCACAATGGCGAGTTACAGCACCAATCAGTTCAAGTCCGGCCTCAAGGTCATGCTCGATGGCGACCCTGCGTCCATCATTGAAAACGAGTTCGTAAAGCCCGGCAAGGGACAGGCTTTCAATCGCGTCAAGCTGCGTAACCTGCTGACCGGCCGCGTCATCGAAAGGACCTTCAAGTCCGGTGACAGCATCGAGGGTGCCGACGTCATGGATACGGAGTACCAGTACCTCTACAACGACGGTGAGTTCTGGTACTTCATGGATCCGGACACGTACGAGCAGATCAGTGCCGACGCCTCAGCCGTGGGTGATAACGCCCAGTGGCTCAAGGAGCAGGATGTATGCGAAGTGACCCTGTGGAACGGTCAGCCCATCGCCGTCATGCCGCCCAATCATGTGATCCTGAAGGTCACCGAGACCGACCCGGGGGTGCGTGGTGACACCTCCAGCGGGGGCAACAAGCCCGCCACCCTGGAGACCGGCGCCGTGGTCCGCGTGCCCCTGTTCGTGGAGATCGGCGACGTGCTCAAGGTCGACACCCGTTCGGGCGAGTACATCTCGCGCGCCAAGGAAGACTGAGCCCCGGGCGCGGGCGACACGGGAGCCGGGTGGGCGTGGCCTCACCGCGATGGCGGCCATCCGCCTCCATCGAATCATTGAAGGCACGGGCGGCGATCATCGACCGCATCCGTGCCTTTTTCCGTGCGCGTGGTTTGCTCGAGGTGGAGACACCCGCCCTGTCCCGGGCGGGCGTGACCGATCCGCATATCGATTCATTCGCGTTGCAATGGAACGGCCCGCACGCGGGACGTCGTTATCTGCATACCTCGCCGGAGTTCCCCATGAAGCGCCTGCTGGCTGCGGGCTCCGGCGATATCTGGCAGATCGCGCGGGTATTTCGCGACGGTGAAGCGGGACGTCGGCACAACCCCGAGTTCAGTCTTCTCGAGTGGTACCGCCTGGGCTGGGATCATCACCGTCTCATGGACGAGGTGGAGGAGTTGGTACGGGCCGTTCTCCCCGATCTACCCACCATAAGGCGTCTGAGCTACGCGGAAGCCTTCACGACTTGTGGCGCGCCCGACCCCCATGACACGGATGTGGATGGCTGGTCGGACTTCATCGGGCGTGTCGGTATCAGCCTGTCCGGAATCGGCGTTCCTCGAACCGATCGGGCAGGAACCGATCGGGCCGGAACCGATCAGGCCGGAACCGATGACGCAGGAGACGTTGGATCGGAGAACGGAGCCCTGGACGCAGCCCAATGCCGCGACCTGGTGCTTACCCATTGGGTGGAGCCACGTCTGCCCGCGGCCTGTTTCATCCACGCCTATCCCGCCGACCAAGCGGCTTTGGCCCGCATTGCCGACACCCGTCCGCCGGTGGCCGAGCGTTTCGAGTTGTATGTCGCTGGCGTGGAGTTGGCCAATGGGTTCCACGAACTGAACGACGGCACGGAACAGCGGGCGCGGTTCGAGGCGGAGAACCGGGTGCGGGTGCGTGCGGGCCGTCCCCCCGTGCCCCTTGATGAACACCTCCTCGCAGCCCTGGACGCCGGCCTGCCCGCCTGCGCTGGTGTGGCACTGGGCGTGGATCGACTGGTCATGTTGGCTCTGGGTGCCCAATCCCTGGCCGATGTTCTGGCCTTTCCCATGGAGCGTGCCTGATGGTGCGCACCACGATGGTGCCCGTGCACCATGGTCTGGCGGTATCCGCCAGGATCCGGAACCACGGACATGTGTACCAAGGGTGGTCGCATCCCGGCGGATCGCCCCTGCCCGCCGCCATGGACCCCGTCATCGTCTGCCCGGGGACCGGCCGTGGACCGTTGTGGCATACCGGTTGCACATCGGGGGCAGGACGACGGTGCCGCGCCCGCCGTCAAACCACCTCTCCATCCGCTGGCGCCCGGGTGCCAGCCACCAAACGATAGTCAATAAATGTCTAACACAACCCTGGCCATCATCCTGGCCGGTGGCCACGGCAGCCGCCTGCAACCGTTGACCTCTGATCGCGCGAAACCCGCCGTGCCCTTCGGTGGGAAATACCGAATCATCGACTTCACCCTGGCCAACTGCCTGCACTCGGATATGCGCCGGGTGTTGGTGCTGACCCAGTACAAGTCCCATTCCCTGCACAAGCACCTGCGCGACGGCTGGTCCATCTTCAACCCGGAACTCGGTGAGTACATCACGGCGGTGCCGCCGCAGATGCGGCGCGGCGATGGCTGGTATCTGGGTACCGCGGATGCCGTGCAGCAGAACCGCTGGCTGGTCGAACGCAGCGGGGCGGACAATGTGCTGCTGTTGTCCGGCGATCATGTCTACCGGATGGATTACGCGGCCATGGTGGAACGCCACGAGCAGAGCGGGGCGCTGCTCACCGTGGGCTGCATGAGCGTGCCTTTGAGCGAAGCCGGCTCGTTCGGCGTGATGACCCTCGGCGACGAGGACCAGGTGCTGGATTTCGTGGAGAAACCGGATCAGCCTGCCGCGGACCCGCTGGCGCCGGACCAGGCCCTGGTATCCATGGGCGTGTATGTGTTCGATGCCCAGCGATTGCTGGACATCCTCGCCGCCGATGCCGACAACCCGGACAGCGGACACGACTTCGGAAGCGACATCATTCCCGCGCTGATTGGTGATGACGGGGTGCGCGCTTACCGGTTCGGGGGCGAGGAAGGGCGCGTCAGCGCGGATGGATACTGGCGCGACGTGGGTACGCTCGACGCCTACTACGCGGCCAATATGGACCTGCTCGAGCCTGTCCCACCCCTGGACCTGTACCAGCCGGATTGGCCCATACGCAGTTACCAGGGCCAGACGGCCCCTATGCGCACCGTGCCCGGCGCATTGCATAACGAGGGCATCTTCATCAACTCCATGGCCGCCGGAGGCGTCATCGTGGCCGGTGGCATGGTGCAGCACTCGATACTCGGTACCAACGTACTGGTGGGTGACGAGGCCCAGGTGCGTGACTCCATACTGCTCGGAGACAACAACGTGGGCGATGGCGCGGTGCTGCAGGGCTGCATCGTCGACAAGGGCGTGAATATCCCGGCGGGCGAGCGCATCGGTGAAGACCCCCAGGCAGATGCCGCGCGGTTCACGGTTTCACCGGCCGGTATCGTGGTGGTTCCGCGCGGGTTCCAGTTCGGCTGAATCCTGACGCGCCGACGCTGTGTCGGCGCGGCTTCCCGGTTTGTTTTCCCACCCGGCCCGGCTGCGCGGGCGCCGAACGCTACGGTGGCCGGGCAGGTGCCCGCGCTCGCCGGTGGCGCGGAGACGTGGATCAGGACGGCCGGGTCAGGACTGGCGGGTCACGTCCACGTGGAGAACCAGGCGTTGGCCCGGGCGTAGGTAACGCCCCTTCTTGAGGCCGTTCCAATTGCGGATCTGGTTCACGCTCACGCGGAAACGTTGAGCAATGCGGTACAGCGAATCGCCGCTGCGCACCCGGTACACCACGCGCTGGTTGCGGATATTGGCGGGGAGCGTGGTTGCCTCGGCCCGGCTGTTGGCCACCTGTTTCTTGGAAGACTTGATCACCAGGGAGCGGCCGGGGCGAAGCGGATCACCGGGGGCCATGCCGTTCCAGCGCGCCAGCTTGCGGTGGGATACGCCGTGGGCACGGGCGATGTCCCACAGGGTGTCGCCATCGCGCACCGTGTAACGCACCGTGCTGCCCTTGATCCGTGCCTGGGTTGCCTTCAGACGCTGATCGGCGCTGAGGCTGTACTCCGCGCGGGCGGCCGCGGGTGTGGGCACCAGCAGCGCCTGCCCGACGCGTACGCGATCACTGCGCAGGTTGTTGGTCTGTTTCAGCTGGGCAACGGTGGTGCCGTACTTGCGGGCGATACGGCCGAGGACGTCGCCCGACTTCACCACGTGTCGATACCAGCGCAGTCGCTGATCGGGTGCCAGATCGGCGATGGCCGCACGGAAAGCGGTGGCCTTGTCCAGGGGCATGAGCAGGTCATGGGGGCCCTGGGGCGGCGTGGCCCAGCGGTTGTAGGCCGGGTTCAGATGGTGCAGTTCGTCCATGTCCATGCCGGCGGTCTCCGCGGCAATGGCAAGGTCGATCTGGCTATCCACGCGCACCAGCGTGAGGCGGTGTTCATTGGCGATGGGGTGGAGCGCGATGCCGTAGCGTTCCGGGTCGGCCACGAAGCGGGCGACGGCCAGCAGCCGGGGCACGTAGGCGCGGGTCTCACGCGGCACATCGAGGTGCCAGAAATCCTGGGGTTTGCCCGCCGCGGCGTTGCGGCGCATGGCGCGTGAGACGTTGCCCGCGCCGGCGTTGTAACTGGCGACGGCCTTCAGCCAATCGCCGTCGAAACGTTCATGCAGTTGCTCCAGATAATCGAGGGCCGCATGGGTCGAGCGCAGCACGTCCCGGCGCCCGTCGTACCACCAGTTTTGCTGGAGCCCGAACATACGACCGGTGGACGGGATGAATTGCCACAGACCGGCCGCGCGTCCGTGGGAGTAGGCGAAAGGCTGGAAACCGCTTTCCACCACCGGCAGCAGGGCCAGTTCCATGGGCAGGCCGCGGCGCTCGACCTCTTCGACGATCAGGTGCAGGAAAGGCTCGGCCCGCCGGCTGACCCGCTCCATGTAGTCGGGGTGTGACTGGAACCAGGCCAGTTCCTGGTCGATGCGTGTGTGCGTGTGGCCTTTCAGGCTCAGGCCGTCGCGTATGCGTTGCCACAGGTCCGCGTCGGCCCGGCCTTCGTCAGTCCCGCGCCCGTCGGCAGCGGTGCTGTCCGTCAGTGCGGGATTGGTGTCGACGGATGTTGCGGCGTTCGATTCCGCGCCTACGGGCTCGGAGAGTGTGGTGGTGTCCTTCACCTGCAGGCTGTTGCAGCCGGTGATTAGGACGGCGAGAAGCACGAGCGGGATGGATTGGCGCGTCATGAAAGATGCTTGGGTGGCGGGGAGCGGTCAGGCCCGGAAGCGTTTACCCGGCGCGCGAAATGAATCGCGGTTCACGGGTGGTGCGGGGCCGGAGGATTGATGACTACGCTTCATATCACCTGTGAACAAAGTTCTGCAACTTATTATTTAATATCGAAGTATTTCTGATGTCGTGGCTTTCCTTGCCCTCCGCGCTGGACGTGCTAAAACGCCCCCATGGGAGCTACTCATTCCTCATCGAAGCGCCGATTCCGATACCTTGACTGGCTGAGAAGCCCCTTGGGACGGGCCCTGAGGGAGGCGGAGGAGCAGACCCTCTTGGGGGCAACTGAGCGGTTCTTCGGCCAGCACCTGGTGCAGATCGGGGGTTATCGGGTCGGACTGGTGATGGAACGCACGGGGTTCGTGCATGCCATGCTCATGGATACACCCGGAAGCCCCAGCGGTGAGGGCGCGTGTGAAGGAGAGGCCGATCGGCTGCCTTTCGAGTCCGGCAGCTTGTCCTGCCTTGTGCTCAATCACACCCTGGACTTCGAGGCCGACCCCCACGCGGTGCTCCGCGAGGCATCGCGCGTGCTCAACGGGGGCGGTTACGTGGTGGTGGTGGCCTTCAATCCCGTGAGCCTCTGGGGCTTGCGTCGCCTGATGCCCTGGGGGCGGGATGACGGCCCCTGGCGGGCACGGTTCATGTCGGCCTCCCGTCTGCGCGATTGGCTCGAATTGCTGGATTTCGACGTGGTGAGCGAAATGCCGGTGTTCTTCCGGCCGCCCCTGGCGGCAACCGGGTTCAGTGCCCGCGTCATGGAACGTCTGGGCTGGATGGAAACCCTGGGCGCCCGCCTCCGCCTGATGTTGGGCGGTTCCTACGTGATCGCCGGACGCCTGCGCACCATCCCCCTGACCCCGATCCGCCCGCGCTGGCGGCCGCGCAGGGCCCTGGCGCCGGGCACGGTCACCACCCCGACCATCGGTGCCTCGCGCACGACGCGCAACGCCGGATAATTTTTCGTGGTGCCTTCACCAGGTGCCCGCCCAAACGAGTGAAACGCCTGATGACCGCAGTGACCGTGTACACCGATGGAGCCTGTCGGGGAAACCCCGGCCCGGGGGGGTGGGGTGTCCTCCTGCGCCACGGTGATAAGGAAAAGACCCTATATGGCGGCGAGTCGGAAACCACTAACAACCGTATGGAGCTGATGGCAGCCATCGTCGCCCTGGAGTCCCTGACCCGTGCCTGCGACGTTGAACTGTTTACCGACTCGCGCTACGTCATGGATGGCATCACCTCCTGGATCGACAACTGGAAACGCCGCGGCTGGAAAACAGCCGCCCGCAAACCGGTGAAGAATGAGGACCTCTGGAGGCGCCTGGATGCGGCCCGCGAGCGACACCGGGTCCATTGGAACTGGGTCAAGGGCCATAGTGGCGACCCGGGTAACGAACGCGCGGATGAACTCGCGAACCGGGGCATCGACGAACTGCCCGCCTGATGATGGCGGATCGGGGGCGATGTCAACGGCCCGCCCTTCAGGTCCGCACAACCTCACCGAGGGGTTCGCAGAAACCCCCGGTGCAATCACCACGAAGGAGAGCACCATGCCTGACCTGAAAAAGCGTTTGAGCATTCTGTACACGGCCACGGGGCTGTTGTTGTGCGCGCTGCCCTGGGGCGGCGCCCTTGCCGGGTTGCCGGGAGGCACCGGCGTCATGGAGACCGGCGAGGCAGCCTTCGCCGTGCAGGCCGCCCCGGGCTGGGTCATGGACCAGGAGGCGGGCGCGCAAGCCGGCCTGCCCCTGGTGGCATATCCCCAGGGCCAGCCCTTTCGTACCAGTTCCGTCATGGCCTATGTGCGCAGCGTCCCGCGCAGCATCGAAATGGGTTCCATCGATGACCTGGTGCAGGCCAATGTGCGCATGTTTCAACAGGCGGGCCGCATGAGCTACGAGGGGAGCTTCGAGCGGGTCATCACCCTGGATTCCGGTCGCGAGGCGGTGGTCTATCACTTCCGTGGCGCCGGTTATGCCCCCTACGAGGCCATCGCCTTCGTGGAGGAACTGGAGCACTTCAACATCATCGTCATGGGGGCGCGCAACGGCATCGCGTTCCGCGAGGCACTGGAGGACTTCGAGTCCATGGTGCGCAGCTATCGCTTCCTCGCCGGCGGCCTGCCCGGCCCCGGCGTGGCGGATGAACCGACGGCACCCGTGATCGAGGTCGATCCGGGCCGTATGATCAATTGATCCTCCCGCCCGGGGGTGGTGAGCCATCCCCCTCCAAGGTCTGAATCCCTCCATGCGCCAGATTGTCCTCGACACCGAAACCACCGGCCTTGAACCCTCCCAGGGCCACCGCATCATCGAGGTGGGCTGCGTCGAGGTCATCAACCGGCGCCTGACGGGCAACAACCTGCACATCTACATCAAC
>JBMYTL010000024.1:0-35699 GCA_049604295.1 Gammaproteobacteria bacterium
CCGGGTCCGTGCGCAGCGTGCGCTGGTCGTTCAGATCCTCGTAGCCCAGGCACAGCCCGTAAACGCGCTGGCGCAGCATCGACAGTTGATCGTGGGCGCAGCGCCGTTGCGAACGCGGATCGTCAAGCTCCTCGGCCACCGACGCCAATAACCCCAGGTGACGGTCCACTTGGCGAAGCAACATCACCCCGCCATCGGAGCTGATATCACCGCCGGTAAATTCCGCTTCGATCCGTCGCCTTCCCAGGCGTGGAAATTCAACAACACGATCGGTACAGTTTGGCATGGGCCGGGTTGGTATGAATTCATAGGTAGATCATTGAATTCTAACAACTTATCAACCCAGCCCTCCTTCCTTCGTGAAATATGCGGGCTAGCCGAACCCCGCCCGGAGCCAACACCCCATGACCTTTGTCGTCCTCGAAAACTGCATCAAATGCAAATTCACGGACTGCGTGGAAGTCTGTCCCGTGGACTGTTTTCACGAGGGCCCCAACACCCTGGTCATCGACCCCGAGGAGTGCATCGACTGCGCGGTGTGTGAGCCGGAATGTCCGGCGGAGGCCATCGTGGCGGAGGACGATGTACCCGCCGAGCAGGAGCACATGATCGCCCTCAACGCGGAGCTCGCCGCCGACTGGCCGGTAATCACCGAGCGTAAGGATCCCCTGCCCGACGCGGACGACTGGAACGGTAAGGCAGGCAAGCTGGATATGTTGGAACGCTGATCGACCGCGCTGCGCGGCCGGAACAGGTTCGCCCGGATCGATTCAGCCCGACACCGGCATCCCAGGCGCAGCTTGGCTATCCATAGTCCCTGTTTCCAGCCCGCATGAGCGTGCGGGCTGAGTTCAAGCACACGGGCCCGGCGGGTCCCTCCGCACTTGAAAGCGCGGGCGCATGGCCCCACATCTCGCGCATTCCCACTTCCAGCACAGGCCCTACCATGGCTGATTCCCCGCATATCGTGAATGTCACCGAGGCCGGTTTCGATACCGACGTGGTGGCCTACTCCCATCAAGCGCCCGTTCTTGTCGACTTCTGGGCTGAATGGTGTGGCCCGTGCAAGGCCGTGATGCCGGTGTTGCAGGCCATGGCGGAGTCCTACAACGGCGCCTTCCGGCTCGCCAAGGTGAATACCGAGGAGGAGCAGAATCTCGCCATTCAACATGGCATCCGCAGCATCCCCACCCTGCGCATCTACCACCAGGGCCAGGTGGTGGAGGAACTCATGGGTGCCCAGCCCGAGCCGGTCATCCGGGCCGCGCTCGACAAATACATCGCCCGGCCGTCCGACGATCAGCTCGGTCAGGCCCAGGCGCTCTGGGATGCTGGTGATACCGACGCCGCCATCACCGCCGTCAACGAGGCATGGGTGAATGATCCGGTAAACCACCGGCTTGGTGCCGTTCTGGCCGAGTGGCTCGGGGCATTGAACCGCCTGGAGGAGGCGGAAGCCGTTGCTTCACGTCTGCCCGATGAGATCGATGGCCAACCGGTGGCCGGGCTCAAGGCACGTATCGGTTTCGCCCGTGAACTGCAGACCCTGCCGCCCGTCGAGGAACTGGAACAGCGCCTGGAGCGTGATGACAAGGACACCGAGGCGCGTTTTCAACTTGCTTTGTACGATCTTGCCGCCGGTCAGACCGAGGATGGCCTCAAGCAGCTGCTGGATATCATGCGTCGTGACCGCGCCTGGGGCGACGATGCGGCACGCCGTAAGATGCTCGATATCTTCGAAATCCTGGGTCCGGAAGATCCGCTGGTGGGGCGCTTCCGCCGGTCCATGTTCGCCGCACTGCATTGACCGACCAAGGGCGCTGCCCGTGTACGCGGGTTCGGATGCCAGGGGGATAGTGCCAGGGCCGCAATCGCCAGCGCGATAGCGGCCCTTTTTTGTGTCCGGCTGTTATACCCATGACCGATTCCGTTCCCGGGGTGCGCTGGGCGTCAGGCCCTTGCTTCCTGGGAAACGGCTGTTACCGTGCGCGACTTCCCGCATCCGCCGCCGCATGTCATGACCCGATACGGCTTCGCCCTCACCATCGCCTTCATCGTGATCGCCCAGTTCGCGCTCATGCTGGGGTTTGCCTCGGGCGGTGAACTGCGCTCCTTCGCCGACGATTCGGTGAGCTACCTGGTCATGGCGCGTTACCTGTCGCCCTGGACGTCGGCTGATGCGGCGACTGTTGCGGCCTGGCCCCATGAGATCTATCCACCCCTGTTCCCACTGCTGTTGGCCGTGGTGGACGCGGGCAACCACCTCGATCGCGCGCACCTGGTCACGGTGGCGAGCTATTCGGTCTTCCTCGTGCTGTTGGCGGTCTGGGCCCGGCGGATCACGGGCTCGGCTCGGGTGGCATCGGCGACGGTTTTGCTCATGGCGGTCAGTTACTACGCCTGGCTGCACAATCTGCGCATCCTCAGCGAGGGGTTGTTCATGGCCCTGGTGATTTTGGCGCTGCTCGTCCTGGACTGGGCGGCCGCGCGACCTCGTCGACACCTGGTCGTCGGCCTGATCCTCGGGCTGGTGGTGCTGACGCGCAGCATCGGCTTCGCGCTGCTGCTGGCCTACGTGCTGCACATGGTCTTTGCCATGGGGCGGCGCGAGGAGTCCCCGCGCGGCCTGTTGGCGGGTCTGGCCGTTGCCTGCGCAACCATCATCCCCTGGTATGTCGTCCGTCCGGAGCAGGCCGCGAGCCGTTATGGCCAGGGTCTGGATTGGGCCCTGAATGCCGTGGAGGAGGGGGGGCTGGTAAGACTGTTGTCACCACAACTCGAGGTTCTGGACGAGGCGTGGATCGGACTGTGGACGCCCTACCTGCTTCCCGGGTTCGGTCTTCAGGACCTGGTGCTCATTCTGGTCGTTGTATTCGCTCTGGTGGGTTTGGTTCAGGGCCTGGTCAGGACCCGGGTCCACGCCTGGTACGTGGTGATCTCCATGGGTGTGCTGCTGGTCTGGCCCTATCCGGGTCAGATGACCCGCTTCTTTCTCTGCCTCGCGCCCCTGGTGCTGGTGCTGGCCGCACAGGCTGTGCAAGCCGGGGCGGTACGCGTCGTGCCGGGCAGAGCAAAGCTGTTGGCCGCTGCGGTACCGCTCAGCCTGGCGCTTGTTCTGGCGCTTCCGGCCATGGGCAGTATCCATGGGCGCTTGCAGTTCAATGACACCCGACAGGATTACGCGCGTATCGCCGAGTTCTACATCACGCCGGACCCCAAGGTCGCCCGCCAACGCGCCGAGGTGCAGTTGTTGATGTTTGATGAGTTGCGCTGGTTGGGCGCGAACCTGCCGCCGGATGCCCGGGTCATGGCCCTCGTACCCGCCTACACGGCCTATCTGGCCCGGCGCGAGGCCATTAGCTTCCCCCATCACCTGGGTGGGTTGGAGCTCGCGCGGGCGCTGAAGGCGTCGGGTGCGGATTACGTTTGGTTGTCGCGTCTGCATCCTCGCTTCACCCGTGAGGACGTGGACGGTACGGCCATGGCGGCCCGCTTGCGGGGTTTGGCGACGGTAGTGAGGGCACGGAACAGTCAGCTCGATGGCCGACCCGTCGCGGTGCTGCTGAGGGTGGATGATGCCGCGCTGGACAGGGCACTGGTCCGCGCGCCGGGTATCAGCTCCGCGACAAATTGAAACGCAGGATGCAGTAGATGGCCCTCAGGCCATCGCTCAGGCCGATTTTCTTGCCCGCCGCATAGCGGCGCGGGCGATAGCTGATCGGGCGGGTGGCCAGGCGCAGTCCGGGAATCCGCGCGAGCCGGGCCGTCAGTTCCGGTTCGAAGCCGAATCGTTGTTCGCGAAGGGGCAGTGATTGCATGATCTCCCGACGTACGAGCTTGTAGCAGGTCTCCATGTCCGGTACCGGCATGCCACTGGCGCGGTTCGACAACCAGGTCAGGAAGCGGTTGGCCAGGTAGGTACGACGGTAGGTCCCGTGGGGGCGGCCGGCGTGGAACCGGTCGCCGTAGACCACATCGGCCTCGCCCGCTTCGATGGGTTCAAGCAATCCGGTCAGTTCGCGAGGGTCGTATTCCAGGTCCGCATCCTGAATGGCGATGACCGCTCCGCTGGCCGCCGCAATCCCACTGTGCAGCGCTGCCCCCTTGCCGCGGTTCACGGGGTGGCGGATGGCGTGGTCGATACGCTCACTCAACGGACCGCTGATCAACTCGCCCGATCCGTCCGAGGAACCGTCGTCCACCACGATCAGTTCCATGGCATCGATTCCGCAGTCGCGCACGGCGTCGACAACGTCGGCCAGGGTCGCGGCCTCGTTGTAACAGGGGATGATGATGGAGATTCGGGGGTGGGGTGCGCTCATGGCGGGCGCAGTATAACGGCAGGATGGCCCACGTTCCGTGCGCTGTTTCACAGCGTGGGGGCGTTACCATGCGCCCCCCGAAAAGCGATGCCCGCACATGACCTCGTCACCCGATCACCCCGCCCCCGATAATCCCGAACAGCTTGAGCAGGTGATCCGCGAGGCCGCGCTCAAACTGCTCACGGGCGGCCCGGTCAGCGACGTGGCGTACAAACCCGACGGCAGCCCGGTCACGTCCATGGACCGACGCCTGCAGGATGCGCTGGTTCCCCTGCTGCAAGCCGCCACGCCGCACTTCCCCGTGCTGTCCGAGGAAATGACGGCGCAACGCCAGCAGGCGGTTCTGGATCGAGGCGGACCCTTCTGGTGTGTCGATCCCCTCGACGGCACCACCAATTTCATCCACGGCTTGCCGTTTTTCGCCGTTTCGCTGGCCCTCGTCGATCAGCATGGGGCTGCCTGGGCCATGACCCTGGATCCCAATCGGGACGAGTGTTTCACCGCCCGGCGCGGTGCCGGGGCCTGGCTCAACGGACGTCCCCTGGTACGGGAACACGCGCCTGCGGCACTGGGTGATTGCGTGGCCGTGGTGGATTTCAAGCGTCTGGGCAATGACCTCGCCCGCCCGCTGGCCGAGCGCGCCCCGTTCGCGTCCATGCGCAATCTGGGCAGCGTTGCCCTGGAGTGGTGTTGGCTGGCCGCCGGGCGTTGCGAGGTCTACCTGCATGGGGGGCAGAAACTCTGGGACTACGCCCCCGGGCAGCTGATTGCCCGTGAGGCGGGTGCGGAGGCGCGAGCCCTGGACGGTGACGAACTGTTCTGCTGGGATACCGGCCCCCGCGCGGCCCTTGGCGCCGCGTCACCGGCCCTGTGGCGCCAGATGCAGGATTGGCTTTCCTCCCCGCCATCCGCTATTTCCTGAAGGTCCGTTTCACCATGACCACCGACGATACCCCTGTTTACCACTTCCGCGGCCGTCCCGGGCCCCGCGAACGGCAGCTCAAGCGGCGCCACAACAATCCCTTGTTCGGCGACGCGGGGCAGGCCATCACCCAGGCCGAGGTGAATGCCGCGCGTATGGCGGACATGGATGAACTGGAACAGTTCACCAACGCCATGCGGGAGCTGGTGGACAAGGCGATGAACCTGCCGCCGCGGGCGGAGAGTGAGGTCATTCTCGAGTTGAAGGAGACGGCGGACCGTCTGTACGAGCAACGTTCCGGGCTGGGGGGGGAGATGGAGCAGGAACTGGCCGCCCTTGCGCGCCTGACCCAGGTCATCATGAAGGCCGTGTGGGCGGGAGCCGGTAACGACCCGGTGGCGCGCGCCGAGCTGGAGTCCGAGGAGGAGGCCCGCGCCAGCCACTTCGAGTTGCTCAAGTACCCGCTGATCTGCGACCTGCTCAATCCCGAATCGCCGGTGGAACCGGAGGAGCTGGCGGCGACCCTGCTGTCGGAGGATGAGCAGGCCGTGCGCCGTGCCCTCGGTCCCTTCGAGGTCGAGCAGCGCGCCGAGGTGTTGGCCCAGGCCGAGGATCTCGCGGCGCGCCATACCCTGAAGGAAAGCCAGGCACGCATGCTCGATGTGGTGCGGGAACTGGCTGCCGTGCGCCCCCACTGAAAGGGCTGACCTGTTCCGGTCAGCGGCCTTCCAGGTAGGCCTGAAACAGGGACTCGTAGCGCGCCAGGTCGGAGCGCGATTCCAGGGGCAGGATCTTCGCGAAGCCGTCCAGCAGCACCACGGCATTGACTGCACCGTCGTCACTGGACGCGCTGCGCACCCGGTCCGCAAGGGATCGGTTGACGATCTGCAGGTGCCGGTAACGCAGCACCAGGCCGGTCATGTCCGGGTCCGGCGTCTCACCGTTGCGTTCCCGGAAGAACTGCGCCAGCCGGTACATGGCCGCGGCGCGGTAGACGGTCTCCGTCGGGGATGCCAGCGGTTGATGAAAGCGCGCCATGGGTTTGAGGAAGGTGGTGTGTGGGCAGCCGCTGGTTGCGATCACCGCGCCCATGAGTGACCCCAGGCTCTGTTGCACGGTGCTGCTCTGGCGCACGGTTCGACCCCCGGCCTCGGCCTCCACGCTCACTTCGAGGTGTGAGCGCAGGTGCCCCATGTCGGACACCAATGGGGCCAGTCTCAGGGCCAGAGGGCAGCGGGGGTGCTCGGTCTCGTCCAACGGGCAGTTACTGCATTGGTGATAGCCCAGGCGGGTCCATTCGGGGGCATCACCCGGCGGTGGGACGGATTCCACACGCTGTGGATCGAAGACGATCTCGAAAACGAAGGTTTCCCCGTCGTGTTCAATGCGGTATCGAATGGTTTCCGTGTTCACGGTCCGTGGGGTATCTCTGTGAGGCGGCGGCGGTGGGGCCGCTCTGATGTCCCGGTGCTGGGGCGGGACAGTACACTAAGCGCCATGTGCCCTGACACAAGCGAACCCGCCACGGGCGGAACCCATGGCCCGGTGTTTGAACACCTGCGTGCCGGTGGAACGGTGGTTACCAGCAACCAGCGTCTAAGTCGCCTGCTGCGCGAGGGTTTCAATGCCCGCAGCGGCCGTGATGCCCCGGCGTGGTTGAGTGGTGATGTGTTGCCCGTTGGCGCCTGGCTCGCCCGCTGTCACGAGGAGGCCACCGTGCGTGGTCTGCTTGCCCCGGCGGCACTGCTTTCCAGCGCCCAGGAACAGGTGGTGTGGGAGCGGGTCATCGGGGAGGACCTGGCTCAGAACGCACCGGACGCCCAGGCGCTTATGCACCGCTCCGGCAGCGCGCGCGCAGCGGCGCGTGCACACACCCTGGTCCTGGATTGGGACCTGCCCGCGGATGCACTGCGCGATGATCCCAGCCCCGATGTGCGGGCGTTTGGTCGTTGGCGCGAGCGGTTCGATGCCCTTTGCGGGGAACAGGGTTGGATAACGCGGGCGATCTTGGCCCGGCGCATTCTCGATGCACTGGATTCGGGAGGGGCGGGGGGCGCCCTGAACGCCCTGGTACCCGGCCCCGTCATGGCCGTTGGCTTCGATGCCATGGCCCCCGTACTCCGGCAGCTTTTCGACCATCCCGCGGTGAAGGCGGTTATCCACGATGAGCAACGGTCCATGGGGACCGCGCGCCTGTACGCCGCGGCTGATCCGGAGGATGAGGCCGAGCGCGCTGCCGACTGGGCTTGCGCGCGCCTTGTCGATGGAGCCCGCCGCGTTGCGATCGTCGCCTTGGACGCCGCTGCCGATGCGCGCGCCATCGAACGTGCTTTGCGCCGCCGTCTGCATCCCGGGCGCCCGCCCGAAGCCGATGCGGCACACCGGCTGTTCGATATCAGTCGTGGCGGCGCCCTGAGTGACGAGCCGGTAATCGCCCAGGCCCTGAGGACATTGGAACTGACCCTGCGTGGGCTGGGGGCGGAGGACCTCGGCCGTTGGCTGCTGTCACCGTTCAGCAAGGGGGCCTGCGCGGAAGCCGAGGCGCGTGCCGCGCTTGACCGCGGACTGCGTAATGATGGCGTTTCCGGTTGGGACAGCCTGGCCACCCAGCGACCGGACCTACGTGCGCAGGGCGGTCTGTCCGTGCTCGCCAAAGGCCTTGGGCGGATGCGCGCCGAGGTGGAGGACATGCCGCGTACCGCCGTGCTTTCGGCCTGGGCGGGCCGCTTCGGTCGAATCCTGGCGGCGGCGGGATGGCCTTCCGGCCGTACGCTGGACAGCCGGGAGTTTCAGGCTGTCGCCCATTGGGCCGGGGTACTCGACAGCCTGGTTTCCCTGGAGCATCAGCTGGGCCCGGTCAGCGGTACCGGCGCCCTGGATCGACTTGTGGCCCTGGCCCGCGAAGAGGTGTTTCAGCAGCGCGTGGAGAATGCTCCGGTGCAGGTGCTCGGCGTGTTGGAGGCGGCGGGCATGGATTTCGATGCGCTCTGGATCATGGGCATGAGTGAGGATGTGTGGCCGCCTATGCCGGCCCCTGACCCCTTTCTGCCCCGTGAGATGCAGCGCACGCGCGGGATGCCGCACGCCAGTGCCGAGAGGGAACTTGATTTCGCGCGCCGGATCACCGCGCGCCTGCTGGCGGGTGCCCCAGAGGTGGTGGTCAGCTATCCGAGCGCAACCAACGATGCGCCCGTGCGGCCCAGTGCCCTGGTGGCGGGCTTCGAAAGCCTCCAAGCGGAGGCCATCGCCCCGGTGCCGGTGTGGAGCGACCGGCTTGTGTTCGCCGACCTTGAGCGCCTGGACGATGCACAGGGTCCGGCACTGGATGCCGCTGCCAACAGCGGCGGTGTCGCGCTGTTGCAGGACCAGTCGGCGTGCGCGTTTCGTGCTTATGCGCACCACCGGCTGCGCTTGCGGCCGATTGAGGAGATTGCCGAGGGGCCGGATGCCCGCGAGCGGGGCACCCTGGTTCACCTCGCCCTGGAACGGTTCTGGCAGCTGCTGGAGGGACGATCGCCGGTGCTTATGGGCCTGGATGAGGACACGCGCGGGCAAAGGGCCCAAGCCGCCGCAAGCGAGGCGCTGGCGGAGCGACGGGAAAAGGCCCCCCAGTTTTATACCGGGCCCATCGGGGTGCTGGAGCAGACGCGTCTTGCCGCGCTGGTGGACGGCTGGGCCGCCTTTGAACAGCAACGCACGCACGCTTTCACGGTGGAGGCAATGGAGGTGGAGCAGAGCCTTTCCTTCGGAAACCTGACCCTGCGGGGGCGCGTCGACCGTGTGGATCGGCTCGATAACGGCGAACGCCTCATCATCGATTACAAGACGGGCCGGGTACCTTCGACCGGCAAGGCCTGGCAGGAATCCCCGCCCGCCGAACCGCAACTTCCGGCTTACGGAGTGAGCATGGATGCCGCCGGCATCAGCTACGCGCAGGTGCGCGCCGGTCAGTACTCCTGGTCCGGCCTGGCGGCGTCTGATCTGGGCGTCAAGGGCATCAAGCACGAGAAGGGGGATGGGGCCGATGCCGCCTGGCAGGTCGCCCTTGGCGAATGGAAGGACGCCCTCGATGGCCTGGCCCGCGATTTCGCCTCCGGTTGGGCGGCGGTGTCGCCCCGTGATGAATCGGTGTGCGAATACTGTGATCTGGGCGGCGTGTGCCGGGTGCGCGATCAGCCATGAGCTGCCCTGGCCCCGTGGCGGGTGTGTGCGGATTATCCGCGGACGGCCCTGGGCCGGGAGCGGGAATTCCAAGTCCCTGCCGTGTCTGCTAGCGTTCGCCCGCCCAGCTCCTCAGCCCGGTTTCTAAGCCCAGTTCCTTGGCTCAGCCAAGCCCCTCGGTCCAGCGGCCAGCGACACACTTCCATGAGCGATATCCAAAGCCTCTCCGACATGTTGCATGCCTCGGGCCTGCAATACCGTGTATTCGACCTGGGACGGCGGGTGGTGAGCCTGAGTCAGAAACTGTTCGGTGAGATCGAGAACGGCAACAAGCCCTATCCTTATCCACTGATGCAGCAGGCCTGGTTGGGTGTCGTTTTCTGGGACCGGGACGACAAGACCCGCAACGCCGTCTGGTTCGTGAAACTGCCCCTGGATGAACAGGCTTTGCTGATTCCCGCCGCGCGCGATGATTTCCTGCGCCGGGTCCTGGACCGACGCAAGAACGTGGATGCCGGGGAGGTGGGCGACGGCCCCATGGCTGGGGCACTGGAGGACAACCCCTACGCGTTCCGCCCGGCCGACGAGGTGATGGCGGTGTTCCATGCCAAGGCCACCCGCGTCCTGGGGGAGGGGCCGTCGGAGTTTTACGACTTCACCCGGGCTTACCTTGAAGATACGGAAAAGGGCGACTGGACGGTGTTGGGTGTTCAGGGCATCGCTGATGTCTGCGCGCGGCTGGACAAGCACGACAACGACGCGCTGCTGGCTGATGCCCTTGCGGTCATGCCCGTCGAGCCGCTGGCGGCATTCTGCCGCGCCCTGGAGAGCGAGAGTATCCCCCTGCCCGTGGCCCGGGCCCTGGGCGAGCGCGCGGGTCGCGCCAAGGACGCACCGGTCATGGCGGCCTGTATCCGTGGCCTGTCCTATGCGCAGGCCGCGGGTCTGCGCGACGACATCATCGGTACGCTGTTGAGCCGGGATGCGGGTAGCCATCCCGATGTGCTCATGGCCGTGAGCAACAGGGCCTGGGAGTCACTGGCCAACGAACGGTTGACCGCGTTATTCCTGGAGCGTCTGGCCGAAAGCGGCGAGGGCCAGGATTTCTTCAACACGGTGGTGGCCGACCTGCTCTACCTGCCCGGGATGCGCGGTCCCCTGTTGAAGGCGATTCGGGACCCGGATCGCTCGCCCGCCGTGTCCGCGGCCATCGGTGGATTGTTCAAGGCCTACGCGCGTTGACGGTGGTGGCCCGGTATCCCGTCCGCGGCCCCTATCAGTACTTGACCGAGCACCCATAGGGTCGGGTCACGCTGTCGGTGATGGTCTTGCCCGCGGCCATCTCCTCCAGCGCCACCTTCACGTACTGTTTCGCGCCATCGATATCGCCCGCGGAGGAGCTGGGTATGGAGTCGATACCGCCCTTGTAACGCAGGATGCCGTCGCCATCGATGATGAACATGTGCGGCGTGGTGCGGGCCTGGTAGAGGCGACCGACCGAGCCCTTGGGGTCCAACAGAATGGCGTGGGGGGCTGCGTCACGGCTGCGATTGATGCGGTCGGCTTCCGCGGCGGTCAGGTACCCCTGTTTGCCGGGCGCCGAGGAGATGATGGACAACCAGACCACCCCGGCATCCCGGGCGGCCTTCTGCTGTGACTGCATGTTGCCCGCACTGTAGTGCTTATGCACGTAGGGACAGTCGTGGTTGGTCCATTCCAGAACCACCGTCCTGCCGCGGAAATTCTCCAGGCCCACGGTGTTTCCAAAGGTGTCCTTGAGGGTGAAGGTGGGCGCGGCGGCGCCTATGTCCAGGTTCGCGAGAGCCGGTGCCGTGTGCAACAGGGCCAGGGCGGAAAGAACGAGGGCCAGAAACCGGCGTATCAACATGCCTGTCATGTCTTTATCTCCTGTGGGTGTTCGGTCCGATGCGGGCCAGTGCGTCAAGGATAATGCCTTCGGTCAGAATCTGCGGCAGAACCCTGGGTTCGCCCCCGCCGCTTGGATAGAGCAGGTAAAGGGGAACGCCGCCGCGGCCATGGCGTTCCAGCTCGCGCGCGATGGCTGCGTCACGGCGGGTCCAATCGCCCTTCAGGTAGACAACATTACCTGCCTCAAGGGCCGCCTGCACGGCCGGGCGCGATAGCGCAACCCGTTCGTTGACCTTGCAGGTGATGCACCAGTCCGCGGTGAAATTCACCAACACCGGCCTGCCCCCGGCGCGCAGGGCGCTTACCCGTTCGGCTGACCATCGGTTTGCATCGCCGATATTTCGGGCGCTGACCTCACCCGTCCCGGGCGGGGGCGATAGCCCGATCAGCGGCCCACTGGTGGCAAGCAGTACGGCAATCGCCAGCATGCGCGCGCGGGAGCCTTGCAGGCCCCAAAGCCAAGCCGCGAAGGCCACGCCCACCAGGCCGGCAAGGGCCAGGGCCAGGCCGTGGGCATCTACCTGTTGGCTCAGCACCCACAGCAACCAGGCGGCCGTGGCATACAGGGGGAAGGCCAACACCTGGCGCAGGCGAAGCATCCAGGGGCCCGGCCCGGGCAGACGATGCGCCAGGGCCGGTGTGATCGCGACGAGAACCAGAGGCAGGGCAAAACCCACGCCTAGGGCGCCGAAAATGAGCAATGCGGCAAAGGGAGGCAGTGTGAGGGCGAGGCCCAGGGCGGTGCCCATGAAAGGTGCGGTGCAGGGGGTGGCCACGATGACCGCCAGCACGCCGGTGGCGAATGCGCCCCGGGTGGCTGGACTGACCGTCCCTGATCCCCGACTGCCCGAGCCCGGCTCGAAGCCCATCACCCGCGTCCCGATCTCGAAAACGCCGGACAGATTCAAGCCGATGAGCAGCATCAGGTAGCCCAGAGCAAGCACCACGCCGGGCGATTGCAGTTGGAAACCCCAGCCCACGGCATCGCCACCGGCACGCAGTGCCGTCAGCACGGCACCCACGGCCAGAAAGCTCCCTATGACGCCCGTTGCGTAGGCCCGCGCATGGGCACGCAACTGCGCGCGCGGGGCCTCCACGAGGGCGATGACCTTCATGGACAGAATGGGAAACACGCAGGGCATGAGGTTGAGGATGATGCCGCCGAGAAATGCCCCGGCCATCGCGAGCAGCACATCGAGGGTGCTGACCGTGGGGCGGGTATGGGTCCCCGGGGCCCGCTCGGTGCCCGTGCCGGTGGTGATGCGTGCATCTGCCGGGGCCTGCGCCGACACGGTGAAACCGCGCACCAGCGTGCTCTGGCCGACCTTCTCCTCCAGAACCAACAGACCCTCCAGGACCCCTGTGCCATCTGGCGGTACATCGCCAAGGGGCATGCTCAGGGTCAGGCCGTCTTCGTTCAGTTCATGGCTTTGGGCCCCCGATGGGCTCACAGGCCCCCAGGCGTGGCTGGCGAACCAGAGGTCCGCGATGTTCTCCCGGGGCCAGTCGAGGTCGGGGACCCGCAGGATCAGAGCACCGTCGTTGAGCGCGTAGCGGGCGGACAGGTCGAGCGGCACGGGCAGGCGCCCCTGGGTGTCGCGGATAAGGTGCGCCGTTTCGGTGTTGGCGACGGGCTGCGCGGGCGTGTCGCGCCTGGATTCGTCGGCCTGGGAGGCCTGGGTTCGCGGGGAGGCGTGCGCGAGGCGGGTGTTCAGGGTGGCGGATTCAGGAATGCATTCCTCCTTGCATACCAGCCAATCCAGCTGCGCCGTGATGTCGACCACCGATCCGTCCCAGTCGGCGGGTGGGAGCAGGGATACCAGGAACGCCACCTGGTTCTCGTAGCCGTAGTTGATGAAGGGGCCCGCGGCGATGCGCTCGGGCACGGGCCATTGAATGTCGCCGGCCGACCAGCCCCCGGGCAGGGTCCAGCGGACCTGGGGCGCCGTGCCGCTGTCGCCAGGGTTGCGCCAGTACACGTGCCAGTGGGGGATGAGTCGGAAATCGATGACTGCCCAGGTGGTTTGCCCCTGCATGGCCTGGGTCAGCAAGCGGACCTGGACATGGGGCGTGCTGGCGGATGCGGCGGCGAGGGCCCCTGGCGCGGTGATGCCGGTCAGCAGTGCGAGCAGTATGAGAAGCCACGATTTCGGGCGATTGGGGCGATTGGGGCGATTGGGGCGATTGGCGCGGCGGTCAGCGCGGCGTCGTGCCCCCACCGCCCAACCGGGGGCCCCATCCCGCCGCGGGGTGGCGCCGTTCACGCGCCCACGCCCTTTGATCCGCGGGCCGTTGGCTTGCGGATGACCAGGTACACGCCCGCGACCGCGAGGGCCATACCGACCAGCCCCAGTGGGGCGAGCGTCTCGTCGAACAGCAACCACCCCTCCACCGCGGTGATGGGCGGGACCAGGTAGAAATAACTGGCCACCCGTGAGGCCTCGCCCTCACGGATCATGAACATCAGAAGCAGGATCGCCATGACGGACAGCACGATCACCAGCCAGGCGAGGGCGAGGATGAGTTGCGGGTCCCAGGTCACTTCTCCGGTCTCGAAACTGAAGGTCAGGATGCCCATCCACAGGGCGGTCACGAGGTATTGGAACAACGAACCCGTCACCAGGTTCACGCCGCCTCCGAAACGCTTCTGGTACAGCGTACCCACGGAAATGCCCAGCAACGCCAGGCCCCCGGCGATCAGCGCGGGGCCCTGGACCATGTGGCCCACGGTATCGGGGCCACCCGCGAAGCGGCTGAGGACCAGGGCAACCCCGCCCAGCCCAAGTACCAGGCCCAACCATTGCCGGGTGCGTAGCCGTTCGTTGAGGAGCATCCAGGCCAGTACGGTGGTCACCACCGGCTGCAGACCCACGTATATGGAGGTGACGCCCGCGGGCAGGTCCCACTTGATGGCGGAGAAAACGCCCCCGAGGTACATGGCATGCACCAGGCTTCCGGTCACCATCTGGTGCAGGGCCTGGCGGGGCGTGGGCCAGCGCGAACGCAACACCAGGGCAAGGCCGAGGAACAGCAGCACCGTGATCAACATGCGGATGAACAGCAGGTTGAACGGTTCGATAAAGGGCAGGGCGTAGCCCGCGCCGATGAACCCGGTGCTCCAAAGCAGCACGAAGGCCAGGGGCACCCAGCGGGTCAGTTGGGGGTGTGAGGTCATGGGGCGCGCCTGGCGGGATCAGGGCGTCATGCTACCGGGAATCGGCTGTCCGCAAACGCTGATATCAAAGCGGAGCGCGGTGGGCATGGCGAGGGAATCCCAGCGCGGGCCCGCATGGGGCGTGTCTACGCCCCGGCCATCGTCGGCTGGCGGGAACATCCGTCCCGCGTCACCGGGGCTCAGCGTCCGACGCTGCCGGTGGGCAGGATGTTGAAACGGCCGTCTCCCTCATTGCGGTTGCGCATGTGATCGGCGGTGGAGGAGAAGGCCGCTTCCAGTTGCGCGCGAAAGGTCTCGTCCAGGCCCATGTCATCAAGGGCACGGCGCATGCAGAGCATCCATTCATCGCGTTCCTGGCTACCGATGGAAAACGGCAGGTGGCGGGCGCGCAGGCGCGGGTGACCGTATTTCTCGATATACAGGTTGGGGCCACCCAGCCAGCCGGAGAGGAACATGAACAGCTTGCGCCGGGAGCCCTTGAGACTCTTGGCGTGCAGGTTGCGGGTGGTGCGCGCCTCTTCGAGGTTGTCCATGTGGTCGTAGAAGAGGTCGACCAGGCGGCGTACGCCGTCTTCGCCGCCCAGGCGTTCATAAGGGGTGGGTGCATTGGCGCTCATGGGGCGCGATTCTGCACCATGGGCCCGCCTGAGGGCATGCGATGGCGCAAGCCCATGCGCGTTTCACGTCTCGGTGTTCGCGCCCTGGGGTTTGTGCCCTGGTACCGGTGCGGTGGGGCCTATGCCGTGGGACTTGTGCTGTGGGGGCGGGAGGGTGAATGATTCCGCGCCTATGGAGATTCCATCACTTTCCCGGCCCTGGGCCGTTGCCATCGTTGTCGTTCTCGGCGGCATGTTGTGGTTGGAGCAGGCGTTCCCGTTGTGGGGCCAGTTGGTCGCCAGCGTGGTCACCTGGGCCATGGTCTTCCTCATCGCCCGCACCTGGACCCTCAGCCAGCGCCTGCCCCTGGTGTTATGCGTGGCCATTGCCACGGCGGGGGAGATATTCCTGTCCCTGGGTTGGGGGCTGTACGAGTACCGACTGGGCAACATCCCGCTGTACGTGCCGCCGGGCCATGTGCTCATGTTCCTGCTCGGTCTCACCCTGGCGCGCAAAGTGCCCGGGGCCATCGTGTTCTGGGTCCCGGCCATCGCCACGCCCTACTTCATCTGGAGCGCCATCAACGGCCATGACGAGTTCGGGCTGGTGTTAATGGCTGTTTTCCTTATCTCGCTCTGGATCGGCGGTGACCGACGCCTGTACAGCGTCATGTTCATCCAGTCCCTGGCCCTGGAGCTGTGGGGGACCCACGTCGGCGCCTGGCGCTGGGCCGCCGAGGTTCCCTGGATGGGGCTCACCTCGACCAATCCGCCCTATGCCTCGGGTGCGTTCTATTCCGCCCTCGACCTGCTGGTGTTGTTCGCCCTGCCACCGGTGCTGAAGCGCATGAGCACGCTGGACGAGGGCAGCGAAGCCCTGCCGTCGAGCGCCAAGGCCTGACCGCGGAGCGGGCGTACCGTGAACGACATGAGCGCGGAAACAGGCCTGGTGCTCGCCATCGTGCTCGATGGCCGGGGGGGTGGTCGCGAACTGGATTGGGACGGCGTGCGGGCCTGGGAACCGTCTCAGGGCGTGCTGTGGGTCCACCTGGATTACACCCACCCGGGTACCCGCCTGTGGCTGGAGCGTGAGGCCAACGTCGATCCGATCCTGGCCGAGGCCCTTCTGGCCGAGGAAACCCGGCCGCGCTGTGGCGCGCTCGGCGACGGTACGCTGCTGAGTCTGCGCGGTGTCAACAGCAACCCGGGTGCCGACCCGGAGGACATGGTCTCCATCCGGCTGTTCAGCACGCGCCAGCGGGTGATCAGTACCCGACGTCGCAGGTTGCTCTCCATCCGTGATGTCCGCGATGCCCTGGCGCAGGGGCGTGGCCCGGGCAACAGCGGGGAGTTGGTCGCTCTCCTTGCCGACCGCCTCACCGATCGCATGGGGGATGTGATCAACATGCTCGAGGAACGTATCGACACCTTGGAAGAGCGTGTGGTCGAAGGGGCCGGGCAGGAGGTCCGTCCCGGCATACTCGAGTTGCGCCGCGAGATCATCAAGCTGCGCCGCTACCTGGCCCCCCAGCGCGAGGCACTTGCACGCCTGGCGAGCGAACCCAATGTCTGGATGGATGAGTCTGATCGCGTCCGGGTGCGCGAGGCCCTGGACCGGGTCAGCCGTTACCTGGAAGAGCTCGATTCCGCCCGCGACCGCGCCGCCGTCGCCCACGAGGAACTGGCCGGTCGCCAGGCGGAACAGATGAACACCCGCATGTACCTGCTCTCCGTGATTGCCGCGCTGTTTCTGCCCATGGGGTTTCTGACCGGGCTGTTGGGCATCAACGTCGGCGGCATACCCCTGGCGGAAAGCCCCTGGGGCTTCGTCCTGGTGAGCGTCGGGTTGGTGGTCATACTGGCGGGACAGGTCTGGGTGTTCCGCCGCAATCGGTGGTTTTGAGTCGGGACGCAATACCCGCGAACGGTTGACTTGGCGAGGGCGCGATGGGGGGAACCCATCCATGGTGGGCCCAACGGGTTGATGTTCGTGACGGAATGGCACTCAAATCCGCCGCAACAGGTCCACGCGCATCGGCGCCTCGAAGCGCGCGCCGTCCCCGTCCGCGAATGATTCGAAGCGCGCCCGGACCCTGGCGAGGGTATCCGGCGTCAATCGGAGCTCGGTGTGGGTGACGCCGATCATGCGCTCTTCGAACTGCGCGAAATCGGAGAACTGCCGTTCGACCTTGAAAAACAGCTGATGCTCGAGGCTGAACAGGCGGCCATCGATGGCTCCGCGAATGGCCTTGAACGCGGCCTCGCGGACGGTCTTCTCATCGTGAAACAGGCTCATCAATGCATTGAAGTCACCGTCGTATACGGGCTCCGAGAACCAGGCCAGGCCGCCTGGCCGGAGTACCCGGGCTATCTCCGCCAGGGATGCCTCCATCCGGTCCGTCGGTACGTGGTGAAGGGATTTGAACATGAAGACCCTGTCGAAATGGCCGTCGGGGTAATCGATCCGCTCGGCGCCGCCGTAACGGAACCGGATGGTGTCGGGTACGTCCCCCAGGGCGAGGTTCCTGTCCAATTGCACGCGGTCGACCTCGGTTGCGATCACGCTCCGCGGATTGAAATGACTGGCAAGGGCCCGCGTCATGCGCGCGGCACCGCAGCCCAGTTCCAGCACCCGTGTGCCGTCGAGGGGGACGTGCTCGGCAATCAGGTCGAGTTCGTTGCGCAGCGGTGGCTCGGTGGGCGCGATCAGGTGCATGGAAGGGTCCGGTGTTGTTGGTGCATCTGCCGTGAGAATAGCGGTTGGCACAGGCCGAATGGTGCAACAGGTCCCGGGTGGGGAACGAACAAGACCGGGCGACCGGCAAGCGGCGTGGGCTGCCGCGGATAACGCCAAGGCCCTGTCTTGGCGGGGCACGGGGTTGACACGCATGCACGCGACGGCGCGCTGGCGAGACGAAAAAAACGGGCGGTGACCGAGGTCACCGCCCGTTTTTTGTCGCCCACGGCCAAGGGGTTGGCCGTGGGCCCCGCGCATAGCGGATCAGTTTCCGGCGGAGGCCTTCAGATCGGCCACGCACTCGGCGATGTATTCCTTCATCTCGTCGGCGGGGATCTCGTCGGATTTGGCCTGCTCTTTACACTGGGCGGTGTAATCGTCGGAGGCCTGGGCGACAGGCAGGGTGAACAGCAGGCCGGTGAGGGCGATCAGGGCGATGGCGTAGCGCATGTGGGCTCTCCATGGATTCGTTGAAATGGACGGATTCCGTGCGGTCGTCCCTCAGGCGCTGTGATCAGGCCACGGACGGTCCGAGCGGGTGCCCTCAAGGGCGGAGCCGACAGGTGTCGGTGGCGCTGGAGGCGCGCGATTTATAGGGTTTCCGGGCGCCGCCGCGCCAACGAAATCTCATGATCGTGACGATAAGAAACGGACATCACACGAGGTGCGTCATGCCTGCCGTGCGTGCCTGGAGGCCTGCCCGGAGAAGGCACTGAGCCTGCGCGCATACCCGGAGGGGGCGGCCGCGAGCCGCGGTGCCCGGCGGGGCTGACCACACTGGTGCGCTGATCGCCGTAGGCACCCCGGCGGTGAAGTGCCATGATCGGATGCCTGACCGTTCCCCCTGCTTGGCGAGGAGTCGCGGGCCTTGGACATCACCCTGCTGAAAACCTTTCTTGAGGTGGCACGTGCCCGACACTTCGGGCGTGCGGCTGATGTGCTCTGCGTGACCCAGTCAGCGGTCAGTGCACGAATCAAGCTGCTCGAGCAGACCCTTGGGGTGGATCTTTTCTCGCGCAAACGCAACGACATTCACCTGACCCCGGCGGGCGAACGGCTGCACCGCCATGCGGATATCCTGGTGAAAGGCTGGGAGCGGGCCCGCCTGGATGTGGCTCTGCGCGAGGAACATCGCCATGTGCTCTCAGCCGGCGGGCCGTACGATCTGTGGCGGATTCTGCTCGATCGCTGGGCGGCCCGCCTTGGCGAGGTACATCCGGAGGTGGCGCTGACGCTGGAGGCGAATACCACCGACATCCTGGTGCGGCGGGTCACGGAAAACCTGCTGGACCTGGTGATCCTGTTCGAGGCGCCACAGATCGAGGGCCTGGCCCTGCGCAGTGTGGCCCGTATTCCCGTGATAATGGTGTCCACCACGCCGGGACAGTCCATGGAACGGGCCCTGAAGGATCGTTACGTGATGGTGGATTGGGGGACCTCGTTCGCCGTCCAGCATGCGCGCATGTTTCCGGATTCACCGGCTCCCGGCTTACGCGTAAACCTGGGGCTGCTTGCCTACGAGACCCTGCTGGCGCGGGGGGGGAGCGCATACCTGGCCGAGGGCATGGTGCAGTCGGCCCTGGAGGCGGGCACCCTGCATCGGGTGCAGGGTGCGCCGGTGTTCGAACGTCGGGCCACGGCGGTATACCGGCCCGATTCGCCCCGGGTGGGAACGATCTCCGAGGCGCTCAAGGTTTTTCAGGGGCTGGACGGATAAGGCTTCCGCCGCATTCGTTCGCGGCTGAACCGTGGCGTACTCATTTTTCCAGGGCCGAATCGAGGCGCCGGGCAAGTATGTCCACGAGGGCGGGGTGCTCGCCCACCAGGGGGCTTGCTTCCACCTCCAGGCCCGGGTGACGTTCCATGGCGGCGACACGGATCTGATCAATGTCCCCGCCTTCTCCTGCATGTCGACCCGGGTTCAGAAACAGCATGGCCAGGGTGATGCGCCGATGGCCCGCCACGGCCAGACGTTCCAGTTCATCCTCGAGCAATGCGCCGTTGAAGTCGTACTCGCGGCCTTCGCGTCGTTCCATGACAGCCTCGCTGAGCGTGGCGGAGGGGATGAGTGCGTCCAGTCGTGCGCCCAGCCATTGGCGCACGGCGGTGACCTCGGGGATCGGCGAACCGTGATCGACCAGGATCACATGTCCGGGTTGGGGGGCCGTCCTCAGCACGTTGTCGCGCAGCAGCTCGGCCAGGGCAGGTTCGCCCCGGGGGAGGGGGCAGAGCACATCGGCGACGTCCAGGTTGAACGCACCGTATCGCGCCCGGCATTGCTCAGCGGTTTGGGGGATGAAGCTGCTGATGGCGCGGCTCGGCCCGAAGAACAGGGGCAGAATCAGGAAAGCACGATCACCGGCGGCCAGCCGATCATCGAGGAAGTCCGGTAGCTCGCGGGCGGGCTTCCCGTCGAGGCGGGCCGGGTCGATCTTGCCCGCATGCTGCAGCGGTACCGCGTGTACGGGATGGCCGCTGCGCTCGGACAAATCGCTGGCCAGGCGACGCAGGGACAGGGTGGAGGCGGCACGGCGCGAGCCGTTGTCGCAAAGCAGAATCGTGGGTGTCATGCCGCAAGTATCGCACCGTGCCCGCGCGGGTTTTCCGTCCGTCCCATGGTGTTGCGCCAGGCGCCCGGAACCCCGCTCAGCCCGGTGAATACCTGCGCCCGATCCCGGTTTTCCGAGCACCGTGCACGGTTATTCTCATCCCCATACGTGGAGGTGTTTTTATGACACGGTGGTTCCAAAGCGGAGTTTCCCTCGCGGTCGGGTCAGGCGGGCCGGGGGTTATCGGGTGACGGAAGGGGCCAATACCGGCGACGCGGGGTCCATTCCCGGCACGCGCAACCGCCTGCTTATTCTGGCCGCGTTCGCCCTGGCGGCCGTGATCCTCATCCTGGCCGGCATCATCGGCTACACCTGGGATCGGCTCAACGACCTCGATGCCGAGCGCGACCAGGTGGTGGAAACGCACCTGTTGCGTAACGAATTGCTCTCGGGCATGCGCGACATCGTGCGCAGGCGCGCGATCTCCCTGCGTGAAATGCTCATCGACCCGGATCCCTTTGTCCGTGATGAGGCCTACCAGGAGTTCATGGCCGATGCCCAGCGCTACGTGCGCCTGCGCCGTGAGCTGCGCGCCACCGAACTCACGCCGCGCCTGGAGGCGACCCTGGGGGAGCTGGATGCGCTGACCCGCGAGGGTTCGACGGTCCTCAACCAGACGGCCGAGCGCGTCTACGACGGGGGCGAAGAATGGGCGCATGATGCCCTGCAGGGCTTTCTTGCCCAGGGGCGCGCGATCCAGGCGCGGGTTATCGGGAAGCTCAGCCAGATCGTGAACTTCCAGGAGGAAGAGACCCGCGCCGCATTCGAACGCCTGCGCGTCAACGGTGAAGCGGCGAGCGAAACCATCTACACCATGGTGGTGGTTGGCAAGACCCTGGTGGCGGCCATCGTGATCATCACCCTGGTGCAGCTGCGTCGCCTGTCCAACGATCTCGAGCGCGAGACCCGCAGGGCTCACGCGGCGAGCCGTGCCAAGAGCGCGTTTCTCGCCAACATGAGTCATGAGATCCGTACCCCGCTGCACGGTGTGCTGGGCATGCTCGACCTGCTCGACGGCACCCGCCAGAGCAGTGATCAGCGCGAGTTTACCGGTACCGCGCGGGACTCTGCCCGGGCCCTGCTGCACATACTCAACGACGTGCTCGATTTCTCCAAGGCCGAGGCGGACAAGCTCAGCATCAATCCGGAGCCGTTCGACCTCCGTGCGACCACCGAACGCGTGCTCGACATGCTCTCCGGCGTCGCCCTGGGCAAGGGGGTGGTGTTGTTCAGTTACGTGGAGCCGAACGTGGCGGGCCGGGTCATCGGTGATGCGGGCCGTCTGCGCCAGATCCTCACCAACCTCCTGGGTAACGCCATCAAATTCACCGACGGCGGGGAGGTCTGGGTGCGCATCCGTTCTCTCGATGATGCGTCCGGCGGGGGCGCGCGCGGACGCCTAGCCATATCCGTTCACGATACCGGCATGGGCATTGCCGAAGACAAGAAAGCGGCCCTGTTCGATGCCTTCAGCCAGGTGCGGGATACCGACGAGACCGTACGGGGTGGTACCGGGCTCGGGCTTGCGATCAGTCGCAAGATCGCGCGCCTCATGGGCGGTGACCTGAGGGTCGATTCAGCCGTCGGTCGGGGTTCCACCTTCACCCTCGAAGTGGTGATGCCGCCGGAACCGGGCCATGGACCGCGGGTTCCGCGCCTGAACGGGCGCAGCGTTCTGCTCCTCAGTCACCACGCCCATTTCCGTGTATGGACGGCGCATATGCTGCGGGACTGGGGGCTCGATACCGTGGCTGTGGCCCACCCGGCCGAAGCCTACTACCGCTTCGATCAGGGCCTGCGACCCGACGTGATCATGATGGATGAGGACCTGCCCGGGTTCGATGCCGGAGCGTTTCTGCGCGAGGTGAGGCGGCGCCATCGGGGCTTCGATCCGGCGGCCCTGTTTTTCGCGGCCAGTGCGGGTTCCAGCCGCAGCGATGGGGTCTGCGTGCGCAGGCCGGTGCATGTCGACCGTCTGTTGCGCACTCTGGAAGGCCTGATGAATGGCGGGCTCACCGGCACGGACGAAGTTGGCGATGAACACATGCCGTCCGATGCGGACAGCGCTCGCCCGGGAGCGGGGGTCAGTGTCTTGAGCGTCGACGACAACCCGGTGAACCGCACCGTGTTGCACCTGTTACTCGAGCGATTGGGTTGTAACGTCCGCGAAGCGGCCAATGGTCTTGAGGCGGTCGATGAGTTCACCATCCACGATTTCGATCTCATCCTGATGGATGCCTATATGCCGGAGATGGACGGTTACGAGGCCACCCGAACCATTCGTGAGATCGAGAAGGAGCGCGGCGCCAAGCCCGTGCCGATTTATGGCATCTCCGCCAGCGTTCTGGAGGCCGACCGCGTGAAGTCGGAACAGGCGGGTATGAACGGCCTCGTCAACAAACCCATGGGTAGCGATGAGTTATCGGAGTTGTTGCTGTCGATGGACCGACCGGTTGCGGTGGCCGCGTCCGCATCGCCCCGACCGGCTTCCGATCGGCGCTCGGCCTCAGGCCCGGATATCGGTCCCAATATCGGAGAGGAACAGGCCGCCATCGCTCGTGTGCGGTCCCAGCTCGGCGGGGGCTGGACCACGGCCGTGAGCGGCTTTTTCGAAATGGCCAGCAATCAGCTTCAGCACCTGCGCGATGCGGCCAGCAGGGGTGATCGCCTGGCCGTACAGGACTTGGCCCATTCGCTTAAGGGCTCGGCGGCGACCCTGGGCTTTCTGCGCATCGCGGCGGTCGCCGGCCAGGTGGAACATACCGGCACCCTCGAGTTGGGCGTGTCCGGTACCCTGGAACGGCACCTGCGCGAGGTGCGCGAGCAGCAGATTGATCGCGCGTCGGTCGGGTAGATCGCGTCGTTCTTACCGGGGGCGCGTGTTTTCCCCGGGCTCCATCGAAGCGGTGGCCCGTGAGCGTGGACCTACACCCGATATGCGCTTGCCTATTGGCCCGGTTTCCAGAGCACCTCGTCTTTCCCCTCGGCTCGAAGCAGAACCCGGGCGAGCACGAACAGCAGGTCGGACAGGCGGTTCAGGTAGCGCATGGCGTTGCTGTTGATGGTTTCAGCGCGGGCCAGGGTGGCGGTGCGCCGCTCGGCGCGGCGGCAGATGGTGCGGGCCAGGTGGCAGGCGGCGGCGCTGGGGCTTCCGCCGGGCAGAATGAACTCCTTGAGCATGGGCAGGTCGGCGTTGAAACGGTCCAGTTCCTGTTCCAGCCAGGTGACATGGTCAGCCGTGATCGCGGAATAACCGGGTACGGAGAGCTCGCCACCGAGGTCGAAGAGATTGTGTTGCACGCGCGTCAGGCAGCGTGTGATGTCGTCGGGCACGGCGTGGGCCAGCAGCACTCCAAGCGCGCTGTTGAGTTCGTCGACGGTGCCGTAGGCCTCGACCCGGGGGTTGTCCTTGGTTACCCGTTCGCCATCGCCCAGGCCCGTGCTGCCGTCGTCGCCGGTACGGGTGTAGATCTTGGAAAGGCGGTGACCCATGGCTGAGGTTTCCTGCGGTTGTGTGGCTTGGGGATTGCGCGGTGCGCAGGCGGCGCAGTGTGCGGGCCGGACACGGCCAATCCAACCCGGGGCGTTCGTGGGTATCGTCCGCGCTGAGCGGGGCTGCATAATTGATATGCGCGCCCGACCTCAGCGTGCCTTCCCCGTTCATCCGAGCCCCGTCCGGTCATGCAGCGTCCGCTAATCCTTCCTTGCCACTTACTCCCCTCATGGCGTACTGCGCCCACCGGGTCCTGATCACGCCGTGCATTCCCATCGGGTACGTTTCGAGGGCCATGGTGGCCTGACGTTGGCCGGGGTGCTCGATGCGCCAGGAAGCGCCGAGCCCCGGGCCTACGCGGTCATGGCCCATTGCTTCACGTGCACGAAGAATCTGCGTGCCAACTCGCATATCAGCCGCACCCTGGCCCGCGAAGGACTGGCGGTATTGCGTTTCGATTTCGCGGGCCTTGGCGAGAGCGAGGGACGGTTCGAGGACAGCAATTTCTCGACCATGATCGAGGATGTGCGGCAGGCTGCCCGTTTCCTCGCCGCGGAGCATGCTGCTCCGCGTCTTCTGGTGGGGCACTCCATGGGGGGCACGGCCTGCCTGCGGGCCGCGTCGGCTCTGCCCGCCGTGCGTGCGGTCAGCGTTATCGGTTCGCCGGCGGAGGCGGCACATCTGCGTCATCATTTCGAGGCCAAGGTCGACCGGATTCGTGCCACCGGCCGTGCGACCATCCGCGTTGGGCCGGGTACCTACACCATCAACCAGCAATGGCTGGATGATCTCGATAGCCAGCCCGGCGCCGGGATCGCCGCGCAACTGGGGCGTGCCCTGCTTATTCTTCACTCGCCGCGCGACGAGGTGGTGCCCATTGCCAGTGCGGCGCGGTTGTACGGAGCGGCCCGGCATCCCAAGAGTTTCGTGTCCCTGGACCAGGCGGATCACCTGTTCAGCTCGGTGGCCGATGCGGAGTACGCCGCACGCCTGATTCGTGCCTGGGCCGAGCCCTATCTCACCTGACGGAACCTGACCCATCATGACCATGGTCACCTCGTTCTCCGCGCGTTTGTTCATGACCCTGGGTGCCCTCAACGGCGCCATTGCCGTGGCCATGGGCGCCTTTGGGGCTCATGGCCTGCGCGGGCGCATTGATGAGCGCCTGTTCGCCGCCTACCAGACCGGCGCGCACTATCACCTGGTACATGCCCTGGCCCTGGTGGTCGTGGGCCTGTTGCTGTTTTACCGCCCCGTCGGTATTGCCGGGCGGCTTGCGGCCTGGTC
The DNA here is from genome assembly GCA_049604295.1 of Gammaproteobacteria bacterium. Classification (GTDB taxonomy): domain Bacteria; phylum Pseudomonadota; class Gammaproteobacteria; order JACKNK01; family JACKNK01; genus JBMYTL01. The sequence goes on from JBMYTL010000024.1 coordinate 25,232, forward strand.
CATGGTGGTCGGTATGGTGTTGTTCAGCGGCAGCCTCTACCTGATGGCGATCACCGGCACCCGGTGGCTGGGTGCTATCACCCCTCTTGGCGGAACGGCACTCATACTCGCGTGGGTAGCCCTTGCCACGGCGGCCTGGAAGGCCCGGTGAATCCCGGCGCGAAACACTGGATTACGGCGCAAGCCTGTGGAACATAGGTGGCCCAGCGAAGCCCTGCGTCCTTGCCCGCGTTCTGTCAGTCGTCCCTCCACACAGTACGGATTCCGATCATGCAACTGTTGCTCGTGCGTCATGCCATCGCCGCCGACCGGGTGGAATTCGCCCAGGGCGGTCAACCTGATAGTCAGCGTCCACTGGTCGAAAAGGGGGTGCGGCGCATGACGAAGGGCGCCGCCGCCCTGTACCGGATGGTGCCCGACCTTTCCCTGCTGGCCAGCAGCCCGTTGGTGCGCGCGGTGGCTACCGCTGACCTGATTGCCCAAGCCTATGGCAAACGTGGGGTCACACCCCAGCGGATGGAGATGGACCTGCTCGCACCGGATGTACCGGTGGAGGAACTGGCGGCCTGGGTTCTGGCGCGCCCGGATGACAGTTGCAGCGCATTGGTCGGACATGAGCCGGGCCTGTCCATCCTGCTCAGTCGGCTGACCTGTGGCGGGGGGCTGGGCTGGTTCCGGTTCAAGAAAGGCGGTGCGGTTCTTCTGGAGCGGCAGGAGTCCGGGGCAATGCAGCTGGTATGGGCCCTGGCCCCGCGCCAGTTGAGGTCTTTGGGTGTGGGCGGGGAAGTTTGACGCGCCGCGTCATGAACGGTTTTGGCATCGCGCGACACGGCGCATACCATTGCCGCCCCTTCTGGTTTTCCCGGTGATCCCCCATGCTGGGTTTTGGCACCGCCTTCGTCCGCACCCCTGAAGTTCTGGCCGCGGTTGATCTGGGCTCCAACAGCTTCCATATGATCGTCGCCCGCATGGAGGACGGTCAGTTGCACGTGATCGACCGCCTGCGCGAAATGGTCAGTCTGGCCTCGGGCCTGGATGAGCATAACCGCCTGTCCGAAGAGGCTCGGGAGCGTGCCATCGGTTGCCTGGAGCGTTTCGGGCAGCGGCTGCGCGACCTACCCCCGGGTTCGGTGCGCGCGGTGGGCACCAATACCCTGCGGCGTGCGCGTGGCTCCGCGTCCTTCCTGGCGCGTGCGGAGCAGGCCCTGGGGCATCCCATCGAGGTTATTGCCGGGCGGGAAGAGGCGCGGCTGATCTATCTCGGGGTATCCCACGGACGTGCGGGTGATGAAGGCAACCGCCTGGTGATTGATATCGGTGGCGGGTCCACCGAGGTGATCGTGGGCGAGGGCTTCGAGACCCTGAGCCGCGATTCATTGTTCATGGGTTCGGTCTCCTGGACCCGGGCGCATTTCCCCGATGGGCAGATCAACCGCAAGACCCTGGCCAAGGCCGAGCTTGCCGCCCAGCGCGAGATCGAACCCATCGCGACGCGGTGTCGGGAGTTGGGCTGGAACCTGGCCATCGGCTGCTCGGGCACCGTGCGTGCCGTGGGCGCGGTGCTCAAGGCCCAGGGCTGGAGCGACGGTGCCATCACCCCGGAGGGCATGGCGCTTTTGCGCCAAGCCCTGATCGAGGCGGGAGCGTCCGGAAATATCGTGCTCTCCGGTTTGAAGGATGAACGTCGCCCCGTGTTCGTGGGCGGTTTCGCGGTGCTCAATGCCCTGGTCCTGGGGCTGGATATCGACAGGCTTTCGGTGTCCGACATGGCCCTGCGTGAAGGTCTGCTCTACGACCTGGTCGGTCGCCTGCGCCACGAGGATGTGCGCGATCGCACGGTTACGCGACTGGCCAAGCGCCTGGGCGTGGATAACACCCAGGCACGTCGGGTGGAGCAGACCGCCGTCGAATGCCTACGCCAGGTGAGTGAAGACTGGAAGTTGTCGGGTACGGCCATGGAGGACACGTTGCGCTGGGCCGCGAGGCTCCATGAAGTGGGCCTGGTGATCTCCCGCAACCAGCACCACAAACACGGTCATTACATGCTCAGCAACGCGGACATGGCCGGTTTCTCACGCCGCGAGCAGGCGATCCTGGCCGCCCTGGTCAGGGGGCACCGACGCCGTTTCCCCCTCGATGTGTTCGATACACTCCCCGATGCGGAGCGCGAGGCGGCCATCCGCCTGTGCGTGCTGTTGAGGATCGCCGTGGTCATGCACCGGGGCCGGGTCGATGGTCCATCCACCCCGTTCACCCTGAAAGTCGGGCGCAAGAACGTGTGCAAGCTCAAGCTGCGTCTGCCGGGGGCGTGGCTGGATGACCATCCCCTGACCCTGGCTGACTTGCAGGAAGAGGCGGAATTCCTCAAGACCACCCAGGTTCGACTCAAGGTCGCGGCGGTCGAGGGCGAGGAAGCGGAGGGCTGACCCGCCTCAGCGGTAGCCGTTGGTGGCGAGCCAATCCAGCACGGCCTCGCGGTCCCCACGGAACACCGGTTGCTGTCCGGAGCGCTCGATCTGGTAGTCGTACATGGGGTCATAGTAGTCGCTGAGCAGGCGCGCGATGGATGCGCGATGACCGCTCGTGTCCCCGCTGCGCCGTTGCAGATCTATGGCCTGCTCCACCAGGGTCCGGATTTCCCGGTGACGCGTGCCGCCCAGACGCTTGCGGATACGGTCCATGCTGTTGAGCAGGTAGGCGGCCCACTGCTCGAACCCGTCTTGTTCGCCGTACAGGTGCTGGAAGTCCGACAGCGCCTCGACGGTGTATTCATGCAGCGTGATATCGATGCGTTCCTCCGTGGGAACCTCCAGCAGGATTCGCGGCGCGCGGCTCATGGTGTCGAAAAAGGCCCGGGGTATGCGCCGGGCACCGATGTTGATGCTTTCGTCCTCGAACAACTGCTCCAGCCGACCCTGGGCCCGGCACTTGAGCATCTGGATGGAGAGGGCGTTCTCGAAATCGATCTGGGGCGGCTGCGGCCGGGCCTGGGGACCGAAGGCGGAACCGCGATGATTCGCGAGCCCTTCCAGGTCGATGCTTTCGCGGGTCTGCTCGATGACCCGTGTCTTGCCCGACCCGGTGCGACCCGCGAGGATCAGCGGTCGTATTTCCCGGGCGGCGTTGTCGATCTCGTCCATGAGGTATCGCCGCAGGGCTTTGTAGCCGCCCTCGACGCGGAGATAGGAGCGGCCGAGGGCCTGTTGCAGCCAATCCTGGGCGATCTGTGAGCGCATACCGCCACGAAAGCAATACAGCACCCCGTCGGGGTGTCGACGCGCGAAATCCAGCCATGCGGCGATGCGTTGCTCGCGCACCGCGCCACTGACGCGCTCCGCGCCCAGATCGATGGCGGCTTGCTGCCCTGCTTCCTTGTAGCGGATGCCGATGGTATGGCGATCCTCGTCGTCCATGATCGGCACGTTCTCGGCCGTTGGGAACGCACCCTGGGCGAATTCCACGGGGGCGCGCACGTCCAGCAGGGGGACGTCGTCGAGGAACAGGCGACGATAGTCGCGGGTTGTCGGCAGCTCGGTCACTGTGTCACGGACATCAGGCGATGGTGATGAGCGGGCCGTCTCCGGCGGGAAGCAACTCGCCGATGGGGGACAGGTTCAGGCCGGCATCGCGGGTGACCGCGAGGAACCCGGCCACGCTGTCGGGGGCAACGGCGACGAGCAGACCGCCGGAGGTCTGTGGATCACAGAGAATCTGGCGCTCTGGCTCTTCCACGGGGCCGACCACATGACCGTAGCTGGACCAGTTGCGTGTGGCGCCTCCGGGCGAGCAACCGAGGTCGCGATAGTGTTCGACCCGGGGCAGCTTGGGAACGGCGGCGTAGTCCACCCGGGCGCGCACGCCACTACCCTCACACATTTCCCGCAGGTGACCGAGGAGGCCGAAACCGGTGACATCGGTCATGGCGGTTACGCCTTCCAGGGGGGCGAGGCGTGCGCCGATGCTGTTCATGATGCACATGGTTTCCGGCGCGGTGCGCTGGTCTTCGGGCTCCAGGATCTTCTTTTTCTGCGCGGTGGTGAGAATGCCGATGCCGATGGGCTTGGTGAGGAACAAAAGGCAGCCCGCGCGGGCCTGGTCGTTGCGTTTGAGCTGGGCGTTGTCCACGAGACCGGTAACGGCAAGACCAAACATGGGTTCGGGGGCATCGATGGAGTGGCCACCGGCCAGGGGGATGCCGGCGTCCGCGCAGGCCTTGCGGCCGCCGTCCACGACGCGGGCGCCCACTTCCGGCGGCAGTTTGTCGATGGGCCACCCGAAGATGGCGATGGCCATGGCGGGGGTGCCGCCCATGGCATAGACATCGGAGATGGCGTTGGTCGCGGCGATGCGGCCGAATTCCTCGGGGTCATCGACGATCGGCATGAAGAAATCGGTGGTGGAGATCATGGAGCGACCGTCGCCCAGATCGTACACGGCGGCATCGTCGCGGCTGTCGTTGCCCACGAGAAGACGGGGGTCCGGGGCAAACGTCAGCGTGGTACGCAGCACGTCCTCCAGCATGGCGGGTGCGATCTTGCAGCCGCAGCCGGAGCCGTGACTGTATTCCGTCATCTTGACGGTGGAGACATCGATTTGAGTCATGGGTGGGGCGCGTTCGTGGTGTCCGGCCTGGGCCGGTTGCGTGAAGGTGGCGGGTGAGGGATGGGGGGGCCGGGTCTGCCGACACGGCGGGAGAACGACGGTGTTGCCGCTGTTCAGGCGGGCTCGTCAGGGATCAGCATGCTCTCGAGGCGGGTGATCTGATCCTTGAGAGAGAGCTTGCGTTTTTTCAGCCGACGCATGCGCAGTTCGTCGATGTAGGGGCCATCGTGCATGGAGCCGATGGCCAGGTCGAGGTCCCGGTGCTCCTGGCGCAGCTCCACGAGCTGATGGTGAATGGCGGCGATTTGATCAGGTTCCAGGCGCATCGGGGTCTGCTCGGGTTGGCCCGCGTCATCCGTCCACGGGCCACGGTGGCGTATGCGGGATAAGGTCGATGATTCTAACCGAATCACGCTGTGATTCGGCTTGGACCCGCGCTGTTCGACTGCCCTGTAAATCCGCGTTTCCCCATGCGGAATCCCTGAAAATCTGCCGGGAGCAAGCGGACCGGGCGAGCGTTACAGTACGGGCACTTTTCCTGTGACCGGTGACCTTTGCGTCTGCCGGTCCACCTTCAACTTTTGCGGAGACACCGAAGATGAGCGAGATCCCCGAGCGCGACGGCGACGGCTACCTGACTGATATGAACGATTGGACCCCGGAGATCGGCCGTGCCATGGCGGAAGCGGATGGCATGGAGCTGACCGATGAGATGTGGGATCAGGTCTACAAGGCGCGCGAGTACTACGAAGAGGAATCCGTGGTTCCGCCCATCCGCAAGTTTGCCAAGTTCATTGGCGCCAATCAGAAAGAACTCTTCAAACAGTGGAACACCGGTCCCATGAAGCCGATCACCAAGTACGGTGGCCTGCCGAAGCCCACCGGTTGCGTCTGATCGCCGCCGCTTGACCGACTAAACGAAAAAGGCCTCCCACCCGGGAGGCCTTTTTCGTTGGGTCGGCGGTGGCCGATCAGAAATGCCGCCCCAGGATGTAGTGTTTGCGCATGGCCCGGGTGATGGTCCAGGTGCAGTTCAATCCCTCGGGGAAGGTGACCAGGTCTTTGGGCCCGATGGTTGCGGTTTCCCCGGATTCCGTGGTTATGGTCGCTTCGCCGTCCAACACGTAGCACATCTCCTTCTGGTCGTAGCTCCAGTCAAAGGTGGATTCCTCTTTCTCCCAGATCGGCCATTCCTCCACGTACAGGACGTCGAGTTTGGCGGGCGATGGATTGTGTTCGACGGTGATTTCGGACATGGGGGATCGGGCCGTGTTCAAAGGGTGGGCAGAAGGTGTTTGCGCACGCGTGTCCAGAGTGCGCGCGGGCCGCGTTGGCGGCGGCGGATCTGACCATGGTGGGCGATTAGCAGGGCCGTGGGTACGTAGCGCTGGATATCGGCCACCAACTCGGCCATGACGCCATCCGCCGGCCGGAAGCTGACCCACAGCAGATTCAGTTTCAGGTTGAGGTCGGCGAAAATGATGTGCTGATCGTGCGCGCGCATCACCCGTTCAAGCGTGCGGATGCAGGCATCTCTGTCGCTGGCTGCGCGTTGATTGAGCTTTGGAATAAGGAGCATGAAATCAGCGGCCATGCGGCCACTGTCATCATGGGTGGGCGCCCTCTGCCACAGCGGCCCACCCGGTCCCCAGACATGCCCCGACATGGCTCCGTCATTGGCGCCGCGAACGCGCAGTGGCCCCTCCGTGCCGCGATCAGTGGGCATGCCCATCGTCCCCGTCCGGCCCGTCATCCCCGTCCGGGCTGGTGCGCGGACGCCTGGGCCTCGGGCCCGGGAGCCCGGTCGATGATCACCAGGATGCCCATCAGGGGGTGATCGATGTAGTGCAGTTCAGAGCTGCGCATGCGCCGCTGCGCCATCATGCGAAAACCGTGAAGTTTCAGCCCGGGGCCCTGGAAGGAGCTACCCGCGGCCGCCGCGGGAGTGGGCGCCGTTTCGACTCCGGGTAGCGCACCCTCACTGCCATCGACTGTGGTGGGCGGTGGCGCGATCAGGCTTTCGCTGTCGAAGTCCTCGGGCATCTGTCGGCGCAGGACCAGGTCGGCATAGACGTGCAGGTACCGGCCCAACACCACGCGCACGGTGCCATCGAGTTGGCTCAGTTGCTCCGGTTGTACGGGGGGCGCCGCCTGCAGTGGATTTGGGTCGGTTCCAGGTTCGGCCGTGCGTGCGGGTGTGGATGACGCGTTGATCGCGAACGAGCCCGTGGGGGCCAGGGGGTCACGCACCTGGGTGGTGTCACCGAATGCTGTGGCGCCTTGATCCGCCGTCGCCAGTGGATTGGGAAAACTGCGTCCGGCAGTGATGCGCACGGGCAGCGCACTGGCCGCGTCCAGCCCGGGCTGGCGCCAGCGCAGGTGGGCCAGTGGCTGGTAGGCCGGTGATCGGGCGAGTGCGATGCGGGCGTTTGTGAGGGTCTTGGCGTCCTCGGGAAGAGGGGCGAAACCATTGGTGTTGAGGTTGTCGGTGGGCAGGGGCGGGGCACTGTCCTGGGTGCGGTAGAGGTCGATGGCACCCGGGGTGTCCGGAGTGCCCGGCGCGGGCCAGTGCTCGGCAAAGGCCCCGGCATCGCTGGTGCGCTCGAATATGACCAGTTCCACGTCGTAGTAGCGAATGTCGGTGGACCGCGGCGGCTGCGCGGCGGTGACCGTCGGCAACAGGGCGGTTAGCAGCAGTGAAATCAGGCGCATCGGGTGAGGGTCCGTGGGGTCGTCTGAGGGTCGAGTATGCCGGGCCATCGGATCCCCGCCAAACCCACGCCTATGGGACGTGATGTCAGGGGGTCAGTATGGCTTCAAGCGCCGTGACCAGCGCCTCGCACTCGGCGCGGGTGCCGATGGTGATGCGCAGATACTGTTCGATACGTGGAAGCTTGAAGTGACGCACGATGATGCGTCGTTCGCGCAGCTGGAGGGCGAGATCGGATGCCGCCCGGTCGGGGTGACGGGTGAAGACGAAATTGGCGTGGGACGGGATCACATCGAAGCCAAGAGCGGAGAGGGCTTCGCTCAGCCATTGGCGCGTGGCGATGATATCCGCTCGGGTGCGCTCGAAGTGGTCCCTGTCGTCCATGGCCGCAATGCCCGCCGCCTGTGCCATGCGATCCAGGGGGTAGGAGTTGAAACTGTTCTTTACCCGCTCCAGGGCCTCTATAAGAGGAGGCTGGCCCACCGCGAACCCGATGCGCAGCCCCGCCAGGGAACGGGCCTTGGAGAAGGTCTGCACGACCAGCAGGTTGGGATGCTCCGTAACCCACGGGATGATCGATTCGCCGCCGAAATCGATGTAGGCCTCGTCCACGACCACAACCGATGACGGGTTTGTCGCGGCCAGTTCACGTATACGCGCACTGGGCAGCAGCCGTCCGGTCGGTGCGTTGGGGTTCGGGAAGATGATGCCGCCATTGGGCCGGGCGTAATCGGCGATGTCGATCTCGAAATCATCGTTGAGCGCAACGGTCTCGAACTCCACGCCGTACAAGCCGCAGTAGACCGGGTAGAAGCTGTAGGTGATATCCGGGAACAGGATCGGCCGGTCATGTTTGAGCAGGCCCTGGAATATGTGCGCCAGCACCTCGTCGGAACCGTTGCCGATGAATACCTGGCCCGGTTCGATGCCATGGAACCGCGCGATCGCGGCCTTCAGGTGTTCGCTTTCGGGGTCGGGGTACAGGCGCAGACTGTCGTTGGTCGTTGCCCGCAGTGCGTCAAGCGCCTTGGGGGAGGGCCCGTAGGGGTTCTCGTTGGTATTCAGCTTGATCAGGTCCTGGGCCTTGGGCTGCTCGCCCGGCACATAGGGCGTGAGGCGGCGGACGGTGTCGCTCCAGTACTGGCTCATGGGATTCGGATCGGCTTTCAGAGAACGGTATGGGGATTGTGGGTGTTCCGACAGGGTGTGAAAAACCCTGGGGCGGTATGTCGGACTCAGGGATTGAGCCACCGGGGGTGTTGCGATGCATCGCACAGACCCATCCAGTGAGGACATCCCCATGGAACCGACCAGTGTTCAGATTTTCGCTTTTCTTACCCTTGCCATGGTGCTCCTGGCGGCGCTCGGGCTGCTCACTCTTGCGGCCGAGGCCATGGAACGTTGGCGCAGTGGCTCCTGTATGACGAAAGGCATGGCGAAAGGCAGGCCCATGGCGACCCTGATCGACGCGGATGCGGAGCGGCCGTCGCTGCGCGCCTGATGTCCGGGGGATGCCGGGACAGGCCCCGGCCCATCGGGACAGTGTTACCGGGGTGGTATTACCGGGGCGGCATTTTGGGTCGACGTTTTTGGGTCGACGTATCAGGACCGACTTTTCAGGCCTGCTGACGCTGGGCGGCCAGCTCGGCCATGCCGTGCAGGCCGCCTTTGACCACCGTGGCCTTGATGCCGTGCTGGGCCAACACGAAGGCGGCCGCCTGGGAGCGTCGGCCGGTATCGCAATAGATCAGGTAGCTCTTCTCGGCATTCAATTGTTTGACCTTGCCGCGTATGAAGAACAGGGGCAGGTTCACCGCGCCGCGGATGTGGGAGCGGGTGTATTCGCTGGGCAGCCGGACATCGACCCAGATAGCTCCTTCCTTGCCGAGCTTGTTGGCCTCCGTCCACTCCACTTCCTCAACGACCGGCGCAGTCAGCAACTCGATGAAGTCGGCCTTGGCCAGGCGCATGAGTTCGCCACTGGTGAGCATGCGGATGGTGGCGTTGCGCTTGTTGTTGGAAATCAGCGCGTCCTCGCCGAAGGAATCGCCTGATTTGAGTTCCGCCAGACGCAGTCCGTCCGGCGTCCGCGGGGTCTCGCGGATCACCTCGCAGGTGCCCGACTTGATGACGTAGAAGTAATCGCCGTCGTCGCCCTGCTGGATGATGGTGTCGCCAGCGGCGGCCTTGACCGGTTCCATGCGCGTCAGCACGGTGTGGATGTTGGCTGGCGGGATCTCGTAGAACGCCTGGTTGGCCAGGAGTTTGGTCATCCAGTCGTTGTTGTCATCGCCGTCGCCACCGTCCTCCACGTCCATGACTTCCATGCCGCCCGCTTCCTGGTCCCAGGTGAGCATGATGTCGAGGGTGTTGGTATCGACGCGGGCGATCTTGCAGTCGGTGACCGCCTTGCAGCTGTGTTGGCGGGGCGAGCTGGGAGACAGGGGGTGCAGAGCGTCATCCGACCCCGCCTCGATTGTCTCGGGATCATCATCCGCGCGCGGTTCGAGTTGGACTGTGCCTGATACCAGGTAGACGGCGCGCCGGTCGGTGTCGCCCTTTTTGAACAGCGAGGCGCCCGCCTTGATGGCTTCGAACTTCGTGCTCTGCTGGAGCAGACGCTTGAAGTTCTCCGTGCTCAGCGCATCCAGCGGAACAAGCTCGCGCAGCTGTTTGATATCAGACTGGTCTAGTCCCATGTGCGTGCGGGAATGAGCCCGTTTGGAGAGGGTGGTGGAGGTTGCCGTGAAGCTACCCCGCGCGTGGGGTCAACGCAAGATGGATCAATCACTTGTGCGCGTTTTTTCGCGATATTCCGGATGCCTCGCGCAGGGTGATCGGGTCGTGCTCAGCGGGCTGTGATCGCGCTCACGGAAAAAGGTTCGATACTGTGTTGGTGCCCCGTGCGGAAGCCTTCGGACCCGTGCGTGAACCGCTCCGGTGGTGCCGCGCATATGCTGTCCGGAATGCCCCGTCCCATCGTCGATTGCGTCCTGGGCGGGGTGTTGCCTGCACTCGGGGTGCGCACGGCATCGCCATTACCGTCCTCTGCTGCCACAATACCGGCCCTTTCATGCCCTGGTAGCTCAGCTGGCCCTGAGTTGATCTGGGGCAGCCGCCTCCTGAGCGGCAGGTCGGAGGTTCGACAAGATCGTC
>JBMYTL010000025.1:0-35665 GCA_049604295.1 Gammaproteobacteria bacterium
CCACCATGCCACCCAGGATGCTCCAGAGGATGAACAGGCCATCGTGCTGGCTGAACACGTAGCGCAGGAAATCCAGCGGGTCGTCGATACGCACGTTGACGAACAGGTAGAACAGCGTGGCGGAGACGGCCACCCAGAGCACGCAGACCCCAAGCAGCACCAAGCCGAAACGGAACAGGCGATGGCTGGACTTACGCCAGGCGGCGATGGCGTGCTCCATTGTGGGCTTGTCGTAGTTCTCCAGGTCACGGCTCAAGGCATACAGGCCCGTGGCGATGAACGGCCCGGTGATCAGAAAGCAGGAGGCCGCAATGATGACCAGCTCCCAGCGCAGCAGGGTCAGGGACAGGATGGCGATACTCAGCACCACCACGATCACGCCATGCATCAGGCTGGGACTGCCCACGCGCCACATGTCCGCCCACCCCATCCGCAACCAATACAGGGCTGAGCTTGGCGGTAATACGCGCACCGGCGGCAGTTCCGCGATACGGGCCGGTCTTGAACTCAGTGCGGTCATCTCTCGTCTCTTGTTGTTGTCATCGCGGGCCTCGCGGGCCCGCTGGCGGCCGGGGCGACCCGGAACATGCATCTAAGCATGCCCGATAGCCATGCAATCCCGCATCCGCCAAGGGCCATGCAATTCCGCATCCGCGTAGGGCGATCACAGCCGATCTCTCACCCTGCCGATCCAGCTGTCGAAACACACCCCTCCTGATCGGTCCCTGCAGATGGGTCCCTGCGGATGGGTCCGGAACAATGCTAGGTTGCGCCCCCCGCAGGACCCCATCAAGGCGCACGAGACACAGCCATGCGAAACACGGAATCCATCGCTCCCTGGGCCCAATGGGCCTTGGTGCTGCTCATCACCATGGGCCTGCTCGAGGGGGTGATCACGCTGTTGCTGCACAACCCGGCCCTGATCCCCGGCCCCGCCCTACCGATGTTTCAGAGTTATCACAGGGGGTATGACCGCCCCATACTGCAGCTTTATCCCCCCTGCGCAGTCCACGACCCGGTGTTGACCTACACCCTGCGCCCGGGCGAATGCCGCTTCCGGTCCAGGGAGTTCGACACCCGGCTGGCGATCAACAGCCGCGGGCTGCGTGCCAGCGAGGACGCCTCGATAGCCCGGATGTCATCGTTCTGGGTGATTCGTTCGCCATGGGCTGGGGCGTCGAGGCCGATGAGGCCTTCCCCCGCGGAATTGCCGATCGCACCGGTCTGAAAGTGCTCAATGCCGGAATCCCCTCCTACGCGACGGCCCGGGAACTGGAACTGCTGCGCGGCCTGGACCGCGGTCAGCTGCGTTGGCTGGTGGTGCAGTACTCCGCCAATGGCATCAGCGAGAACAACCGCGCCCTGAACGACGGTGACATCACCCGCCTGACCCGCGGCCAGTACGAGGCCATCGCAGGATATGTCGAGCAAAGAAGAGGCTATTACCCCGGCAAACACAGCGTCGAACTGATCTGGACCGCATTCGATCCCGGACGTGAGCTCCCCATGGTTCCCAGCCATGACCGCCTCACGCGCCCCCCGCTCGAACACGCCACGACGTGGTGGCAACTGATGGAACCCGAAGTCCGATCGATGCCCGGAGTGGGTGTGATCGTCGTGGTCACCGGCAGCCGCCCCAAGGTCGTTGCCCGCATCGCGGACGCCATGCGGGATCTACGCGATGCGGCCGCCCCCGACAGTCCTCTGGCGCGGGTCGCCGTGGTGGACAGCGCAGGGCTTCTGTCGGCTCAGGACCACTTCATTCTCGACGACCATCTGCGCCCCTCCGGCCACGCCAAGATCGCGGCTGCTATTGCTGAGCGGATCGGCACCGTGAATGAGCGGGTGCCAGCCACTGCCATTCGCTAAGAGGATGTTTACATAATCTATGCGCTCAAGCGCCGGAGCAGTAACCGCGCGGCGGTCAGGCAACTCGGATAAGTTTGTTCAGGCTCTACTCAAGGCGCCGCACGGTGAACGCTCACCTCATTCAGATCCGGGAGCGTCTTCCCATCATCAACGCATCCGAACCCTGATTCACAGCCGCAACGGAGCTGTCCGGAAGGGCGCCCTCAACCGGCCTCGACCGGACTGTCAGAAATATTTACAACTCGCCTGTGAACCCACCCGGAAATTCTCAGTTAGCGACCATTAATCATAGACTTATCGATTATGGCAGAACTCTTGCTTGCCAAAGCCTATAGCCCTTGCTGGCATCGGACAAACTGGACGACGATCATGCGCAACGTCTCAAACATCACACTCCTAGCCACAGTAATCATCGCTGCACTCGTCCATGGCGCGGCACACGCCGCTGCGATCGGTCTGCAGACTGCGACTTCGGATTACGGTCACATCGGAAACGCCATCGCCAACACGATTGATGGTGACACCGCCAGTTCTGGCTGGAACCTCTACGACACCCTCTCTTTAGGCGGCCGCGAGGCCACGATCGTGTGGGAAACCCAGACCGTCGTTGATGTCGGCGAATTGACGTTCACGATGCACATGCTCGCCGGCAGCAAGCAGATCCTGGGGCGGTACCGTCTGTCCTACACCACTGACAACCAGTCCCTCTTCGCGGACGGACTGCAGATCGGCGGTGACATCACGGCCAACTGGGTGGTTTTGAATTCTCCGACCTCCCTGAGCGCTACCAATGGAGTCACCCTGGTCGAGCACGGCGACAGCGACGGTTCCATTGCAGCCAACAACCCCGCCGACACGAGCGTTTACACACTCACCTACGACGTGAACGTCTCCGGAATCACGGGCTTCCGCCTCGAAGCGATCGCGGACACCAGTCTGCCCAACGACGGCCCCGGCTGGCGTGATGTGACCGGTCAGGCCCGCCTGACGGAGATTCAGGTCGCCGGCACGGCCCTTGAAGCGGGCGAGACCTCCATCCCCACCCCCGCTCCGATCCTGCTGATGCTCGGCGGTGTCCTGGCAATGCGGCGGCTCTGGAATCCCCGCCGCTGCTAGTGCCGACGGGGTCAAACAGGGCGGCGGGGTCCGCCGCCCCCACTCACCCCGATGTCGCCCTGCCGTGCACGGCGGCCCCGGCCAGCCAGTGCCCAATACGATGGGCCCCCGCGACATGGGCGAAACAGCGCCAGTGAATAAGGGGACGTTTGCGCCCGCCCCCTGAACGACGCCCCCCTGCAACGGCTTTCGGGAAGCACCGGAAAGCCGAGCCGTCAGTCAGGCACGCCGTTCTGATGTCCGAGGCCAGCGAGGTGATCCGCGAGGCGATAGGACAGGGCGACGATGGTAAGAAAAGGATTCGCGTAACCGTAGGTCGGAAATACCGAAGGTCCGGCGATATAGAGATTCCGGGTCGAGTGCACACGGCAGTTGCTATCGACCACACTCCGTTCGGGATCAGCACCCATCCGGGTGCTGCCCATGAAATGCGAGTGAATAGATGTCATGGGCCAACGCTCCAGCGTACGCAGTGGCTCATAGTCGATGTGCCCGATGCCATGGCGACGTACTTCCGCATCGAACGCTGCGAGAAACCCAAGAACCGAGGCCTTATCACGGTCGCCGAAAGACCAGGAGATATCGACCTTTGGCACACCATACCGATCCGAGTCCTCGGAACGGGCCAGGCGATTGTCCGCACACGGGAACTGATCGAAATACCCCCTCAGCGTCAGCGTCCTGGCCGTGGGTTGCCAACGCGCGAGTCGACTGATTCCCGCGAAAACCGCTAGACCCAGCCCCGGAAGAAAGCCCCTCACAATCGCGGAGCGATTGAGCAGCGGCGAGGAAATAGCCGAACGCCCGCGCGCGATCTCGAAAGCCCGACTCGCCCTGTACTCAAGAAACGGAGAGAGCTGCGCGTAATGGTTCAGCAACCCCTGCGCGCGCTGCCGCGGGGCAGACAGCCCGACCCCCAGACGCATTGTGCCCAACCTGAAATCAGTATCGGTAAACAGCGGATGATGAACCGCGGTCCGACTGTTCAGTACCATGACCGCCATATCGGCCTTCGGATGGGTTGAGAAGTACCGCCCCACGTTCCCAAACTGATTACCGATGCCATTCTGGCAACGCGCGGTTGAATTGAGCAGGAGCCGAGTACTCTCGATCCCACCGGCGGCGAGAATGAAGGTACCCGCCCGCACGGTTGTTCGTTCTCCATCGGGTAGATAAGCGATCGCCCCGGTGATTCGCCCATCCCCGTCCTCAACGAGTTCAGTGACCCGAACCCGCGGCGTGAGCACCAATCGCTCTAAGCGACGCTCAGCCGCCTTCAGCCAAGGGCCGACACGAAAGGCCTCTGGCGCCCAGGAAAATGCCTTGGTTTCAACGACCCCCGAATCACACATGCGGCGCCATTGCTCCGGCATTTTGGGAATGCTCCCACCCGGATCGGGAGAGTCCATCAACTCCCGGGCCCGACGGTAATAGTCGGAGAGTGCATTTCCACTGATTGGCCAACCATCAGGCGTCACCCAATCACGTACTTCAAAATCGATGGGCTCCAGCGGCGCGACACGCCCCGCCCACAGGTTTGACGAACCCCCAATCTGTATCGCCCGCCCGAATTGAAGATCCGCCTCACCGCCGACATGCACCGTACCGATCTCATCATGCGGGACTTCACCGAATTCCTCGGTTCCCGCTTCCAACACCAGGACAGAGAACCCCTTCTCGGCCAGGGTAACGGCAGCCACCCCACCCGCGGGCCCCGAACCGATCACGCAGTAATCAAACACACCACCCGCAAGAGCCGATGCCTCACTCACGGACACACACCCAATCCGGACCCATGCCGACAACCGGAATCATTCGTTGCCCCCGCGATAAAACTTCTTGAGATGATGCCAGACGAATAGCGAGGTGGAGACCCTGTAAACAGCGGTCGACAGAACCGCCCCCATGATACCCAGAAAGGGAACCAACGCCGCGGAAGCCACCAGCCTGACCAGATTGGTCCCCACCGTTACGTTCCTGTATCCAACAGAATCGAACCGGGAAAGAATGAAGCCATACCGCAATGTCGCCATCTGACCGATAATCATCGTGCCGAATAGCAACTGGCAATAGAACACCGACTCCTCATACGCCTGCGAGAAAACCAGTGGCACAAACCACGGAATAACCAGAAAAACGATAACCACGATTATGACGGACAACACCGCCACCACGCGGCCAATCTGCTTATCCAGGTCATCCGTATAAACAGTGCGACGCGAGAAATCGGGTATCAGGACCGTGCGCAACGACTTGGTCACCGTCTTCATGAGTTCGGGCAATCGTTCCGCAATTGCATAGACCGCGACAGCCTCGGCCGACAGGAAATAGAAAAGAAGAAACTTGTCGGCCTGCCTTCCCATGACATTGAACAAATCATAAACCGATGCACGCAGCCCATAGCGCATCACGCCCTTTTCAATCCGGGCGCCTTTGGGGACCTGCAACAAGATCCGCACAACCAGGAATGAATTCGCGACGGAGAGCGTGGCACTGGAGATCAAAACCAGTTCGACGATCGTAACGTCGAAGACCAGCAGCGCGATGATCGAGACGCCATACGAGATCAGACGAACGGCACTCTGATAGAGGGCGTTCTTTTTGAACTCCTCACGCCCGGCCTGGTAGGCAATCCAACCCGTCAGACCATTGGCAAGCGGGAAAAGCACACCAACGATGAACAAACCGTTACGCAGATCAGTGCTTCCCTGGTCCACGCCGAAAAGGCCGTATAAGACAAGGCCGACGCCCCCCAGAACGCTGAGACCGAACTGTGCACCGGCTGCTTTACGGAAGACCCCGAGATTGCCCCGCGCCACCGACTGCACCACCGCGTTGTTCAGCCCCTCCAAGGTGAAGATATTCGCCAGGAAAACCGCCGCATTGATCAGCTGGTACTCACCAACGCTCTCCTTTGTAAGGAGCCGCGCCATAGCCACCATCAGGACAAACGCCAGCGCCTGCCTGAACACATCGGCCGAAAGAACCCACAGCCCAGAGCGAAAAACCTTCTTCAGTCGCTCGCGATTCACCGCGGAGCCACTCGGCTCTTGATAACTTTGGCCGGCACGCCCACAGCGACACAGCCGGGCGGAATCGAACGTGTCACGACACTACCCGCGCCGACGACCGCCCCCTTCCCGATGACAACACCATCGAGCACACGGACGCCGGTCCCCAGCCACACATCGTCCTCGATGCGGATCCCTTCAAAATTATTTCCCTGCTCCGCAATCGGCACCGTCGGATCATCGAAGTTGTGGTTGAACGCAATAATGGAACAACCGGCGGCCATGCGAACATTATCGCCGATATCGATACCGCCATAACCGAGCAGAACGCAAAACGGGTTCACGGAACAATTTACCCCGATATTTATATATCCATCTCTCGGAGCGAGTATCGCGTAATCTTTGATCGTGGTCGCACTGCCAATATCCACAAGCACATCACGAGAGAAATTCCTGTTTATCTCGATCCGCGCCTTTGGGGAAAACTTGACGGACGGGGCGATCTCAATCTGTCCGACAAGACGATATTTCAGCTTCGCCAGGCGCTCGGCCAGTCTTACCCGTCGCGCGAGCAGGGCCCGAAACAACCTGTGATGGAATGCAATCAAGGACCACCCGTCACTTCAATTTCACTTGATCACGGACATTTGCATATTCGAAGGAAGCATTGAATCCGTCTCGGTGCGCTCATCCATGATTGCACGCGTGTCGTATTGCTTGGTGACGAAGAAATCGAGCACCCTCACCGTGTGGAACATCACTTCGACCAACGGCCTGACCAGCGGAAAAATTTCGCACTGGAGGTGAATCCTCTGCATCAATATGCCAATGGTTTCAAAAGGCTGACTCGACCCGCGGATCATTTCAATTTTTGAAAAATTTCTGGCCAGGAGCTTCATTCCGTACGGCGTGAAATGAAAGAAATTATCCGGGCACTCATGAAATGAGAACACCGCGCTTGCCGACATTACCAGTCGGCCACCCGGTTTGAGAATTCTGCGAAGTTCCTCAACCAACACCTCTGGCTCAGGCACATGCTCAAGCAGCCCGGTGCAGACGATCATGTTGAAGCTTTCCGTTGCCACCTTGGATAACTCGCGATAATGAATATCGACGTGCATATCCGCGGGGCAATCCAGCCGCTTGGTAACGGTAAATGCATTCGGGAAATACGGCTCGTAATCAACGTCTTCCGAATGCACCACCAGAGTGTATTCATCGGTGGCGAATTCCCTGCACAACCGATCAAGATTTTTCGTGGAAAGCTTTCTCTTGGTAAAACTCCATCGAAACAACCTTTTCTTTATTCGTTGCGAAATCGAACCCCGCGGGGTTCGAGGTGCATTCGGATCATTTACGCTGACGGTCATTCAAATCACTCGTATAAACGTTGAACGGGCTACATCCTGGCAAGCCTTCCCATTCAATATTATCGCGCTCTCACCTGGCTTCGGCGTTCCATCCAATTACTGGCTATCTCCCGAGGAAAAAGAAGCATTGCCAAGGCGCGCCACATCCGCCCACGCATGTGGCGCGCCTTGGTATGACTGTACCATGCATACATATTCGCGACCGCACCCATGTAGGCCTTCCTCGTATTCAGGTACTTTTTATGCTTCTTCAACAGTTGAAGCATGTAAAGCAAGTCTGTATTCCCTCCTTTATCCGCCGTAGGTGTCAAGTACTGCGTGATGAGCGCCTCATTCACGCTCACGAAATGCGCCTCACCAAATGCAGCTCGAGTTGCGAAGTCCAATTCGGCCGCTCTCCGGAAACGTTCATCGAAGCCCTGATAGCGCCGAAATGAATCGACACGCGCCATCAGCGTACAGCTACCGAAAAGCCCCCAGCAGAAATCTTTTTTCGCGCCAAGCCCCAAAACATAGTCGGCAACCATGGGGCCGAACGGTTCCGGCGCTTTCCGACCGATGCCTTTTTTTTGGAAACCAAGCTCTCCATCCGCGGCGGGAATCACGTCACGATTGCTGTAGCAAAAAACACAGGCACCTTCATGGTTCGCTCCGTAGTCGGATAGGCGTTGGTACTGGCGCGTCACCCTTTCCGGGATGCTTTCATCGTCGTCATCGAAGAAGGCAATGAACTCGCCGCTCGCATGCTCTAGGAGCGTATTTAATGCGGAAGGAAATCCTTTGTTTGTTTCATGATACACAACTCTTATTTCAGGAAACCTGTCGTTCAAACGTTTTAGAACGGCGCGAGAACCATCGGTCGAACAATCGTCGACGACCAGAATCTCCTTTCGTTGCCACGTTTGGTTTACCGCGCTCATTACCGCGCGTTCGATCGTGTCCTCTGCATTGAAGCAAGTCAGACCAATCGTCACCAAATGTTGCTCCATATCGATATACCCCCATAAGTATTGCGATGCATTCGCGTCCGGCCAGAACTCGCGGTGCGGTTGGCGGGATGTCCCGCCGGGTCAAACCAATCCGGGCGGTTCGCGTAGGCTGCATGCCCCCCACTGGAGCGACGGGCGAGTATACGCAGAACACCACGGAGCGGCACATGGGTTGCACTCTCCGCGTGGACCGGCGCCCGACCCACCCTGGAGACAGGTACGGGCGGACTCTGATTTCGCATGTCTAAGGAATCGCTGATCTATCCATCGCGCGGCGTCTCGACGCAGCTGATCGTCCATCTCCGCTTTGCGAAACTTCGAAATAGAGCCCGCTACCATGGACCCATCGATAAAGGTATGGGCGCCTTGATCTGGACAACCCTGCACACCGATCAGCGTGCACCATGAACAGATCAGAGCTTCCTTTGGAAACAAAGCGGCTCAGAACAGGGCGGAGGTATCATCGTCAGTGGAGTTATCCCCCGACTTTGACCCCTTGTGTTTTCCAGCGCTTCGGCGCGATGCTTGAGCACGTGATGTATCGGTTCCACACCACGTCCGCCAGAGTCGTCCTGGTGCTTATCTGGCTGGTAACACAGCCGGTACACGTGTGGGCCGCTGTTGCGTTTCCGCCTTCCGATTCAGAGCCTGGAGTCTCTTCGGCAATGGACAGTCGCTTTAGTCTGGAGCATGGCTCGGCACACCATTGCATGCAGCCCGCTGGTCCTTCATTTACGGCGCCCGGTTCGCCACCCCCTGACGACGGATCGTTGGATCACGACAAGCCCGGGTGTTGCTGCGACGGCGACTGCGCGGACGGCCACTGCGGCTGTTCCATGGGTCCCATGGCCCTGCTGCCGATCCCCGAACCCGCGAGCCTGAACACGGGCATCCGCTACGACCGTATCGCCCTCCCCCGCGTCACCAACGACGCCAGCTTCCCGGTAAAGCCCCCACCGATCTCCTGAGCGTTTCCGCCATCGCTTGGGCACCTCAGCCGTGCCCGGAAACCTCATCTGGAGATTTGCCGTGAACCACCCACACCTGCTCGTTGGGCCCCTGGCCCGCCTGTTCATTGTTGTATCACTGTTGTCCCTGGCCGCCTGTTCCGGGCCCGAGGGCGACTCGACCGCGCCCCCGGAAGCATCGTCCGCCAAATCCATGACGGGTGAGACCGCCAGGGAACACTGGGAAAAGCACCAGGACCCGACCTACGTCTGTCCCATGCACCCCCAGATCGTGCGCAACGAGGAGGACTCCTGCCCCATCTGTGGCATGGACCTGGTGCTCAAGGAGATCGAGCCCGAGGCGCAAAGCGTGGCCATGAGCAAGGGCGAACAGGCCAAGGAACACTGGGAGAAACACCAGGACCCCACCTACGTCTGCCCCATGCACCCGCAGATCGTGCGCAACGAGGAGGGCTCCTGCCCCATCTGTGGCATGGACCTGGTGTTGACGGAGGTTTCCGGCGGCGATGACGAGCACCCGGAGATCACCGTCTCCGCCCAGGTGATCAACAACATGGGCGTGCGCACGACGAAGGTGGAGCGGGGCCGCCTGTGGAAACGCATCGACACCGTGGGACGGGTGCTCTATGACGAGGACCGGGTGGTGCACCTGCACCCACGGGCCCCGGGTTGGGTGGAGGAACTGGACGTGCGCGCCGTGGGCGACACGGTGCAACGCAACCGGCGCCTCATGGCCTTCTACTCGCCGGAGATCGTCAACGCCCAGGAGGAACTGGTGCTGGCCCTGGCGGAGTTGGAAACCGGCCGCTTCCCGAAACGGGCGGCGGCCATCGTGGACTCGGCCAAGAACAAGCTGCGCCTGTACGACGTGCCGAACGCCACCATCCGCGCCATCGAGAAGACCCGCAAGACCCAGGACACTATTCCCGTGCTGGCCCCCGCCGACGGCGTGGTCACCCAGTTGGCGGCCCGCGACGGCATGTACGTCACCCCGTCCATGGAGATGTTCACCATCGCCGATGTGTCCACGGTCTGGGTGCTGGTGGACGTGTTCGAACACCAGATGGAATGGGTCAAGCAAGGCCTGTCCGCCGACATCGAGGTCGCCGCCCTGCCCGGCCGCACCTGGGAGGGCCAGGTCGACTACATCTACCCCGAGCTGGACCCGGTGACCCGCACCCTGCGCGTGCGCCTGCGTTTCGACAACGCCGACGGCGCCCTCAAGCCCAATATGCTGGCCGACGCCGTGATCTGGGGCGGCCCGGCGGACGACGTGCTCTACATCCCCCGCGAGGCCCTGATCGAGACCGGTGAGAACCAGCGCGTGGTGAAGGCCACGGGCAAGGGCACCTTCAAGCCCATTCTGGTGAACACGGGCATGCGCTCCGGCGGCTCGGTGGAGATCCTGGGCGGCATCAAGGAGGGCGACGAGATCGTGGTCTCCGGCCAGTTCCTGATCGACTCGGAGAGCAATCTGCAGGCTAGCTTCCGCCGCATGAGCAGCCAGTAAGAGGGCCGCCAACATGCTCGAAGCCATCATCAAGGGCTCGGTCAGGAACCGCTTCCTGATCCTCATCCTCACCGCCTTCCTGGCCTTCTGGGGCTGGCAGTCGCTGAAATCCACGCCCCTGGACGCCATCCCCGACCTGTCCGACGTGCAGGTGATCATCAAGACCAGCTGGCCCGGCCAATCGCCGCGCACGGTGGAGGAACAGGTCACCTATCCCATCACCACCACCATGCTGTCGGTGCCGGGTGCCCAGGCGGTACGGGGCTATTCCTTCTTCGGCGACTCCTACGTGTACGTGATCTTCGCCGACGGCACCGACCCCTACTGGGCCCGTTCGCGGGTGCTGGAATACCTCAACCAGGCCGCCTCCAGCCTGCCCGAGAACGTGGAACCGCGCCTGGGGCCGGACGCCACCGGCGTGGGCTGGGTGTACATGTATGCCCTCAAGGACGAGACCGGCCGCAACGACCTGAGCCAGTTGCGCTCCCTGCAGGACTGGTTCCTCAAGCCCGAGTTGCAGACCGTACCCGGCGTGTCCGAGATCGCCAGCGTGGGCGGCATGGTGCGCCAGTACCAGGTGGTGGTGGACCCGGACCGGCTGCGCCTGCACGGCATCCCGCTGGCCCAGGTCAACGCCGCCATCCGCAAGGCCAACCAGGAGGTGGGCGGCTCGGTCATCGAGGCGGGCGAGGCGGAGTACATGATCCGCACCCGGGGCTACCTGAACGGCGTGGAGGACCTGGAACACGTGCCCGTGGGCGTCACTGAACACGGCACGCCGCTGACCGTCCGCGACGTGGGCTTCGTTCAGCTGGGCCCGCAGATGCGCCGTGGCATCGCCGAGCTGAACGGCCGGGGCGAGGTCACCGGCGGCATCGTGGTGATGCGCTACGGCGAGAACGCCCTGACCACCATCGCGGCCGTCAAGCAACGCCTGGATGAACTCAAGCAGAGCCTGCCCGAGGGCGTGGAGGTGGTCACCACCTACGACCGTTCCAACCTCATCCTGCGCGCGGTGGACAACCTGAAGACCAAGCTCATGGAGGAGTTCATCGTCGTGGCCCTGGTCTGCGTGCTGTTCCTGTTCCACCTGCGCTCGGCCTTCGTGGCCATCGTCACCCTGCCGCTGGGCATCCTCGCGGCCTTCATCGTCATGAACCACCAGGGCATCAACGCCAACATCATGTCCCTGGGCGGCATCGCCATCGCCATCGGGGCCATGGTGGACGCGGCCATCGTCATGATCGAGAACGCCCACAAGCACCTGGAGCGTTACAAGCACGCCTACGGCCATGCGCCGGAGGGCGAGGAACACTGGCAGGCAATCGTGAAGGCATCGACCGAGGTCGGCCCCGCCCTGTTCTTCTCCCTGCTCATCATCACCCTGAGCTTTCTGCCGGTATTCACCCTGGAGGCCCAGGAAGGGCGCCTGTTCTCACCCCTGGCCTTCACCAAGACCTATGCCATGGCCGCCGCCGCGGGCCTGGCCGTGACCCTGGTGCCGGTACTCATGGGCTACTTCATCCGCGGGCGCATCCCGGACGAGCGCAAGAACCCCATCAGCCTCGTGCTGATCTGGCTGTACCGCCCGCTGATCCGTGCCGTGCTGGCCTGGCCCCGGTTCACGGTGTTGGTCGCCTTCCTGATGATGCTGACCCTGTTCCTGCCCCTGTCCGGGGTGGGCGCCTACCTGGCCCCGGTGCAGTGGGTCGCGGGGCTGGTTTCCGAGGACGCCGCCATGGAAGTGAAGCAGATGCGCGCCGACTGGGCCAAGACCTGGAAACAGACCTTCAGGGACGACAAGCGCCTGGCGGCCCTGGGCACGGGGCTGGGCTCGGAATTCATGCCCCAGTTGGACGAGGGCGACCTGATGTACATGCCCACCACCCTGCCGGGCCTGTCCATCGGCAAGGCCCAGGAGCTGTTGCAACAGACCGACCGCCTGATCCGCCAGGTGCCGGAGGTCGAGCGGGTGTTCGGCAAGATCGGCCGCGCCGAGACCGCCACCGACCCGGCCCCGCTGACCATGATCGAGACCAGCATCACCCTCAAACCCCGCGACCAGTGGCGCGAGGGCGTGGACCTTCAGGCCCTCATCGCCGAGCTGGACCGCACGGTGAAATTCCCCGGCGTCACCAACGCCTGGGTGCAGCCCATCAAGACCCGCATCGACATGCTCGCCACCGGCATCAAGACCCCGGTGGGCATCAAGATCGCCGGGCCGGACCTGGCGGAGATCGAACGCATCGGCCGCCGGGTGGAGCAGGTGGTGATGGAAGTGCCGGGCACCACATCGGCCTACTCCGAGCGCGTGGCCGGGGGCCGCTATATCGAGATCCGCCCGGACCGCATGGCCGCCACGCGCTACGGCTTCAACGTCGGCGACATCAACGAGGTTATCGCCGCCGCCGTGGGCGGGGTCAACGTCACCGAGACCGTGGAGGGCCTGGAGCGCTACCCGGTGAACCTGCGCTTCCCGCGTGATTTCAGGGACGACATCGAGTCCCTGCGCGAGCTGCCCCTGGTCACCCCCAGCGGCGCGCAGGTCCCCCTGCAACGCATCGCCGAGGTGGTCATCACCGACGGCCCTCCGGTGATCAAGAGCGAGAACGCGCGCATCAACGGCTGGACCTTCGTGGACATCCGCGGCGTGGACCTCGGGACCTACGTGCAGCAGGCGCGCAAGGCCGTCGCCGAACAGGTCGAACTCCCCCCGGGCTATTCCATCACCTGGTCCGGCCAGTACGAATACCTGCTACGCGCCGAGGAACGTCTCGCCCAGGTGGTCCCGGTGACGCTCGCCATCATCTTCGTGCTGCTCTACCTCACCTTCCGCAATGGCACCGAGGCCATCATCGTCATGGCCACCCTGCCCTTCGCACTGATCGGCGGCTTCTGGCTGCTCTGGGCCCTGGACTACGACATGTCCGTGGCCGTGTCCGTGGGCTTCATCGCCCTGGCCGGGGTGGCGGCGGAATTCGGCGTGGTGATGCTGGTGTACCTGGACAACGCGCTGAAGGAAAGCGAGGACCAAGGCGAACTGCGCGACCAGCGGGACCTCAAGGCCGCCATCATCGAAGGCGCCGTCATGCGCGTGCGCCCCAAGGCCATGACCGTGGCCGTGATCATCGCCGGCCTGGTGCCCATCATGATCGGTACCGGAACCGGGTCCGAGGTCATGCAACGCATCGCCGCGCCCATGGTGGGCGGCATGATCACCGCGCCGCTGTTGTCGCTGTTCGTGGTGCCCGCCGTGTACCTGCTGTGGAAGCGGCGGGGGCTGAACGCGCACGACCATGAATGAAGCCCCTGGCGCACAAGGTGCACCCTACAGAGAGGCCACCCTTCGTAGGGCGCACCGTGTGCACCATCCGGCCAGCGATATAGCTCCCAAACCCTACTCACCAAACGCCCCCCAGATCGCGTCGCCATCCGCCCAGTCCCCTGCATAACCCCCTTAATCGCGTCACGAAGGGCGTTGCGAACGCGGTCTTGCGTCAGGAGCGCTTGCCGTTGATGGGTGACGACGGTGAAGAAGAAACAGCCGCCATTGATGTGGGGACGTCGGTAGTCGGGCATGGCAAATCCATTTGCGACAGGGGTACCGGGAGCTATGGCGACCGATGCACCGGGCACCTCCCGGCCAAGGCCTGGCTCAGCCCCCTGCGAACGAGGCATACCCGACGCGCCCCCTCAGCTCGACTTGTTGAACACGAGTCCGTAGTGATGGGGCGCGCAGGCACCCAGAACCGGGCTATCCACCCACATGAAACCCACCGCCTCGGCCCAGCCACGGCATTGCCCGGGCCTGGGCCGAATGTCGAGGGGCGGTCCGCGGGGTGTTCGTGGGTCGTGGTTCCAGTGAATCACCGATAAGCCGCCACCTGGTCGTAACACCCGCCAGGCCTCGCTGAGCAGGGACAGCGGCTGCTCAATGTGCAGCAGGTTGTAGATCATGGCGTGGTCGACGCACGCGGCGGGTAGTCCGGTACCGTTCTCCAGAAAATCACGCTCAGTCACTCTCAGGTTCATCAGCCCCTCGGCACGCGCCCGTTCACGGAGTTCGTTGACCCGGTCCAC
Source organism: Gammaproteobacteria bacterium (assembly GCA_049604295.1). GTDB lineage: Bacteria > Pseudomonadota > Gammaproteobacteria > JACKNK01 > JACKNK01 > JBMYTL01. Next base: position 14,914 of record JBMYTL010000025.1, read on the forward strand.
ATCGATGTCGAGCGCATGAACCACGCCCCGGGTCCGCCGCGCCACGGGCAGGGTGAAGGTGCCGTAGCCACAACCGAACTCGAGCACCGATTCCTGACCCGTGGGCGCGCAATCCATGCGTTCCACGACACAGTCCGTAGCGAAGAAGGTCCTCCACACGGCCTCGTCAGGCATACCGCTTTCACGGCCTTTCACAGGGCGCACTCCGGGCGCACGCCATGACACCCCGGGGCGTCAGCCATCCGAGGGGATCTCCAGCACAAGCTTGCCGACGTGGGCCTTGGCGGTGAAGCGTTCCTGGGCCCGTGCGATATCGCGCAGCGGGAAGGTTTCCGCCACCAGGGGGCGTATCTCCTCATTCTCGATGCGTTTGACCAGGTTCGGAAACACTTCGGGGGTGAGCACCGTGGCGCCGAACAGGCTCAGGTCCTTGAGGTACAAGGTGCGCACGTCAAGTTCGACCAGGGGCCCCGCGATGGCGCCGGACGCGGCGTACCGGCCGAAGGGGCGTAACACCTCCAGCAGACGGGGCCATCGCTGCCCGGCCACCAGGTCGACCACGGTATCCACGCTGTTTCGGCCCAGTGCTTCGACAAGGTCTTCATCTCGCGCGACGGTCGCCTCGGCCCCCAGGCCCATAAGCGTTTCAGCCTTGGCTGGCGAGGTCATGGCGATCACCTGGGCACCGCGCGCCCGGGCCAGTTGGATGACGGCGGAACCGACCCCGCCGGATGCCCCCGTCACCAGCACCCGCTCCCCGGCCTTGACCGAGGCACGGGTGAGCAGGTTTTCGGCCGTGGAGTAAGAACAGGGAAATGACGCCAGTTCGATGTCCGAAAGCGCGCCGCCCACCGGGTGTGCATGGCGTGCCGCGACCACGGTGTACTGGGCGAAACCGCCGTCACATTCAGAACCCAGGTACCAGGGCGGGTCCAATGGCCGCCCCCCGGCCTCGAACAGGCAGGGTTCCACGATCACCCGCCGCCCCAACAGCCCCGGGTCGGCGACCTCACCCACCTGTTCGACCACACCGCACACGTCGGCTCCCTGAATGAGGGGAAAGCGCATGGCCTCACCCGACCAACCGGCATCGGCGGCGGAGTGATCGGTCTTGGAATACCAACCGGTGCGGACGTTGAGATCGGTGTTGTTGACGGCGGCGGCGCTGACCCGGATGAGCACGTCCCGGGGTCCGGGCTCGGGGATCGGAATATCGTCCCGGTAGTCGAGCTTTTCGACACCACCATGACCGGTGAGCCACACACCGGTCATAGCCCCGGCAATGGAGCTCATGCCGTCACCGGTTGACCGCCCTGGGCGGGCCCGTCATTCACCGCCGCACCGGACAGCGCCAGAAAACCCGCATGCTCACGCATGCCCGTGAAGTAGACCTCGCCGGCCAATTTGTCGCGCAGCGACGCGGACAACGCCAACGCCCTTTCGATGTCTTCCAGGGCCTCCTCGTACTGCTCCAACTTGGCCTTGGCGCAGGCCCGCTGCCAATAGGCCAGGGCGTACTCGGGGTCCTTCTCCAGGGCCTGGTCGACCAGGGACAGGGCCCAGGTGTCCTCGTCCATGTCGAGCAGGGTGTCCGCCTTGTAGGTCAGCGCCTCCACGTCGTTGGGATTGATCTCGAGGATCTGGTCGTAGATGTGGATCTTCTCCTGATCGCTCTTCTCCAGGCCGGCGCGCATCCACAGCGAGTGCATCACGTTGCTGTCTGATATCTCCTGCTGGGCGGCGACGATCTGTTCCGAGCGCTCCTTGATGGTGATCTCCAGGGCCTTGAGGCGTTCCTCGTACTTCAGGGTCATCTCTTCGACGCGGCGGGTCGTGGTGGCCTCGATGCTCTGCTTGATGTCCTGGATGGATTTCCATCCCAGCAACACCAGCATCGAGGCTGCCGCGGTGATGATGTAGAAGATGTTGTTGGTGGTGTCCGCCGTGTAACGGATGGCGCGGTCCGAGGCATTGAGGCGGGCCTCGGCCACCTTTTCGGCCACATCCGCCCTCATGGCCTGTTGATCCTGACGCAGCTGCTTCAGCTCATCGAGGATGTAGCGCTCGATGAAGGGCTTGAACAAAGGTTCCGTGATCTCGGGTTCCGCCGCGGGCACCGACTGCCTCTCAAGAGCGTGCACGGAGGTCACTGAGAGGGCGACGAGGAGGAAGAAAAGCGCCAGGAACGGCTGATTTTTCATGGGACTTGCCTCTGGCCGGGCGGGGTGAAGGGTGGGTCCGGCCCCGGTTTACACAAGCTGGCGCGGAGTGTCGAGGCGGGGCCCCCATCAATTGTTCTTGGGAACACCCACCCATGGCGATCCTCGCGATGGCGTACCGCGGGATCGGGTGGTCCGGTGCGCCAAGACGCGTTGAAATAAAAAACCAGGACCGCCTTGGCTACACTAAGCCCCCAGGATTCACCAAGGAATGCCGCGCATGGTCAGTTTCGCGCTCTTCATCACGGCCCTGGTAACAGGGTGGTTGCTCATGGCCTGGGGATGCAGGCACCCGCGCCCCGGCCCGGCCCTTCTATTCATGAAACTGCGCTGGTGGCTGTTGATCGCCTTGGTGGCAGCCTACCTGATCGGGTTCATTCTGATCCTCATCAGCCTCTGGTCCGATGACCCGGATCTCGGGACCTATGCCCAACTGGACTACCTACTCGCGCGCTTCTTCCACCCCCATGCCGTAGCCATTTTCTGGGGTCTCGTTTCCGGGGCCGCATGCGGCATCGTCACCTACCGGTGGAAGATCATGGCCTCCCACCGGCGTGACCGGCTGCGGCACACCCTGCTCTCCATCGTGAAAGCACACCCTTGGCCCAGCCTGGCCTCGCTGATCCTGCTCCCACTGATCCCCGTATTGATGTGGCTTGCCGCCTCGGGAGGATTACGCACCCTGGAATCGAGCTTTTTGAGCCTGGAGTTTTCCGAGCGTCAAGACGGTGTCAGCGCACAGGTCAAGGCCACCACCGAAAAGGCGCGCCGTAAGCTCTACACGAGTTTCAGTTACACCTATCAGCGGGCCGAGGCGTTGACCAAGAGGATCAGCGACGACATCCAGCTCTGCGTAACCCGCGAACACCTGCCGCTGCGTGATCCGCGCTTGTGCTCCAACGAAACCACAACCCTGAACGCGCCCTGGGTCAAGGCCAGCCACTGCGCCACCATGGAGCGAGGCGGGCAGTTCCTCAAGGACGATGTGCTGCCTTTGCTCAAGCATGCCGGAATGCTCGATAGCGAGTTAAAGCTCAGCAGCCATCGTATTGAAGACCTGATGCAGCCGTTCTTCGTCGGCTATGTCACGCTCGCGCGCTACGCGCTTGGCACCTACACACCGAGTAGCAAGAAGAACAGCGAGAACAGTAAGAACAGCGGCAAGACGCTCGCCGAGCAGGCCATCGACGAGTTCTGCGACGGCCAGCGAACCAGTGCCGAACTGCTCTCGGGGGAGTTCGGCCGCTACGGCTATCAGGACGCGGCGAAAACGGTCAAGGCGGCGACGCAAACATACCTGTGCTCAATGCCGAGGTCGCCAAGCACGGGTACCACGACCGCGTTCGTGCGCTATCAGCAACCAGCCCGCCCCGACCACGACGCCCTGATCGACGGTATCTTCAACGGTGGCCCCCATGCATGGTCCATTCTCGGCGGTCTGGCTCTGCTCATGGATCAAAAACGTCTCGGCATCGATTTGATCGAACGATCGCCCTGGGTAGAGGAGAAAGACTTCGTTGACTGGAATCTGACACGCACCCTGGCATCGCTCTATTACTACGGGTTCGCGTACCGGGCTCCAGTTGAGACCTATGAGCGCTATCGCTCGACCCTCGAGTCCACCAACCGCCTGTCCCAACGCCTGGAATGCGACGCCTTGAACTCGCTTGACCCGGTCACCTGTCGCCCCAAACTCTGCTCGCGTCTGGCAACGGTTACCCATATCACGACCCTGGATGCCGCCTTCGTGTTAAGCCAGCACTTTGACGAATTGAACAGTCATGATTCAGGGCGCAAATGGGCGACGCGCGACAATATCAACGTGACCGTCGACCGGGCACGGCTGGCCTTGGACGAACTGATCAAACATTTGGGTCCCGATGCCGGGTACCAACTTTCGGGGCGTACCAATCTCGGTGTAACCCTGTACCAGGCCGCCATCCTGGAACGCCGCCATGAACGCAAGCTGGGTCTGCTCATGGATGCCAAAGCACTATTCAAGCGCACGATAGACGACACGCGGGACGACGAGCAGTACGCATTGCAGGAAGAGGAAGCGGCTCGCTACCTGCGCTTGACCGTCGACCGCCTGGCACGCCTCACCGGTACAATCAGATAAGCCCCCAGCACGCCGCATCGCGGCGCAATGCCCCCTCCCCTCACGACGCGTGTGCACAGTCAGAGAGCCTTCGCTGCCGGTTAATGAGGATGCCGCACCTACATTGGCACGGAGGGCCGATTTGAAGCCCCCCTTGAGCGCACTCCGACATCCGGGCCAACGCGGGCGACGCACAAACCCCATAGCCTGAGACAAACGCTCTCCCCAACAAAAAAGCGCACACCCCAAGGGCGTGCGCTTCTCTATCACTGTTATCGGCCGGTTGGCCGCCTCTGGCGCGGCCGACCGACTGGCCGCACTTACAGAGCGGATAACCCGCTTGGCCCACCTGCCATCACGAACTGGGTGGCGAGCAGCATAGCGGTCGTAATCACGGTTTGAATGATGCGTTTCATGTTCTGTATCTCTCAGCGGCGTGCGCACGTGCCGCTTGCGTTTGAGGGGAAGTCTAGCCCAATTTTCCGGGCTGTGAACACCCGGACTCGCAAGTGGGAGTGCATCACCTTGAACTCTGGGACAGCGAACCAGCCCGCGAGTTCACCCAGGATAATGATCGGACTCGCGAACCGCGCCTGCCGCCCCGCGGGGACGATGCCGCCGCTCACGGCGGTCCGTCCACACGTTGGGGAAGAGTTTGCAAGCAAATTCCATCTCTCTCAAGCCTCCGAGCATGGAAAGAATGTGCACACGCGGGCTGAATGCGATTAATGCGGGATTACCCTGGCGTGTACTTTGGAAACTCGCCACTCCGGGGCCTCGCGGGCACGTTACTTTGTTGTACTTCGCACCTTGAAAGGGAAGTTCCCCACCATGTTCCGACCGCGTACCCCGTCCATGCTGGCCGTGTTCGTCACGGTCATCCTCGCCCTGTCCCTGTCTCTGGGGGGCTGCGGCCACAGCCAGCTCAAACCGCCGCAATCGGCCCTGCCCGCGGTCCTGTACGGGCGCGCGGAAGTCGTGCCAGCGGACGACCCCGCGTATGACAAAGCCGACCAAGGTGCGGCGGTGAAACCCCAGGGCGAGGGCGGCATCAGTTCCGCACTGGTGATCCGCACCACGACCGATATCCCCGTCTATCGCATGTGGAACGGCCCGGACAAGGTCAATGCCCGGGGTCAGACCAACCGCCTCGGTCAATGGTGGGCCTATGACGCGCCCAGTGGCACACGTGCCCAGTACAGGGCACGTTACGACATCTGCCTGGGCTGGAATGACCTGACCTGGATGGCGCGCTGCACCCTGAAGTCCGGCAGCGTGGTGGCCATTGGGCCGGGTCAGTCGGTATCCGCGGAAACCTGCGGCGATACCACGGGCAAGGAGTCCTACCCGGCCAACCCGGGCTACTGGCAGACCTGGATCGCCAAGGCCTGGGCGCGTCCCCAGACCCTGGACTGCCCGCCCGTCAGCCACGATTACAGGGCCGACCCCAACGACATCGCGCAACCGCTGAGCCCTTAGACTCCGCCGCCGACCGACATCCGGCGGCCCTCCCGGTCAGTGGCGCTTCGCGTCCGCGCCCGGCATGTGTTCTTCAGGCTCGGAGGAAAGAGCCGCCAGCGTGCGGCTCTGCACCAACATCAGCCGGTTGAGCAGGTCCCGCAGCCGCACCTCGTTACGGACCTTGGCTGCTTTCTCGGTTTCCCCGGCGATATCGGAAAGGGCCACCAGGCCCAATGACAGTGCGGAGCCACGCAGCCGGTGGGCCTTGGCACCCAGTTCCTCGTAGTCCCGTGCCTCCCAGGCCGCGGAGATACCGGCCAGAACCTGGCCGCTGGACTCGCCGAACAGTTGCACCAGTTCGACGACGCGTGCCGCGCCGATGGAGGCACGCAGTCGGTCCTGGATCGCCGCATCCACCAGGGGCAGGGCTTCGTCATCACGCTCCTGCCCGACCTCCGGTTCGGTGGTCGGATCGACTCCACCATGCTCGGGGGTGATCGCCAGGCGCGCCAATTCCCGGCGCAGATCATCAACACGCACGGGCTTGCTCAGGTAGCCGTTCATTCCGGCATCCAGGCAACGTCGGACATCGGACTCGCCCACGTTGGCCGTCAGCGCCAGAACCGGCACGGCGGACACCGAGGTGCCTTTCAGTGCGCGGATGCGCCGGGTGGTCTCGAGCCCATCCATGACCGGCATCTGCATATCCATCAGCACCACGTCGAAACGCTCGTCGGCCAGCACTTCGAGAGCCTGGACGCCGCTTTCAACGCACCGTGCGCGGTGGCCCTGCTGCTCAAGGAGACCTTCCGCGACCTGGCGATTGATGGCGTCATCATCGACCACCAGGACGCGCAGGGACCCCAGATCGTCACATTCGTCCGGCTGTGTCCCGGCGTCGCGCCCGGCCATTTTCAGGGAGACGTCGAAGAAGAACGTGCTGCCCTGCCCCGGGTCGCTCTCCACGCCGATCTCCCCACCCATGGCCCGAACCAGCCGTTTGCAGATGGACAAGCCCAACCCCGTACCGCCGAAGCGTCGGGTGATGGAGGCATCCGCCTGGGTGAAAGACTCGAACAGGCGTTCCGCCGTGGCCGGATCGATACCGATCCCGGTATCGCGGACCTCGAAGCCGAGCATCAACTGTCCGGCGCCCCCGGAAATATGGTGCACGCTCAGGCCCACCGAGCCCCGTTCGGTGAACTTGATGGCATTGCCGACCAGGTTGAGCAACACCTGGCGCAGACGGGTGGCGTCACCGCGCACCCAGACCGGTGCATCGGCGGGAAAATCCACCTCCATGGACAGTCCCTTGGGCAACGCCTTGCTGGACATGAGCATCATGACGCTGTCCATGAGTCGCTTGAGGTCGAAATCGGCCTCCTCCAGCTCCAATTTTCCCGACTCGATCTTGGCCAGATCGAGCAGGTCATTGATCAGCACCAGCAGTGTCTCTCCTGAGCCGGCAATGGTCTCCACGTAGCCGCGCTGGCGTTCGTCCATGTTGGTGCCCCGCAGCACTTGCGCCATGCCGAGAACCCCGTTCATGGGCGTGCGGATTTCGTGGCTGATGGTGGCGAGGAATTCGCTCTTGGCCCGGTCCGCATGCTCGGCCCGCTCCTTGGCCGCACGCAGGGCGATCATCTGCGCATCGATCTGTTTCTCCTGGGTCTGCACCTTACGGTAGACGTAAAGTGCAACGGCGGTGCCCAAAGCCAGGCCGAGCAGGACGAGCACCGAGGTGAGCACCTGCGAGGCCTGACCCGCCGCGCGCGCATGATCCAGCGCCTTGCGCGCCGCCACCCCCTGGATAGCGCGGATTTCGCCGAAGGTGTCGTTGATGTCGGCCTGCAGACCCAGGACACGTTTCTGCATCAGCGTACGCGCCTCGTCGTATCGTTCATCGGCCAGGAAATCGACCACGCCATCCTGTACCTCGACCACCTCCTCGATGAGGCGCCCCTGGCGATCGAGCACCGCGCGCTCGCTGCTGTTCATGGGCCGCTCGAGGATGGACTGCCGGGCCTTACCCACCTCGAAACCGGCGCGGTTGTAGTCCATGAAGTAATGGTCGCGCTCGAAGGGATCCTCGATCAGCAGCATGTTGTAGAGGGCGTCGGAGCGGTGATAGCCGGCCACCTGCATATCGATGGCGATACTGATCTTGCGGTTGTGGCTGTCCACCACCGCTTCCAGCTCCGACTGCACGCTGCGCATCTGGTGCAGACCATAACCACCCAAGCCCGCCATCAGCAGAAGCAGGGCGCCGAATCCCAGAACAATGTTGTAGCGGAACTTCTTGAGCATGCTGTGTTCGGCTCGATCGCTCCCGTGAAGTCCCTGACCGGGGCGGTCGACTGCCGGACCTCAGTCCGAGGTAAAGGGGATCTCCAGGGTCCCCGACATGTATCCGGTGAGAAGATCACCGTCCCAGCCACCAAACCAGTAGCGCACCCGCCATGGATCATCGGCGCGAACGGTACCCCCCAGGATTTCGGAATGGCCATGGGCGTCGAGATCCAGGGCCAGGCCGTGGGCGCCATTGATGTCGTGTTCCCACTGGCAGAGAAAACCGAGTTTGTTGATCACCCGGTCACCCCATTGCTCGATCTGGAACAGGCGCGACCGGTAGCCCTCCAGTTGCAGGAGGCAATCCTCAACATCGGGGCAGGCACCCCCGTCGATCAGGGCCTGGATCGTCGCTATCCGGTCGCGCAACCATGCCCGGCGGGCGCGGAAATAGCCGTACTCGTCGTACACGCCGATGGCCTGGTGGGCCTGGGCCGAGCCCATGGTGAAACTCCGGTTCAGGCGCCGGGCGTAGTCCGAGGGTTGGGGAATATCCACGGCCCTCACCTTGGGTTCGCCCGGCACGAGGTCATCCTCGGCATGGATACTGAACTCCCGGATCGGCAGGGTGACCGAGGCGCCCGTGATGGTCATCCGGAATGGCTCCACCACGAAGGACATGGTGTCGTCGGAACCCACGGTGTTGTTGTTGCTCACGAACACGGGGGCGTCCTCGACGCCGTCGTAACCGCCCAGGTGCACGCGGGCATTGGCGAGCAGGAAGGTCATGTCCGGATCGATGGCACCGTTGACACCCGCTGTCGTGACCTTCACCCCGATGGGCAGGCCGGGCAGATCGCTGTCCCGCTGCGGGCCACCGTCCGGTTCGGTACGGATAAGCTGGTTGAGTAGTGGCTCGTTGGCCAGCGCCATGGTGTAACCGCTGGTCCCGTAGGGGTCATCCGACGGGTCCGGGTCGGTGGCGATCCGGCAGAGGAAATAGCCACCGAAATTGATATGGAGGTAATCACCCGTGGCGGTCGTTTCCGGTCGGTTATCCGGGGTCTTGCGTTTGGCTGTGCTCATCATCCCTGCCCTCAGTAACCGTCTTTGGAGTCAAATGCGCTGAAGATGCCTTGCTCGTAGATACGCGCGAGGTTCACGGTGATGCGCCGGGAGTTCTCCTGAATGAAATTGAGCCGACCGGTGACCCAATCGGACAGGTTCGGATCCAAGACCGGTGGCGGCCCCATGGCGATGACGGAGGCCAGCTTCTCGTCGAAGGCGCGGGTGCGCGCCAGGATATCCTCGATGTCGCCGAACACCGGCTTGAGCACCCCGCTGGACCCCTCCACGTACGGGGTAAGCAGGTCCGCTTGCAACTGTGGATCGATGTAAAACCCCGGTCCCAGGCGCTGGGCCCCGGCCACGCCGCCGCCGGGGTCGAGCTGGACCAGCACCTCCGCCAGGGAACGCAGCACCATGGTCATGAACGGACTGAACGACTCCTGCCCCAGGGCGGGTGCGAAGTACGGACTGCTGCCCGGCTGTTGATTGAGCGTCCCGTACAGCCCGGTCAGCATCACCAGCAGGTTGCCGTAAGCGTCGTTGCACAGTTCGTAGATACCGCGCGTGTAGGCGTTGCCGATGGTCCCACCGTCGGCAGGCAGCCCGACGTCCCAGTACGGCTGGAAGCCCGGGGTAAGCTCGAGCGCCGCGTCAAACTCGCGGGTGATCTCGTAGAACCTGCGGTAATGACTCTCGTAGTTGGTGGACGCGCGATTGCTCTCCCCCTGCTTGGTGATCAGGTCGATGGCCTGCTGGGCGGAGGCATTGTCCGTCACCGGGAAGACGTAGATGTCGTACTGCTGGATGAGCTTGACCTGCTCATCGGCACCGGCGACGAAGGCGGATGAAGGCAGCTGGCTGAACAGGTCGGAGATGGCATCGTAGGCGGCCGATATGGTGCCCGGTTCCACGTCATCAGGCGAAGCATCGGCCGCCTTCCGATCCGCGACCACGTGGATATTCTCGAAGCACCAATCGGCGAAATCGCCCGGCACCGACTCAAGCAGGGCCTCGCAGCCGGGACTCTCCATACAGGTCCAGCGCGCGACCGCATCGCGGGTGAACGGGGTGAACGCGAACGGCTGGGGAATGGGCGCGAGGTCCGCGCAGTCCACGCCGCCGGGCAATGCCCCACCGAGACGCTCAGCGCTCCCGTCGCAGGGTTCGGCACCCAGGTGGAACTGCTCCAGCGGGCGTTCCTCGATGTTCAAACGGGCGAAACATGGCGCCGCGCCGATGGCACGAAGCAGGTTGTTCACCAGGGCGAGGTGCTCCATCTCCTGGCGCGCGACGGAATAGACGGTATTGGCCCAGCGCCGGGTCATCTCGAGCTGGGCGGGGGTGATCGATTCCAGTGCCTGTTGCTCGACGTAACGCTTCTGGATGGAAAACGCGGAGAACAGGTACTGACACATGAACTGGTGTTCAAGCTCAGCGACGCTGCGCAGCTTCGATACCAGTTCGTTCCAGGTGCTATCACTCACGGTCCTTGGACTCCCTGTTGGTGATATGGGCGGTTCTTTCGTGATTGTTATGCAAGCGCGCCGCTGGATATCCGCCTTGTTAGACGCGGCCGTCACATCCACGGGCAAGGGCGCACACGGCACTGAGGCGCTTGCGACTGTACGTGAAGCACTCAGCCCGGAGAAGGCCCGCACCGTTCGCGTGGCATCGCAACGCTTCGCCAGCCACCGAGACGTTGCTATTGTCGCCAGCGCACGGTTGCGCAATACGAAAAACAAAGACACGAATCCAATGAATGCACTGATCGCCCTGGCGACGCGACACGCGCTGGCCGTGCTCTGTCTGCTGGGCCTGCTGACAGCGGGCTTCGCCACGCAGCTGCCCCGCCTCGAACTGCATGCTTCCTTCGACAAGATGATGCTCGAGGGTGACGCCACGCGAGCGGCCTTCGACCGCTTCCAGGAGGTATTCGGGGCCCGCGAGACCATTCTCCTGTTTCTGCACGACGATGCCCTGTTCGAGCAGGACAACCTGGGCACCATTGAGGCGACGATCGATGCAATCGCTGAGCGGGAGTTCGTCACCGACGTAAGCAGCCTGTTCTCGCTCAAGGACACCCGTTTCTCCGACAACGGGGAAATGGTGAGCGAGCCCTATCTCGACGCCACGCGGCCTTTCCAGGACCGGGACGCCCTGCGCGCCTGGATCCGCCATGCCCTGGCGAACCCGATCATCGCCGACCAGTTCCTGTCCGCCGACGGCAAGGGCCTGGCACTGATCATCAACCTCGCCGAGGGCGAGGCCGGCGCTCAGCGCGATGCCCTCATCGTGACCGAGCTGGAGCGCCTGATCACACCCCTGCGGGAGCGCCTGGACACGGTGGTACAAGTGGGATCCCCCCTGCTGCGCCAAGCCGTCAACGCCAAGATGGTGCACGACCAACGTTGGTTGTTGCCGGCCTCGCTCGGGCTGCTGTTGGCCATGCTCGCGATCATCGTGCGCCGCCTCAACGGTGCCCTCATTCCCCTGCTGACCGGCAGCATGAGCGTCGTCTGGGCCCTTGGGGCCATGGCTCTGCTGGGTGTGGAGATCAACGTGATGACCTCCATCGTGCCCATGTTGTTGATCATCATCGGCTCCACCGAAGACATCCATCTGCTCAGCGAGTACTACGCCGCGCGGGGCGAGGGCCTGGACCGGCGACAGGCCATCGCGCGCATGAGCGACCGGGTCGGGATGGCGGTGCTGCTGACCTTCATCACCACCGCCCTGGGCTTCCTGTCCATCGCCACCAACCCCATTCCCATGTTGCGCGAGTTCGGTCTCATGGCCGGTTTCGGGCTGGCGGCGAACTTCCTCATCACCACCTTGCTGGTACCCGCCTGGCTGGGGTTATTCGGCGGCAAAGCCGCGGCGCGCACCACCACCGGGGGCGGTGACAACTGGATACAGGCCGCCGCGGTGCGCCTCATGGCCTGGGTACTGAGAAGGCGTCGGACGCTTATGGTCGGGAGCGCGGTGTTCCTGGTGATCTGTCTCATCGGCGCCAGCCAGATCCGCGTGGACAACGACCCGTCCAGTTATTTCGAGGCCCACGATGCCGTCAGTCTCGACCGCCAGACGCTGGAGGACAGACTCACCGGCAGTCACACCTTCTCGATCGTCTTCGACGCCCGCGTGGAGGACACCTTTCTCAAGGTCCGCTACCTGCGGGCCCTGGTGCGAACCCAGAAACATCTCGAACAGACCGGGCTGTTCCGCAAGACCTTCTCCTTCGCGGACATCATGCAGCGCATCAACGTGGTCATGGAGGAGGACGACTCGGGCCGCCTGTACCTGCCCGAGGACGACGCCATCGCCCGTGAGTACGCCCTGTTCCTCGACCCTGACGACGTCGCCCCCTACGTGTCCAAGGACTACAGTCAGGCGCGCATCCAGGTCCGCCACACCATCGCCGGCTCGCACGAACTGTCAGGGGTCATGGATGACATCCAGGCCTTCCTCGATGAGAACCTCCCGCGCGGTGTGGACTATCACATCACCGGCGACGAGGTCATGACCAAGCACGCCGCCGACTACATGGCCCTCGGCCAGGTCATATCCCTTTCCCTGGTGTTCCTGGTCATCGGCGTGCTCACGGCGACGCTGTTCGTCAATGCCCAGGCGGGTTTGATCGCCGTGATTCCCAACCTGTTCCCGGTCGCCCTGCTGTTCGGTGTCATGGGTTGGTTCGGCCTGCCGCTGGACACCAGCACCGCCATGGTCGCGGCCATAGCGCTGGGCATATGCGTGGACGACACCATGCATTTCATGGTCCGTTTCCACCGGGCGAACCGGGGGCGTGAGCACGCACTCGATGCACTGAAGGAGACCGTGCGGCACGAGGCCATGCCCATCTTCAGCACCTCCATCGCACTGACCGCCGGGTTCGCGCTGTTGGGCCTGTCCGGCTTCCCGCCCGTCGCCCACTTCGGCCTGCTCAGCGCCATGATGATGCTCGGCGCACTGGCTTCGACCTTCCTCATCACGCCCCTGTTGCTGTCCAGCGTGCGCCTGGTTTCCCTGTGGGACATGCTTGATCTGCACCTGCAACGGCGCGTTCAGGAGAACTGCGCGCTGTTCCGCGACATGAAACCCTGGCAGATCAAGAAGCTGATCCTGCTCAGCGAGGTGCGCCGCTTCGAGCCCGCCGAACCGCTTTTTCACCAGGGTGAGGTGGGCGACGTGCTCTACGTGGTGCTGGTGGGCAACGTGGAGATCTGGCGCAGCGACAAGGGAGACCTGCGTCCCCTGTTGCAACTGGGTGAGGGACAGATGTTCGGCGAGATGGCCCTCATCCGCCGTCAGCCCCGCTCCGCTTCAGTGGTGGCCCTGGGCCAGACCCGGGTGCTGCTGCTGCGCTGGTCCGACGTGGAACGTATACGCCGCATCCACCCGCGCATCGCCGCACGCCTGTTTCTCAACCTGGCATCCATTCTTGGCGACCGGCTCGACAAGGCCATGGGCGATCTCAGTGAAATGGGCGGGGCAAAGCACCAAGCACGGTAATCCCGACGTGGAGATTGCCCGCCTGGAAGCGGCGCTCACCCGCGAACGCCATCAACACCAGCAACACCTGGCCCGCCTGGATAACGGCCTGCGTCAACCGCTCAGCACGCTGTCCGGCCTGGCGACACTGGCACTCGACTCGGACTCGGATGAACAGCGCGCCCGTTACCTGGGGCAGATCGGACAGACAATCGAAACACTGTCCGGCGCCCTGTTCACGGAGTTGGCCGAGGCGCCGCCCGCCACCGCCACCGCCGTCCCTCTGCGCATCGAATCCTTCGAGCTGTCGATCCTGCTCGAGTCCGTGGTGGAAGCCTGTGCCGCAAGCGCCCGCGAACGCACGTTGGCCTTGCGCGTGATCCGCGCACCGGACACCCACGAACACTTCCTCGGCGATGCCCCGCGCCTGATCCAGGCACTCGTGCATGTGCTGCGTCACGTGCTCGACATGGCCGTCGACGGCGAGGTGCGCATCGTCGTCTCCGAGCACGCCACGGACGCCCAGGCCATGGGGCTGCAATTCTCCATCCAGCACTCCGGAAACACCCGATCCAGCACCCGCCCCGACGCCCTGCTGGAGGCCCTGCATGAGAAAGAGGGGCAGACGCGCCACCTCACCCTGGCCATATCCTGGCGCCTGGTGGAACTCATGCATGGGCGTATCAGCGCCCCGTACCTGGGCGATAAGGAAACGCAGTTCAACGTGGACGTCCGACTGCTGCGCGCCGCGGCAGCGGGCACCGAAGCCCACGGTGGCCTGCCCACGGCACTGCGGGGGCAGGCCGTACTCATTGCCGACGACAACGGTGTGTCGCGGGACATTCTCAAACACACGCTCACGGACCTGGGCCTGCAGCCGATCGCGGTCAACGGGGGTATCGCCGCGGTGGAGGCCTATCAGCAGAACACGGCGGACGCCCATCCCTACCCATTGATCATCCTGGACTGGCACATGCCGGACCTGGACGGCCTGGGCGCCGCCCAGCGCATCCGCGCCAGCAGCGCCGAAGACTGCCAACCCACCATTCTCATGGTGTCCGCCTACAGCGAAGAGGCCCCACCCGATGACCCGGCCCTGCATGGGACGATCGATGCGCTGCTGCCCAAGCCGGTCAACAGGGACCTGCTTCTCAGCACCCTGGTCACCCTGTTCCCCGACTCCACCGCGCCAAACGCGACCATGGCCCCCTCGCTCCCGATCCACGGCAGCGCGGCCGCCGCGCGGCCGAAAACCGGCCCTGGCGGCCTGATCCTGGTCGCGGACGACTGCCCGATCACCCGTGGAATCATCCAGGGGGCCCTGGACGACCACGGCATCAGCGTCATCCAGGTGGACAATGGCCAGGCTCTGCTCGAGACGGCCGAATCCGGCGATTTCGATCTCATCCTCACGGACATCGAGATGCCGGGCCCCGACGGGCGCGAGGTCTGCCGCCGCCTGCGCGCCGGATCGCGTCACGCACGTACCCCGATCATCGCCATGAGCGCCCATGGCCAGGCCGAATTCGAGCAGCAATGCCTGAATGCCGGCATGAACGCCTACCTGCGCAAACCGATCAATCCCGAGCACCTTCTGGAACTGATCACCAAGCACCTGGGCCCCGTTCCTCCCGGGGCGGATGGCGCGCCCCCCGGGACGGCACGCGCCAGCAAAGACGAACACCCAGGGATCGACACGGCGAAGGCCCTCATGATCGCCTCGGGAAAACACGACATGATGCTCAGCCTACGGGCGCGTTTTCTCAGCGAGCATCGCGACACGGTGGAGCGGATCGAGGCCCTGATCAGCGAGGGGAAGAGCGTCCAGGCAAGCCACCTGGCGCACACACTGAAAGGCGCCTCGGCGGCCATCGGTGCCGAGGCGCTGTGCGCGGCCAGCGGCGAGCTTGAACGGCAACTGCGCGATGCCCTGGACGCGACCGAGGCCCGCGCCATCCTGCGCGCGGCGGCCGCAACACTGTGGGGCCCTCTCCGGTGACGGGGCGGCGCGGTGCTAAGGTGACCCCATGCAACTGCTGATCGTCGAGGACAACCCGGACCTGGTCGAAAACCTCACCGAGTTTTTCGACGCCCGGGGCCACGGAGTTGACGTGGCCTATAACGGCCCTGCCGGTCTGGGCTTTGCCATCGCCAACGACTACGACGTCATCATCCTGGACCTGATGCTGCCGGGCATGGACGGCCTGGAAGTCTGCACCCGCCTGCGCGCCGAGGGTCACTACACACCGGTGCTGATGCTGACCGCGCGCGACACCCTGCGAAACAAGCTCGACGGCTTTTCCAGCGGCGCGGACGACTACCTCGTCAAACCCTTTGCCCTGCCGGAACTGGAGGCCCGGGTCACGGCCCTGGCGCGGCGGCGACCCAACGAGATCCGCGCCGACCGGCTGCGGGTGCATGATCTTTCCTTTGACATCACATCCCTGGAGATCCGGCGCGGTGGGCGGCGTATCGATCTGCCGCCGATTCCCCTGAAAATCCTCGCCCTGCTCATGCGCCGCTCGCCGGGTGTGGTTTCCCGCGCGGAGATCGAACGGGAGATCTGGGCCGACAGCCCACCGGATAGCGACACCCTGCGCGCGCATCTGCACACCCTGCGCGGGGCCATCGATCATGATTTCGACACCCCCCTGCTGCACACGGTGCGGCGCATGGGCTACAAGCTGGCCCATGTCCAGGACTGACCCCCGCCCATGACGGTCGGGCCCGGCACAGTCATGGGGTTCTGAAGCGTGGTCGAACGCACCTCCAGCCTGCGTAACCGGGTGGCCCTGGCCTTCGCGGTATTCGGCGCCCTGGTCAGCCTGTTGCTGGCGGTGACCATCTACGTGGGCTCCCACAATCTGGAAGCCGGGCTCATCGACGACACCCTCACCGCGGAGCTGGAGGACTACATCGCCCGCCGCGCGCGCAATCCCCGCTCTCCCCCCGAACACACCACCACGATCAGCGCATTCGTGGTGGCTCCCGCGGGTGGCACCGATCCCCTGCCCGAGGCGGTTCGCACCCTGTCCCCGGGGTTTCACGACATCGCCATCAACGGCGTCGCGCACCGGGCCGCGGCGCGGGCCGTGGGCGATCAGACCTTCGTGGTCGTCTACGAACTGAGTGCGGTCCAGCAACGTGAACGGGGGTTCAAGTTGCTGCTGATCGGCAGTGTGCTGCTGGTCACCCTGGCCTCCGCCCTGATGGGCCGCTGGCTGGCGCAGCGCACACTCGCTCCCGTGACCGAACTGGCCCGTCGCGTCGCCCGCCTGCAACCGGAGGATGCACCCACCGCCCTAGCCGACGAATTCCGCTGGGATGAGGTTCGAGCCCTGGCGCGCGATTTCGACGTGTACCGCAACCGCCTGCATGCCTTCATCCAGCGCGAGCAATTGTTCACCGGCGACATCAGCCACGAGTTACGCACCCCCACCACCGTGATCCAGGGCGCCGCCGAACTGATGCGTCTGGACGCCCGATTGGACGCGAAGAACCGCGCCCGGGTTGAACGCATCCATCGGGCGAGCAGCGAGATGCACGAAATCTCCAGCGCCCTTCTGGCCCTGGCACGCGAACAGGGCGAGGACGATAGCGCCCCCCATCGCGCATCGGCCCTGACCGTCATCGACGAACAGGTCGGGCGCTACCGCGCGATATTCGCCCACAAGCCCGTGCGGCTGAGCGTAAACCTGGAGGCCGCCGCACCCCTCGATGTGGACCGTCCGGCGTTCTCCATCACCTTCGGCAACCTGCTGCGCAACGCCCTCGGATTCACGGACCAAGGCGAAGTCACGGTGACCATGACGGGATCCACGATCTCCATCGAGGACACCGGCCCCGGGCTCGGGTCGGCGGACCCCGATGCCCTGTTCGCCCCTTTCTCGCGCGGCGCGGACAGCGGCGGCACGGGTATCGGCCTGTCCCTGGTCTGGCGATTGTGCGAGCGCCGAGGCTGGCGCATCCGACTGCGCAACCGATCTGGCGGGGGCACCCTCGCGACCCTCGAGCTCGCGACCGGGGATGATTGACCCGCCCAACGGCGCCGTGGTGGCGCATCCATACGTTCCCTGAACATTCCCTTGGCGCTCTCAATACACGTGAACCGCTACGCTTTCTCCCACGCTTGAGACCGGTTCCGGCCCCGCGACACAGACCCGGCAACATAGGCCCTGATACGTAGGCGCCGAAACGTAGGCCCCGAAACGGGTTCCGTGATCGGTCCCCACGACACCCCGATCCCCCGCTCAACCGCGCCCAGGCCCGGGGCATGTGGGCCGCCAATTGATAACCGTCATGGCAACGGGTCAAGCGCGGATCGAGGGTCGTTCAAGGCCCTGCGTTACACGCGGTCTCAACGGTCGGTGACATGCGCACGCCTGGCGTGAAGTGGGTTTCCGGCCCACGGACCGCGATCCGCGTTCACCCCGGCTGATGGCTGCCTGCCGACGTGGAGCGCAAACCGCCACGCGGGCCGGGCCACACCGCCCACCCGGCCCCATAGCTCTCCCGGGCTACGGACGTGCCCGGGCCTCACACCCATCTGAACACCCGGAGTACACCGTGCTGCGTCTGATAGACCTGTTTCCTTTCATGCGTTGGCTGCCCAAGGTCACCGCGACCACCGTGCGTGCCGACGCCATGGCGGGACTGACGGGTGCGGTGGTGGTGCTGCCCCAGGGCGTCGCCTTCGCGACCATCGCGGGAATGCCGCCGGAGTACGGCCTGTACGCGGGCATGATACCGGCCATCATCGCGGCCTTTTTCGGCTCATCGAAACACCTGGTCTCGGGGCCCACCACGGCGGCCTCCATCGTGCTGTTCTCATCCCTGTCCGTGTATGCAACCCCGGGCAGCATGGACTACGTGACCCTGGCCCTGACCCTCACCTTCATGGTCGGCATCCTGGAACTGGCCCTGGGCCTGGCGCGCATGGGGGCGTTGGTCAATTTCATCTCCCACTCGGTGATCGTCGGTTTCACCGCCGGGGCGGCCATCCTTATCGCCGCCAAGCAGCTCAAGCATTTCTTCGGAATCGAGATGCCCTCCGGGGGCCATCTGCACGACATCCTCATCGCCTTTGCCCGGCAGTTGGGTGACATCAACCCGTATGTCACGACAGTGGCCCTGGGCACCCTGCTGTCCGGCATTGTGATTCGCAAGCTGATGCCGCGGGCCCCCTACCTGATCGTCTCCATGGTGTTCGGCAGCCTGCTGGCGGTGGCCCTCAATGCCCTGTTTGGCGAGGACGTGACCGAAATCCCCCAGGTGGGCGCCCTGCCCTCCTCCCTACCGCCCCTTTCCGCGCCCGATTTCTCCCTGGATACCATCCGCGACCTGGCCGGCACCGCCATCGCGGTCACCCTGTTTGCCCTCACCGAGGCGGTCTCCATCGGCCGCTCCCTGGCCGCGCGCGGTGGTTACCGCATCAACGGCAACCAGGAATTCATCGGCCAGGGGTTGTCCAACATCGCCGGCAGTTTCTTCTCGGGCTACGTCGCCACGGGCTCCTTCAACCGCTCGGGCCTGAACTACGAGGCCGGGGCCAAATCGCCCCTGGCTGCCGCATTCGCCGGTCTGCTGCTCATGATCATCGTGCTGCTGGTCGCGCCACTGGCCGCCTATCTGCCCAAGGCCGCCATGGCCGGGGTCCTGTTCATCGTGGCCTGGGGGCTGATCGATGTGGCCCAGATCAAGCACATCCTCACCGCTAACCGTCGTGAGTCCTCCATCCTCCTGGTCACGGCGCTGAGCGCGGTGTTCCTGGAGCTGGAGCTGGCGATCTTCGCCGGAGTGCTGCTGTCCCTGCTGCTGTACCTGCAGAAGGCTTCCAAACCCACCATCCGTCGGCGCACGCCGGACCCGCGCACCCCCAAGCGGTCCTTCGTCACCGACCCGGCCCTGCCGGAGTGCCCCCAGGTACGTTTCGCGCGTATCGACGGCCCGGTGTTCTTCGGCTCGGTGAACCATGTTCAGGACACCTTCGACCTGTTCCGCACGCGCAACCCGGAACAGAAGCACCTGGCCATCATGGCCGGGGGGATCAACTTCGTGGACCTGCAGGGCGGCGAGGCCCTGGCCGAGGAGGCCCAGCGCCGCCGGGCGATGGGCGGCGATTTCTACCTGATCAACGTCAAACAGGGCCTGTGGGAGGACCTCAACGCCTGCCACTGCCTGGACGATGAATCCGAACGGCGCGTCTTCCAGACCAAGGGTGCGGCGGTCCAGGCCATCTTCCATAAACTCGATAAATCCATCTGCGCCCGCTGCGACCTGCGGGTATTCCGCGAGTGCGGTGGAAAGACCTGAACCCAGCCCGGTTCACCGGCCCCGGCCATAGGGATGGGCCAGAGAGATGGGCCGGCAGGATGGGCCCATACCCGCCGTGATCAGGCGTACTGGATCAACTCTATGGCGTAGCCATCGGGGTCCTTCACAAAGGCCATGTTCTTGCGCCCGTCCGGGGTCTTTCCCGGGCCCCAGCTGAATTCGCCGCCGTAGTCACGCAGGCGCTCGGCCAGGGCGTCCATGTCGTCCACCTCCAGGGCGATATGGCCGTACCCCGAGCCCAGCTCGTAGCCCTCCACACCGTAGTTGTAGGTCAGCTCCAACATGGGCCCACCGCGTTCATTGGCATCGGCGTCGGCCGGCAGGCCCATGAAGACGTTGGTGAACTTATCCTTGGGGTAGTCCCCCCGGCGCAGCTCCACGAAACCGAACACGTGGTTGTAAAAGTCGATGGAGCGGTCCAGGTCACCGACCCGGATCATGGTGTGCAGATAGCGCATGGCGAAGCCTTTGTGATCGCGAGGACGGCAGTATCCCGGTGCCGCCGCGCGCGATAAAGAGGCTTATCTCAGGGCACTGAGCTGTTGGGTCTCCGATTCGACGTCCCGCAACAGACGATCAGCCAGCAGGATGCCCGCCTCGGTAAAACGGGCCAGGGCGCGCTCCGGGGCGGCCAGGTAGGCCATTACGTGACGGGCCAGGTCGCGCTGGCTCTCATCACCGGTGATGGCCTGCAACCCGGCCAGCCAGAGCGCGGCCTGAATATTCTGATCGATTTGCGGCTTGGGCTGGACGGGGGTGCCGTCATTGGCCGAGGCGGCCAGGCCCGCCGGTT
>JBMYTL010000026.1:0-35171 GCA_049604295.1 Gammaproteobacteria bacterium
GGCCCCATGACCGACCAACTCCCGACGGAAATCACGCTGCACCAGGAATCGAGGATTCTCGAGCTCACCTTCGAGGACGGTGCATGCTTCAGAATGCCCTGCGAGTACCTGCGCGTTCATTCGCCTTCGGCGGAGGTCCGGGCGCACACCGGAACGATCAAGAACCTGGTTCGGGGCAAGGAGAACGTGAACATCACGCAGCTGACCCCGGTCGGTCGTTACGCCCTCAAGATCCACTTCGACGATGGCCACGACTCGGGCCTCTACGACTGGGACATGCTCTACCGGCTCGGTAGGGATTACGAAGCCAACTGGGCCACCTATCTGAAAAGGTGCGCCACCTCGGAAGGACTCACCTGACGGCTCCCCATGCCTCTCGACAGACGCTCGATAGGCGTGCCCCTTGAGCCATTCATGGGAGCCATACATGGGACCCGCGGTTCATGGGCCTGGGCCACGAATCACGGTGTCGCCGTCATCCCCTCCGGCCAGACGATCGAAACCTCATTCCTCCGCCTGGCGCACCGTCCTGTGGATCTCCTCGACCAAGCCAGGCTCCAGGCTCAGGCGTGCCGCCAGCATGGCGAGATAGGCCTGTTCCGCCGGTGTATCGGGGTCAATGGCCAACACCGAAGCGACATAGATCTCGATGGCCTGTTCAGGGCCTTTGGCCGCGGCGACGAGGGTATCGATATCGAGCGGCCGATTGAGCTGATCGAACAGAAAGGCCTTCTGCTCGTTGTCGAGGTTAAGTTCGTTGATCTTATTGAAGATGGCCTGCTGCTCCGGGCCATCAATGTGCCCATCCGCCTTGGCGGCGGCGATCATGGCGCTGACCAGCACGGCCCCGAACCCATCGGCACCCACGGGGTCATCAACCTGGAATTCCGATTCCGGGATGAGCGTTTCACCCCCAACTGAGTTAGCGGACGTCGGTGTGACAGCGGCATCGTGCGCCGATGCGGGCACCCCGAGCGTCTGCTTGGTGACCGGTTGGCCACCCTGCTGGTTGGCCCGATAGCCGCTGTACGCCTTGTAGGCAAGGCCTGCCACCAGGGCCATGCCCCCATAGGTGGCGGCATTCTTGGCAATTTTCCGGCCGCTCTTCGACCCGAGCAGATAACCGGCCAGCCCCCCCATGACCGCTCCGCCCGCCAGGCCACCGCCGTTCTCACTGAGGTACTCCTTACCCTTGCGGACGGCATCGCCGCCGCCCGCGCCCAGGAACTGGTTGATCAAAGCGCCTGCATCGAACATCTGTTTGGCTCCCATCGGGTACCTGATTGCTGGACCCATTGGTGATCTCCGCGCAGGCGAAAGTTCCGACTGGATATCCCGGACATGGGATTACCGGTTCACCAGCCCATACCGGGGCAGTGCAGGAGCGCGCCGCCAGGCGCCGAACGACGGATTCGCAGATCAAGCAGCCCCCCGACCGCGACACACGCCACACGCCCCTCGGGGAACAACTTCAGGCCAGCAGAATCTCCGCGCGCGTGTCACCCATCAAACCCTGGAACGGCGTGATCAACGCGCCGGTAGCCGCCTCTATGCGCAGCGCCATTTGACCGTTTTCCCGCCACACGCGGACACTGCGGTCCCGATCGCCGAAAAACAGCGTGGTGTCATCGGTTCGCGGTGCGTGGACTCCTCGTTTGGGAGTCCTGCCCGTCGCCCAGGAAACAGCGCGCAGCAGCTCGTCACAGGACGCGCGTGTGAGTGCAATTTTCTTGAAAATCATGGCCGGTAGCGTTGATGAAAGCCTTCCTTCCAATAAGTCATCGGCAGATATGCGATCTGCCTTACCCGATGTTTGAACGAAACCCGGCTTCGCGGTTCCGCTCGAAGGGCCTCTTCCCCGGAGTTTGCGCATTTCCCGCCGCAACAGCGTGTTGGCCGTCACACCATCGCTGGTGCGCCTGACACGTAGCGCCCCCGAACCGGGCACTTCGCCACCTAGATCGTCAAAAACCCTCTTCCGTTCCTGGGCTTACTGCTTAACGCACTGGCACTGGGCCTTTAGCGAACCGAGCCGCTAATAAGGTTCGCCGCGGTTACCCACATCCACGATTCAGACCCAATGACCGACCAACTACCCACCGAAATCGCCCTGCACAAGGAATCCAGGATTCTCGAAGTCACGTTCGAGGATGGGGCGTGCTTCAGGATGCCCTGCGAATACCTGCGCGTTCACTCCCCGTCGGCGGAGGTTCGCGCGCACACCGGGACAATCAAGAACCTGGTCACGGGTAAGGAGAACGTAAACATCACGCAGCTCACACCGGTGGGCCGGTACGCACTCAAGATTCACTTCGATGACGGCCACAACTCGGGCCTGTACGACTGGGACATGCTCTACAAACTCGGCCGCGACCACGAAGCCAACTGGGCCACGTATCTCCAACGCTGCGAGGCGGAGAAATCCCCATCATGAACGCCACCCGGTAACCCCGTTGATCCGCGTGTCAGCCCGGGTGGTATGGAGCAGCCCATGACCTACCCACCCCGCCGGTACCCGACAAGGGGGCATCCAACACAAGGGACGATCATCAGGCCGTGAGGCTCACCGACACCCGGGACAGGTCCAACATCAGGCCGCGGGCGGCATCGGCGCTCATGGCATAGGGGTTGAATTCACCGTTGGCGGAGTATTTCAGCAGCAGTTCCTGATTGATCATGCCCTCGCCCATGTAGCCCATGCTCCAGCGGCTGAACTCCCGCTGGGGCGATTCACGGTAGCTCAACAGTTCGGGACCACGGTGTCGGCTGTCGGCGGCAATCCGGTGATAGGTTCGGTTCACGACATGCCGATCCCCCTCCAGCCATTGCAGGAAAAAGCGGCTGTTGAAGATCAGAGCACCGGTTACCTGAACGGCGGCGTTATTGCGCTGAGAGGTCGCAAGGATGGTGCGCACCTCCTCGATGGAGACGGAGTCCTCAACCTCACTGGCGTATATCAACTCGACCAACATTGTGAAACCTGGATAGCTTGATACAAACAATCAAATATCGACCAGATTTCAGAATGATCTCCCCTGGGTTTCAAAAGGTCAGCACAGGACAATCCCAGGGGGTCAACATCGCCTCAATCGCGCCCACGCCGCCAGGCAAACCCCATGATCGCCAGCGCCGCAAGTGCCAGCGGCGCCGGAGTCGGCACCTGGGCCGTGGCCGCGGGCCCCTCGACCGTGATCGCCACCGAACGCAGGCCATAGCTTTCAACGGCGTTGTTGCCGAAAAACCCGAAACTCAAGCCCTGGCTCACATCCAGGGATGCCGGGCTGGCGTCGGCCAGGGTCGGTGAAAGCAACGCAACGGAGTCCACCAGCCCCACCTGGAACTGCATGATCCAGTCTTCGCGGGGGTCATTGACGATGTCGGGCGTGTAACTGAAACCGGTCAGGGTGGTGACACCGCCCGACGAGCCAAGCGCGCCGCCGATCGGGTCGAACGCGCCACCGTTGTTGTCCGCGTGGGTGATACCCAGGTAATTGGTGCCGTCTGACAGCACGAACTCGGGGTCAGTATCCGCCGAGCCTACATTGCGGTTCTCCGAGATACTGATCGTGACCGTGTACTGCTCACCCTCGGAGAGCTGCCCGGCGGAAAACAGAGCGATCTCGAGGATATTGCCCAATTCAACACTGCCCGCCGCGAACAGCGTGGTGTCCCCGGAAACCGAAGCAGCACGGTCACCACTGAGCGTGACCCCCGCTCCGCCGCTCAGGCGCGCGGCATCGTAGGTCTGGTCAAACAGAACCGCCGCGTGGGCCGACATGCTCAGCACGTATAAGGTCAGGCCGAGGGGTGCCAACCCCATGTGTGCCGGGAGATTCAGGTTCATAACAGACGCATTCTTGGGTAATCGAGCGCAGTCAGCCGGGCTTCCATTTCCAGCATTGGATTTGTGTTCCACAAGACAAGCAAAGTCCATGCACAAGACAACAACCGCTTTTGGAACAGTTAGTTACGTTCTTTTCGGCACACGCACAAGGACCATCTGTAAAGGAGACGGACAGCTTCACACGCTTGACACCGCCCCACGCCATAGCACCCCCTGCCTCGATTCAACGCCTTCCCGGGCTGCGTATACTCCGGCGGGACCAACCTGCCCCACCGCACCCCAATCACCGTGATCACACAACCTCATCGCCAAGGTTCGCGCCGCCATTCCCTGGAGGCACAGGCACGCATGATCGGCCTTGTCGTGGCCGCTTTGAGCGCCGCCGTGCTCGTCGGTTATCACCTCGGCCTCGAGGCCCTTCACCGCCCCTTCGCGGACGGGCCCGCCACCCACCCGCTGACGGCCCTGATCATTATGCTTCTGGGCACTGCAGTCACACGCCAGGACAACACCTTCGGGAACACCATCGTGGTCAACAGCCTCGCCATGACCTGTGTGATGCTCCTGCTCATCCGATTTCTGGATATCCACCACGCAACCGAGGTGCATTTGTTTTTCTCGCCCTTCAGCGCCGATGTGAAAGACGAACTGGCCGCCGGAAAGCTGAACCACATGGGTGTGAACACCACGGCCCACCTGGTGTTGATTGCCATCGCGCTGTTCATGAAGTCGTTCGACCTGGGCAAGTGGGTTCTCACGCTGGGCCTGGCGGCATCAACCATCACCGTGATTGCGCTCACGGGCTACCTGCTTGACCTGCAACCGTTGTACGGACAGATGTCTTTTTACAGCGCGACCCTGCTGCTTCTGCTCGGCATCGCCGTGTCCATGGGGGCGTTCGCAACAATCCTCATGGACGGTAATCAGCGAACGCGTACCAGCCGCGAACCGACGCACTGTGGGCTCTGACCAAAACCGGGGCCATCGGCACTCGCGTGGTGCCATGCCCCAAAGGGGCCCCCGCTGACCCAGGTTGCGAAGAGAAGAGGCGGGCCCGAAGCGGCGCTCGAGCGGGTACCCCGGCAGGGCCTTATGCAGCGTCTGAGGGGGTGGCCACCGGTCTGGTGTCGTGCGCCGAACCAGATGGAGCGAGAACGAGTCCCATTATTCGTCAGGCAAGGCGCGAGGCGGAGTCATAGTGGAACTATGGGGACAACGAACAACGCAGCATGGCGGAAAGTTGGGCCGTTATACGTGCCAAATAGGTGGGCGCACCACACTAGATGAACTCAAGAAAACGCAGGGTGACGATCAGCCCGGCGATTCCCATTCCTCCCCCACCGGCGAGCACCAGGGCGCGATCCACCTCGGCGGGTTCGCGCACCTTCTGGCCATGTACCGGTTCGCCCTCATCAAGAGCGTCCGCCACGGCAGGAACGTGCTCCGGGGCGCTGCCGTCTTCACCCACCTCTTCCGAGGGCGTCACCTCCGCCATGCCCATGCGGTTCAACTTCATCTCCAAGGGGATGAAGGCGAAGGGTATGACCGCGCACAACAGCACCAGCAACCAGAACAGGATGGACCAACCCTGTTTGTGGCTGACCAGCAAGGACCCGATGAAATAGGCCATGAACAGCACGCCGTGCCCCATCCCGACCACGAAGATGTGCTCGCGGATTCCGAACACGACGAGCGCGAGCAAGGTGAGGAAGGAAAGGCCTTCCAGGATGCTGATGATGCGAAACGCTTTGAGCATGGACTGAACCGGTGGTGCCGCCGGGGTCAGAACCCGGGCGTCAGCAACCCTACCATCAGGGCCCGGGAAAGCATGAGCAATGGATACAACCACACGCCAGGTCGCGAAACTTCACGTTCCATTCGTCCATGAGGCTGAACGCCCGAACCGCGATAACCGGTGCTCATCGACCACACGCGTTGGTATCCGGGCGCCCCGAAGCCGAAGGGCGTGAACGGAACGGATGCACGGGCAAAACGTCAGGATTTCTTACACAGGTGCCTGGATACGGGCTTAGTACGAGGAAACCGCATCTACTAATCAATGGCTTAGGTACCACGTTCACCGCCCCGGATGTCCCGACCCCCGCACCACTGGCACTGCTCGGCTCGGCGGGGCTCCTGCTGATGTTCCGCCGCCGCCGCGCGAACGCCTGAACTTCAACCGGCCCAGCTCAGCCGCTGATCGCTGACGACGCCGGGTCAAACCGACCGCTTTCGCAGAACCGTCCGATGGTGTCGAGGTAGGGCTGAAGGTCGAACCCCTGCTCAGCAAGCCATTGCGGGTTGTAATAGGTATCCAGGTAACGCTCACCCGAATCACAGAGCAGGGTGACGACACTGCCGTGTAGCCGCTTCGCATGCAGCTCGGCAATGATCTGGAACGCCGCGAAGACATTGGTGCCGGTGGAACCGCCGCATTTGCGGTTCAGCACCTGCTCCAGGAAGTGGACGGTCGCGATAGACGCCGCATCGGGCACCTTGATCATCCGATCGATGACCGTGGGTATGAACGACGGCTCCACCTTGGGCCGACCGATGCCCTCGATTCTCGAACCGCTGTCGAGGGTCAGGCCCCGGTCTCCGCTCTGGTAGGCATCGAAGAACACGGAATTCTCCGGGTCCGCCACGCACAGCCGGGTGGAGTGGCAGCGGTAATGGATGTAACGGCCGATGGTGGCGGATGTACCCCCGGTGCCGGCGCTGACCACCACCCACTCGGGTACGGGGCAGTCCTCGCGCGCCATCTGCCCGAAGATGGATTCGGCAATGTTGTTGTTGCCATGCCAATCCGTGGCCCGCTCCGCGTAGGTGAACTGGTCCATGTAGTGACCACCGAGCGACCGTGCCAGGTCCGCCGCCTCGGAGTAGATGTCGCCATTACCCACCAGGTGGGACTCCCCGCCGTAGAAGGCGATCTGGTCGATCTTGGATTGCGATGTGCCGCGCGGCATCACGGCGATGAAACGCAGACCCAGGAGACGGGCGAAATAGGCCTCCGACACCGCCGTGCTGCCCGATGAGGCCTCGATGATCGGGGTGTCCTGCTTTATCCAGCCGTTACACAGGCCATAAAGGAACAGCGAACGCGCCAGGCGGTGCTTGAGTGAGCCCGTGGGATGCGACGACTCATCCTTGAGATAGAGCTGGATTTCGTGGGCAGCCGGGATATCGAGCTTGATCAGGTGCGTGTCGGCGGAGCGTTGGAAGTCCGCCTCGATCTTGCGAACGGCCTGCTGTACCCAGGATTGCATCGCTCATCTCCCACTTGGGTCTGGACCGCGGGTCGCGGGCGGCAACACGTTAGCAGTGAACTCCCGGGCGGAACATCACCCCCCCACCAGACGGCGCTTGCACGCGGCCCCGGGGTGCATCGCTGTAGACTGTGTTCGGGTCAGGCATTGTCCCGCCTCCGCGACCACCACGCCCCGAGCTGATATGCCCACGCACCCCATACACCTGCTCAACATCGGCTGTGGCGACCGCGCCATCGTGGCCCCCGGCATCATCAACCTGGACAACTCCCCCTACGCCCGACTGAAGCGCTGGCGTCTGCTCGGCCTTGCCATGGCGGCAACACTGTCACGCAACCGCCGGGAACGCCTGGCGCGCTTCCCCAAGGGGGTGATCATTCATGACATCCGACGCCCCCTGCCCTTCGCCGATGGCAGTGTTCGCGCCGTGTACCACGCCCATGTTCTCGAGCATCTGGACCGACACACAGCCCCCGCCTTTCTGCGCGAGGTGGCCCGTGTGCTTACCAGCGGAGGGTTGCACCGCGTCGCCGTACCGGACATGGAACACAAGTGCCGGGCCTACCTGAAGAGCCTCGCGGCGAGCCAGCTTGACGCCGTTGCGGCGAAGCGCCATGAGCAGCGGATCGCCTCGATCATCGAGCAAAGTGTGCGTCGCGACAGCGCGGCCACCCGCAACCGCACAGGGCCTGGGGCATGGCTGGAACGGCTGATCCTGGGGGACGCCCGCCAACGCGGTGAGACCCACCAGTGGATGTACGACCGCGTGACCCTGGGACGGCTGTTGGAAAGCACGGGCCACGGCGACGTACGCGTGTTCGCGCATGGCGAAAGTGGCATTGAGAACTGGGCTGAATGGGGGCTGGAGTTCGACAACGGTGCGCCCCACCGGCCCCGCTCCCTGATCATGGAGGCACGCAAAAGCGGGCGCCGCATCACACCCTGAAACCCTCACCCATCAGGAACCAAGACGCTCCAGGTCATGCCTCCATGAATCGGGCAGGTCACCGTCGAACAGGCCATCGACGTATTCAAACGTCGGCGCGTACAGGTGCGCTAACCGCAAACGGTCCGCATCGTCGCAGGGCAGGTCCGCCTTGCCCGGATTACTCACGTAGCCGACGTCTCCGGGCCTGTTCTCGATACCCATGAATTCACAGATCGCACGCAGAGCGGACTCGTGTCCTGTCGGAGAGAACAGCCGGTCATAGAACTCGATATGAACCCTGTCCCTGGGTATGACGCTGAATAACTCGGTCAGGGTACGCCGATAGTCACTCCTCCTGACGTACCGCGGGTTCATTGCCAGCGCTGTCACGTCCATTTCAACCCGCTTCGAACCCTTCGCCGAGTCCATATTGCGTTGTGAGAGAAAACGATCGACCGGGTTTCTCAGAAGCACGATGAACCGTGCGCCGGGCAGCACCCGATCCATCTCGGCAAATTCCCGTGCACCGAGATCGGTGTAGGTCGGCGTGATCTCTCCGGCGATCTTTACCCGGTCATCGAAGTAGCCGATGAACTTCCGGTACGCGCCTTCACTACCCAGCGCGGAACGCAGAAACAAGCTGTGCAACGCGCGCGATTGCTCCTCGCTCCGTACATGATTCGCGGCGCCATATTTCGCCAGGTGAATGGACCGACGCTTCCACCACAGGCGCAGTGCAAACAGATTGTTCAGTTGCCCCTGCCAACGATTGAAAAAGTGCACCTCCTTGTACGGTGACATGAACACCTCCGGGTGCTTGAAGAGGTATTCCGACAGCCATGTGGTCCCCGCCTTTTGCGCTCCAATCCCGATAAATTTGTCTGCCACGTGACTCCGGTCTCGACGATAACGGACCATCCGGGTTAAGGCAGAAACCGCCCCCAGACATTGATCATTTTGTGTTCAGGGGGCGCGATTCTACATGCCGTATGAAAACACGCACCTGGCACCGTGGGCCCACACGCAACGTCAACCCGCTATGCGGATCAGCAACGGCACATCGTGCTCAATCGAATGCCACGGCGACGTTGAAGGATCCGAACGCGGTGCCGGTGGCCTGGCCATCGAACTCCTTGGAACGCCAGATATTGGTATACGACAGCCGCACCCTACCCAGCTGATAGACGACCCCCGCCTGGATGTCACCGATCCACGTGTGCTTGTCGACACTGTGACTGTCTTCGAAGGTATTGCCGTCGAGAAACAGGTTGCGGGCCACGCCCCGCCCCTCCACACCGAGGAACAGGTACACATTGGGTGCGCTGGACTCGATGAACATGGAGCCTGGGCTGGAAGGACGGATCAGGGGCGGGCTGAAGCCGTCCGGTGCACGGGTGCCCAGGCGCAGGGTCGCCCCCAACGCGGCATAGGTGTGCAGGGTGCCCAGTGCCGCCCCCGCGTGGGGGACGAGATCCAGGTTCAGCGGCCCCAAACGCACGGGACGGCTCTTCCAGAGTCGGTAGGACGAGACCGAGAAAGCCAGTTCATCGTTCAACTGGTGGTGCCAACCGGAGGGGTGCGGCGCCGTGATGACATCGTCGTGCCACCACTTCTGGATCTCACCAACCTTGTTGGACGGACCGACCCAGCCCAACTCCAGGCGGAGCACGTCCAGTTCCGACCCGATCCACGGCAGGGCGCCCTGGTCGCGCTCACACAACAGGCTGGCATCGCCGAACAGCCAACCCGCATAGGGCCGGTCACGGGCCCGGAGCGCGGTGCTCTGAATATCCTCGGGGGTATACATGCTCAGACCGACGCCCCATTCCTCGCGGGATTTCGCGCAGGTTTTCACCCCGGACAGCCAGGAGGGCAGCACCCCCTGGACGGCATTCCAGGCCTGGCTCTCACGGCCCGCCGCCAAGCGCATTCCATGGGTATAGGCGCGGTCGTAGCCGTCACCGAACATGTCGTTCTCCAGCTGAAAGGC
Organism: Gammaproteobacteria bacterium; assembly: GCA_049604295.1. Taxonomy (GTDB): domain Bacteria; phylum Pseudomonadota; class Gammaproteobacteria; order JACKNK01; family JACKNK01; genus JBMYTL01. The sequence continues at coordinate 10,032 of JBMYTL010000026.1, forward strand.
CCAGGTCCAAGCGCTGCCACCCGTTCCATTCCCATCCGCGTGGGCCACTCCGGCAAGGGTGCATGCACAAAGCACCACCACTCTCACAATCGGCATCACGCCTCTCCCGCTGAATCGTGTAGTTCAGGATACCGCGCACCGCCGCAATCAGACCCGCACTGAACCGGGTGTACGCCCGACTGTCACGTCGAATGGGCGCTCCAGTCGGGGAGCGCCCGGTTCAGGCCAACCCGGCTGGCCCAACAACGGCGCGACGGACGCGGTACGCTGATCACGCGGTGCCCCCTGTTCGTGGGCGGGCGCGCTCCTACAATGAAGGTTTGCCCCGGCGATCACGCCCATGAACGACACGATCAACTATCAGAACAATCCGCTGCACGGGGTCGGCCTCAAGCAGATGGTGACGGAGCTCGTCGAGCACTACGGCTTCGAGATCCTGCACGCCTACCTCAACATCAACTGCTTCAAGACCAAGCCCAGCATCGCCTCGAGCGTGAAATTTCTGAAAAAGACCGACTGGGCGCGCGAGAAGGTCGAAGCGTTCTACCTCTACCGGTTCAAAAGCCTGCCGCGTGCCAGCGATGAACAGTTCCTGCTGCCGCCGCGCGAACGGGTCATTCCCGATGGCGACCTACCCGGCGCCCCCGCCGAACTGAGCCTGGAAGACGCCGAACGCCTGCGCGAAAAACGCGAGACCAAGGCCGCCGCCTTCGAGGAACGACGCGGCAAACGATCCCGGCAAAGCGTCTGGGCCGACGCCAAACGCAGCGGGTATCGGCGGCCTCGCGCCGCGGATGCCGAACGCGGCGCGGACAAGCGTTCCGACCCGACGGACCCCTGGGCGAAGGCGCGTGAACGCAGACGCGGCAAACCGGATGGCTGACCCACCGCGCCCCGGCCACGGCATTCGGCCGCCGCAACTGCTATCGCTGCAAGAAGACGCCTGCCCTCCGGACCGACGCCAACGTCCGGCGGCCCCCCGCCCCCACCTCCCCCCGCTCCGCCTTCCCACCCAGGCCCCTGCATGAACGATCTACCCAACTGCCCCAAATGCGATTCCACCTTCACCTACCAGGACGGCACGCTCCTCGTTTGTCCGGAGTGCGGGCACGAATGGGCTCCGGGAGAGAGCCATACGGCCCCGCAACCGACGGTGAAGGATGCCAACGGCAACGTACTCAGCGACGGCGACACCATCACCGTGATCAAGGACCTCAAGATCAAGGGAACCTCGCAGGTGCTGAAGGTGGGTACCAAGGTCAAGAACATCCGGCTCGTGGAAGGCGACCACGACATCGATTGCCGCGTCGAGGGCGTCGGCCCGATGAAACTGAAGTCCGGGTTCGTGAAGAAGGCCTGAGCGCCCCAAAGACCGCCGGGTATCCGAAAGTACCCGCGTGCGGTGTCCCGGTTCGGCCATAGCACAGGGGCAAGGCCCCCGCCACGTGGCTTAATAACCGTTTCTTGACCCCAGGCCGGACAGTCGCCGCACCCGGTACTCATGTTCGGGCGCCGGGCTTTGCGAGCATAGGCGTGCCCGTTCACTGCTCAACACCGTAGGCGTGAGGGAGACCGCGTCATATCTGAGCGACATTGGTGGAGTCGACGCCCAGCTGGGCACCGCGCTGATGGCAAAGACAGCGACCGGCAGCGTGGCGCTGCCCCCAGGTCTGCTGCTGGCCACAACCGGGATGGTGGCCCTCATCCCGTTCAGGCGGAGACGGCTTCAACGCGGCGGCATAAAGCCCCGAACGCCGCGTCGGCGCGCAGCCTGATCGTATCCGCCACCTGTGTGGGTCACGCTGCTCCCGTTGGTTTCAGCGTGACCCGTTCCCTGCGCTCAGTGCCCATGCACGCGCCGCGGCCCCTGGGCGGAGCGTGGGCGGAGCGCGCCCGCAAAAGCAGGCCGCCAAGGGCGAACAACGGCAACACCCCGACCAGGGGCACAGGCGCACCCGCCATGATCACGAGGTTGTCGACACGGCCCTCGTAATCCCAGCCCAGCGAACGAACGCTGACCTGGTTGATGACCGTCGCGTCCGAGAAAAAGTCGGCTACGTTGAATGACACCGTGGTAAACGCGTCCTGTGTCACCGACTGGGCCACCTGCTTCAAGACGTATCCGTCAGTGAAGGTGTAGCCCGTGGCATCCGTACTGGTGCTGGTTTGGACCACGGTCTTGTCTTCCACGGCGGAGCCGTAGTTCAGCGCCATTTTGAGCCGCTGGTTGTCGCCGGAACCGTTCTGCATGAACAGTTCAACCACCACCGGGAACTCTGCGCAGGTCCAGCCGCAGCCATCACCGACATTCCGGAATATGGGGTTGCCGTCGAAACTGACCCAGGTGTCACCCGAGATGGCGATGCTGGTGTTGGTGTAGATCATCGAGCCGCCGCCGTTTCCGGTGGCCACATCCCGGTACGAGTAATAGGTGCCGTTATCGATACCGATGACCTGTGCCGGTGCATCATCGTTATTCCACACGGACCAGTTATTGGCGCTGAGGCCGGATTCGAAGTCCTCCTGAAACAGCACCGCGGCATTGACCGGCGCTCCCCTCAGGTATGCCCCATCACCTCTGCGCAGCGGGTGCGCAGGTAGACAAATCCCAGCCCGGCCAGCACCCCCCAGAGCAGGAAACTCGCCGACAACAGACCGCCATACACGGCCGTCGAGATCACGGGCATGATCCCGAACATCAGGGAATTGATGCTCTCGAACAGGCCCAGCATCTCACCCTGGCGGTGCGCTTCGCTCTCGTTGCTGACCACCGCCTTCATGGTGGGTATACAGATGCTGATACCCAGGTTCAGGACGTAGTAGACGGGTACCAGAACCCACAGGCCGTGGATGAACGGGAGCGCGCATAAGCCCAGGGTCATGAGTAGAAGCCCCAGACCCAGGGCATTCGCGCTGCCCAGCCGCGCGACCAGGGGTTTGACCATCACCAACTGGTTGAAGATGGCGAAACCTCCGACCACGAACAGGAAGTGCCCCACCTCGGTCTCGTCCAGACCGATCTGATCGATCAGGTAGAAGATCACGATGGAGACATAAGCCGCCAGGGCGGCGGACTGGAGGAGGTTCACCACCATCACGTTGCGGACCACGGGCTGCTCCGCCAGGTCGCGGAAGGCCGTACCCAGCCGGAACGGTTGCAACCACTGCACGGGCACCCTGGGTGCGGTCTCACGAAGTGACTCGGGAAGCGCGCGATGCATCAGCACCAGGGTCAGGAAACTCAGCGCAACACCGAACAGGGTGGTCGCCAGGTAGCCGACGGGCGTCGCCATGGTGTACGCACCGATGGCGGGGCCCACGATCATGCCCACCCCGAAAACGGCCGCCGTGTAGCTGAAGAAGGCGGCTTTCTCCCGGGCCGTGGAGATATCAGACATATAGGCCTGCAACACCGAGCTGTTGCCCCCGGTCAGGCCATCGATGACGCGGATGATCATGAGCAGGACGACAAGCCAGACCGCATCGAGACCCAGCCCCGTATCGAGGAACCACAAGCCCGCGAAAGCAATCCAGGACAGCAGGGTCCCCGCCTGGGAATACAGCAGCAGGCGACGCCGCCCGTATTGATCGGACAGGCGGCCGAAGATGGGGGCCGCCCAGAACAGGCACAGGCTGTAGACAGCCAGCAGGACACCGAACGTCCAATCCGGCATGCCCCAATCGCGCACGATAATCGGCAGCACCGGGATAAGCAGACTGAAGCCCAGGGTATTGACGAAGGTGAGCAAAAAGACCGGTAGCAGCCTTTTCATGTCCGTATGCCCGATAGGCCGGAGAAATCAGGACAATCCTTCAGGCGCCCCATCGATCTGAACAGCGCGATACACCGCGGCGACGGGAGGAAAACAGGTGAGATTCCCGGATCAGCACGCGGCTGGATGCCGTCGGCACGGACAGCCGGGAAGGAACAAGCGAAGCCCCGACTGTGGCCACGGCACGGGTATGCGCCGGTAACCGGGGTCGGGATCGGGCCCATCAGAGCCCCCCCACGGGTCAGTTTGCCGTCCCGGACTGAACTGACCCCGGGATAGTGGACTCTGGACGAAGCGTCATACCGGCCGCGACACCCACCCCGAAGGGTGGAGTCGCGGCTGCGATCAGCACGGTTCGACGTTCTCCGCCTGGGGCCCCTTGGGCGTATCGGTGATCGTCATCTTCACCTTCTGACCCTCGCGCAGGGTGCGGCGCCCCTCACCCACGATGGCACGGTAATGCACGAAGGCATCCTTTCCGTTCGGCTGCTCGATGAAACCGAAACCCTTGTCGTCGTTAAACCACTTAACAACGCCCTCAATCTGTTCTGACATCTGATTTTCTCTTGGTGGTGCAGCGGGCACCGCTCGCGCCCGGGGAGGCGCCACGCTACACGAACCGCGGGTGCGGCATAAGTGCCCTTTGCCGATGGGGCACGTTTGCGGCGACCAATTTGAGCAACAGTACACAACGAGCCCGCCCCGGCGCCGGATCGGACCGGGGGGTGAGCATGGGGTTTCGGACCGCGGACGACGGGCCGCTCAGGCGGTGCCGAGCTTTTCCTTCATGAAGGGCACATAGGCCATGTCCACCACCAGGATATGGTGGCGCAACCACTCCTTCAGGAACTCCAGGGCGGTCACGGTCACATCGCCGCCGTCCTCGTGCAGTTTGAGCATGGCGGACACCTCGCGGATGAAGCTGTTATGTTCCTTGAGGTGCTCGCTGCTCTCCTCGTATCCGAGGCGTTGGAACAACTCCTCCTCAAGCACGAAATGGTTGAAGGTGTATTCGACCAGGCCATTGAGCAGGCGGCCGACTTCTTCGCGGTCCGTCGAGCCGCGCGTGATGGTGTCGTGCAACTGATTGGTCTGATCGACGAGCCAGCGATGCTGCTCGTCGATATTGTCCAGACCGGTGACGAACTCGTCGCTCCAGGGCATGAAAGGCATAAACGCGTCCTTTTTATAGCTCTCATCGGAATTTCATGCGGAGCAGGCTTGAGCGTGCCCCGCCTCCGCGCGCGCAACCCTATCAGGACGACAGGGGGCCCGCACAGAGGCGGGTCACCCTGCACGACGATGCGCGCCAACACGCAGCGTCGGCGTGCCATACGGACGCGCGGATTACGGAGCGGATCAACCACCCGGGCGGCCTTTTCCAAGCTCATGGGCAGTGAACCCGCGGGCGATGGCCACCTGGGTGTCAGCTCCTTTTACAAGTCGCTCACCGGTATCCACCATGGAACACGCAAGCTTTTGAAAAACCATATGTTTCCACTACGGCTTGGAACTTGCTTCCCGGGTTCGCATCTCCCGATCGTCGTGACTGGATTGCGCGAACCATGAATCTGCCATTGAGCCTTGTCCGCACCCTGACCGTGATGGCACTGCTTTCACCGATCACAGTCCACGCGGCCTTGATTTCGCACTGGGATTTCGACAGCGGCTTCACGGACGGGGTCGGCACGCACGGGGGCGCCGCGGTAGGCGATGCCCAGATCAGTTCCAACGCGCGCCTGGGCGGGGGTTCGCTCCTGCTCGACGGCAGCGACGATTTCGTTCAGCTCAGCGGCACCCTCGGCATCGGCAGCGGCTCCAGCACCGTCGCCACCTGGGTGCGTATCCCGCTCGCCAACACCAACGGCCTGGGCTCCACCGAACGCGTGGGCATCGTGCTGGGCAACTACAACAGCACCCCGAATTCCAACTGGGAGCTGCACGGCGCCGGGCAGATGCGCATGTGGTGGGATAACGGCTCAATCAATCAGTACGGCACCACCGATCTACGTGACGATCAATGGCATCACGTGGCGTGGGTGCGTGACACGGCGCTCAACCGAATCACGATGTATATCGACGGCGTTATCGAGCGTGTGATTACCGGTGCGGGTACGGACATCAACTTCACCAGCGCCCACCGCATCGGCGGCGATAACCGCGATGGCGGTGGCGGACCCAGCTTCCATGGCCACCTGGATGACCTGCGCATCTACGACGAAGCCCTGGATATCGCTGACGTCGGCTTACTGGCCAGCATGACGGACGGCAACGATGTACCGGTCCCCGCCCCCGTATCCCTGCTGCTTCTGGCCGCCGGGATCAGCCTCTTGCGCCGTCGCGGGTGAATTGAGCCGCGCGGCGGATTCCATGCCACAAACGCCGCGTCGCCCAAGCGTCGACAGCCCCATACAGCGCACCGCCGGGAGCCTCTTCTTCCGCCTCATTGGTGAAGCCGCCTGGGCGCTACAATGCGTGCCCCCCTGCCGCTTACCGCACCCGACCCAATGAACAAACTCATCCTCATCATCCTCGCCATCCTGTTGCCCCCGGTGGCGGTGTTCCTGAAGAAGGGGGTCGGCAAAGACCTGCTGATCAATATCATCCTGTGTCTGATCGTGCTGCTGCCGGGTGTGATCCACGCGGTATGGGTCGTTACCCGCTGAGCGGATAGGACCACGGGAGCCACGCACCATGTCCGACCCGGTCGTCTGGGTGATCATCGTCGCCTTCTATGCGCCGCTGCATTACATGCTGCCCGCGCTGATCCTGTTCATCACCGGGAACGAAGCGCCGGAAGTCCGCAAGACCATGATCCGTCGGGCCGTCATCGACGCCACGGTTTCCATGGTTCTGGCGTTTGCCCTGGCCATCGGTTTGGTGCTCGGGGAGCAGTTCATGGGCGGCATGATCGTGTTGTTCCTGTCCATGCTCGCCCCCTACGTGCGCATCATCCTCAATCGCCGCAAGATGTCCGCCCAGCCACCCACCCAAGACGACGCCTGACCCCATGAATCCGACCGAACAGGACAAGATCCGCGAAGCCGTCCGCCAGGATTACGCCCGCGTGGCCGAGACCGGCGGCGATTGCTGCGATGGCCCCTCATGCTGCGGCTCCGACCCGGCACAGCACGGCGCCCTGGCGGTGCGTATCGGTTACACCCCGGAAGACACCACCTCGGTACCCGAGGGCGCCAACATGGCCCTGGGCTGCGGCAATCCGCAGGCCATCGCGGGGCTGAGTTCCGGCGAAACCGTGCTCGACCTGGGCAGTGGCGGCGGGTTCGACTGCTTTCTCGCTGCCGCCCAGGTGGGGACGAACGGCCACGTTATCGGTGTCGACATGACCGCATCCATGGTCAGCAAGGCACGCGCCAACGCGCTGCAGGGCGGGTACTCCAACGTGGACTTCCGTCTGGGTGAGATCGAGAACCTGCCGGTGGCCGACGGTATCGTGGACGTGATCATCTCCAACTGCGTGATCAACCTCTCACCGGACAAACCGCGCGTGTTCAACGAGGCCTTCCGCGTCCTGCGCCCGGGCGGCAGGCTGGCCGTCTCGGATGTCGTGGCCTTCGCCCCGATTCCCGAGCCACTGCGCGGCGACACCAAGCTCTTGACCGGCTGCATGGCGGGTGCCTCACTGATCTCCGACCTGGAGACCATGCTGACGGCGGCGGGTTTCGAACAGGTTCGTATCGAACCCAAGGATGAAAGCAAGGCTTTCATCAGCGACTGGGCACCGGGAACGGACATCACCGAGTACGTGGTGTCCGCCAACATCCAGGCCGTCAAACCAGGTACCTGAGGCCTGCCCTGGCTTACCCTCCTTGTACCGACCCTGCACTGCTGCGCCTGCGCCCAACCGCACGCAGGGTCCTGGATGATCCCGCGCCCGCTGCCGCATCCTTTGGCCATGCTCTACCCGGCGCACACGACATGACCGACCTGTTGATGAATCTCATGATGGTCATCGCACCCATGGCATTTCTCGCCTGGTTGTTCGAGACCATGCACAACGCGTCCATCGAGAAACGCCTCAAAAAACCGCCCCCGGACCCACGCGACAAGGGCAAAGGCGCACGCCGGTAAACCCGGCGCCACATCCGCTCGGTGCACCCCTGCCACGAGTGCCCTAACCGCCAAACCCGCTCGACAATGAAGCTCCGCAACCCCGCACTCTTCAGTTGGCTCAAGGAATGGACACCCACGGAACGTAGCGGGCGCCTTGAGGCCATCTACCGCGCGCCAGCAAAAGGCGAACCCATGGAGCTGCTTGAAGCGGTGCGCGTCATCGCCGGGGGCCTGGAGGGGGACCGCTACGCACTTGGGCGGGGGCACTGGATCAAGACCGACGCATGCGCCGTGACCCTGTCCGCCCACGAGGACATCGAACGCGCCAACCGCAAGGCGTCCGGGCGGTTTGCGCAGGGCGAGCATCGGCGCAACCTGGTGGTCAGCGGCATTCCCATCGCGGCGTACCGGGGGCGCTTGCTGCGCATTGGCGAGGTCGTCTTCCGTTATCACCGCCTGCGACCGCCCTGTGGCTACCTGGAACGTATGCTCTGGCGCGGCGCGAGCAAGGCGCTCGGCAAGGCATCGGGTATCGGCCTCTACGTCGAAAAGGCCGGCACAATCCGCGTGGGCGATCGCGCGGAACTGATCGACCCCTGACGCTCCGCACCGTCTCCATGGCACCACGGGTAGCGGACGACAGCACCCCGGATTCACCCGCCTGGGTTCGCTGGGTCGCACAGGACCGCTCAGGGACATGGTGGGGTTACGAGGCCGAACCCAATCAGGGCGACAGTGCCTGGTACGAGAACGAAGTGGGCCGCTATATCCGCCTCGGGGACGACCCCGCGAACCCGGATTGGGCTTCCACCCTCACGCGTGTCAGAACCGACGATTGACGGTCCGCGCTCCACGGGGCGGGCGGACCGTGCATATCCCCTGCATCCGACCCAACGTCCTGGACAAGGACCTCACGGCAACGCTCCTTTGCGCGCGGCGCCACCTGTACGCTCCCGGGATGGGAAAACATGTCAAACAACTGCCGACACGAACCTGCCACACCTGCGGTCTGCCCTTTCAATGGCGCCGCAAGTGGGCCGCCGTGTGGGACGAGGTGAAATACTGTTCGCAGCGCTGCCGCCGTAACCGACGCGGCGCCCAGGAGCGTAACGGAGCATGAATCGGCCCCGACATCTCGTCGTCGTTCTGGGCGACCAACTGGACCCGTGCAGCCCGGCTCTGGTTGATTTCGACCCGCAACGCGACCTCTTGTGGATGGCGGAGCTGGTCGATGAATCGCGGCATGTGCCGAGCCACAAAACCCGCTCCGCGTTGTTCCTGTCCGCGATGCGTCATTTTCGCGACGAACAGCGCGCCACGGGGCGAACGGTCGATTACCGGGCACTGGGGGAGCATCCTCACGATGACCTGGCAAACGCCCTGTCCGACGCACTCGCGGAGCACGGCCCCGAACGACTGGTGGTCACCCAACCCGGCGAGTGGCGGATTCTCAAGATCATCGAGGAGACGGCCCGCGCCGCCGGGGTTCCCCTGGATATCCGCGAAGACACGCATTTCCTCGTCAGTTCCAGCGCGTTCACCAGCTGGCTGAAAGGGCGCAAGGCCCCACGCATGGAGCACTTCTACCGCTGGCAACGGGCGGAAACCGGCATTCTGATGAACGCCGGAGAGCCCGAGGGCGGCCGCTGGAACCTGGACAGCGAGAACCGGCACAGCTTTGACGCCCGGGGCCCGGGCATGCTGCCCGCTCCGCTGGGCTTCGAAGCGGACGCGACGACCCGTGCCGCCATCGAGGCGGTTCAGGATCACCTGGGCGGGAACCCGGGCGGCCTGGAGCGCTTCGATTGGCCCGTGAGTCGCGAACAGGCCCTGGCGGCGCTCGCGGATTTCATCAGCCATCGCCTCTCCGCGTTCGGCCCGTACCAGGATGCCCTGTGGACCGGGGAGCCCTGGCTCTACCACTCACGACTGTCCGCCGCCCTGAACCTCAAGCTGCTCAACCCGCGCGAGGTCATCGATGCGGCCCTGGAGGCATACCGGGACAAACGCGCCCCGCTATCCAGCGTCGAGGGGTTCATCCGCCAGATCCTGGGCTGGCGCGAGTATGTTCGTGGCCTTTACTGGAACCGCATGCCGGAATTCGCCGAGGCCAACGCCCTGGGAGCCGACCAGGACCTGCCCGGCTTCTACTGGACCGGCGAGACGGACATGCGTTGTCTGCGCGAGGCCATCGGCCAGACCCTGGAATACGGCTACGCCCACCACATCCAGCGGCTCATGATCACGGGGCTGTTCGCCCTGCTCTACGGCGTGCGGCCGGAGGCCATCCACCGGTGGTACCTGGGCGTCTACGTGGACGCGGTGGAATGGGTGGAGCTTCCCAACACCATCGGCATGAGCCAATACGCCGATGGCGGCTTCCTGGCTTCCAAGCCCTACGTCGCGAGCGGCCAGTACATCAAGCGCATGAGTAACTACTGCGACCGCTGTCCATACGACCCGGCGCAAGCCACGGGCGAACGCGCCTGCCCCTTCACCACCCTGTACTGGGATTTCCTCGTGCGCCACAAGGACCGCTTTGCCAAACACCCGCGTACCGCGCTGATGTGGCGCAACCTGGAACGCAAACCCGACGGCTTCGCGGGCGGGGTGACCACGGCGGCCCGACACCTTCGCGAACGGATCGCGGCCGGGCAACCTGTCAGGGCCCGCCAAACCTGAGAGTGGGGTCAGCCGGGTCGCTAGGGAAGGTCAGAGCGGCGTGCGTGCGGCCGCACGATACAGGCGCGGCGCCAACCCCAGCCCCGCCAGCAGCAACCAGGCACTACCCGGAACCGGCACCCCGGTAGCATCATAGTTGCCGGTGTTGGCCGGGGCCACGCCCATGTCGTCGTAGCCCACCAGGGTCACGATGCCATCGGTGTACAACTGCGACAGGTCCCAGGTGGCGCCCAGGCTGTAGACGTTGTCGAAGGTGCCTGTGATGGCCCCGGTCCAATCCAGGATGTCGAAGCTGGTGTTGATCGGCGGGATGAACGCATCGATCAGCATCAACTCGAGCGTGCCACCGAGCTCCAGGTCGCCGTCCACGGTCAGCAGGTCGAAATCAACACCCTGGTTCGTGCCACCGATTTCGATCTCCAGGACCGCATTCGCACCCTGATAGTAGTTGCCGTTGATCGCGAGGATGCCGGGGGATTCGCCCGGCTCCACCCGGCCCGCGTCGTTGGCGACATCACCGTCGATGGTCGTGGCCTCCAGGGCGCCACCGGTGAAGTTGAACTGCGAACCGTTGCTGAAATAGAGGGTGTCCACGGTCAGGCGCCCGCTGTTCATGGTGAGGATTCCGGTCTCCTCCAGCAGCAGGGTGTCGGCGATATCCACGTCGGCATTGCCGTTGAGGATCATTTCGCCGTTGCTGGCGAAGCCGGAGCCCTGGCCCAGGGTGACGCTGCCCAGGGTGGAGAACTGGCCACCGTTCACATCGATGGTGCCGTCGTAATTGCGGGCCGCTACGGTCCAATCACCGGTGGAACTGACGGAGCCACCGGAGTTGATGGTCAGAACGGCGGAGTTGCTGCCTTCCGTCGTGTGGTTCTCAGCCAGCACCCCCGTCGCCGTGCTTACCGAGCCACCGTTATCCACCACCAGAGCGGCAGCGCCTGAATCACCGATGGTGAGCTGGCTGGTGACGTCGATACTGCCTGAACTGCCCACGGTTACCGTGGAGTCCGATCCGTCATCGGACGCGATGACCAGGTTCGCGGCGGTCAGGTTGCCGCCGGAGGTGATATTGACCTCGGCATCGCCACCGAAACCCAGCAGGGCCTGACCGGTGACCGCCACCTGGGAGCCCGCGCCGCTGATGTCCAGGGTCGATGTCCCACCGAAGGCGTCGTGGGCCACCCGCAGGGAACCGCCCACCTGTACCACGCCGCCATTGCTGACCTGTGCCGAACCGGTACCAATGGTCTCTCCGACCACCAGGTTCGCGGTCAGATCGACCTGGCTGCCCGAACCATCGACGATCAATTGCCCGTTGCCACCGGGAAACGAGCCCCCCAGGAACATGCCCGTACCCTGGAATCCGCCGCCCCCGGTCACGGAAAGGGTGCCATCCGCCCCATAGCCGACGTTGGTGATGGAGCCAGCCTGCACGGAACTGGAGGCGCCGTCGATGCTCAGGATGCCTTCGGAACCGGACCCGGAGCCCAGGGTGATGCTGTCATCCGTGGTCAGGGACCCACCGGATACGCTGACCTGGGCCGCCGAGCTTGAGGATGTCGCCACCTGCAAGGAGTAAACATGCTCAGCGGTATCCACCGTGATCACCGGCGGTGAGGCCGTGCTGCCGTTGATGTAGGCGGAATCGCCGCTGCCCGGAACGGTGCCGCTGTCCCAGTTCGCGCCCACGTCGAAGTCACCGGAGCCCCCGGCGGACCAGTGGATGGTGGCCGCCTGGGCCGCGGGGATCAGCAGGAGCGCGCCGATCAGCGCGGCCAAACGTGTTTGAGAGCGTGCCATATTGTTGCTCTGCCCTTGGTTTGTGCGTTGTTTTTCCGCCGAACCATGCAGCGACCGGGCCATGACACTCAAGCCGTTGTTTTTATTGAAGAGCACGATGTCCTTTGCCCATCCGCCGCGCCTATTCGTAAAAGAAACCGACGACGCCGGGCGCTGCCTGGAGGGATTGGCTCCGGATTCGCCTCATTGACCGGCCCCGTTCCGCGGTTACCGTTGCCCCCATGAACCTGCGCGTACTGCTGGTCTACCCGAACATCTGGGACGATGTATTCCCGCTCTCGGTGTTGACGCTCTCCGCCCTGCTGAAACGCGAGGGCATAGAGGTGCGCGTTTTCAGCGCCACCGAACGTCGGCGCGTGAATGCCACCGGCCGCCGGGGCGACGGCCTGGACCCCTCGGTGTTCCCCCGTTTCCGCGCCACCACCGAACGGTTCGCGCCCGACCTGGTGGCCTTCTCCGTGGTGGAGGATGCCTTCCCGCTCGCCACGCGCCTTCTCGAAGCTATCACCGATCTGCCCATACCGACCCTGGTGGGCGGGGTGTTCGCCACCTTCGCGCCCCTGCGCGTTCTGGCGGAGCCCGGCGTGGACATGGTCTGCGTGGGCGAGGGGGAGCACGCCCTGCTGGAACTGTGTCGTCGCCTGGAGCGGGGTGACCCGATACAGGGCACGCCCAACCTCTGGGTGAAGGACAGCGATGGCCGCATCGTGCGCGGCCCGCCCGCACCGCTCATGGACCTGGACGAACTGCCGCCGCCAGACTACGACCTGTTGGCCGAACACCGTTTTCCCGGCCCCGTGCCGCTCATGCCCCATCGCGGCTGCCCCTACGCCTGCACCTTCTGCAACTCCCCGGCGCAACGCGACCACCACCGCGCCCTGGGGCAGCGCTTCTTCCGCAAGCAGTCCATGGAACGCCTGCGCGGCGACCTGGAGCACCTGGTCAATGGCAGCCGGGCGCTCGTTCCACCGGGCGGCCTGTATTTCTGTTCCGACACCCTGCTGGCCTGGAACAGCCGGGAGTTCGATGCCTTCGTGGAGCTGTACTCGGATTACCGTCTGCCCTTCTCCTGTCACACCACACCGGAGACCCTGGACCCGGCCCGGGTGCGGCGGCTGGTGGACGCAGGCCTGCTGGTCATGAACGTCGGGCTTCAGCACGGCAACGAGCGATTCCGGCGCGAAGTGCTCAAGCGCGGCATGGGCAACCGGGCCCTGCTGCGCGCCTTCGCCGGGGCCGCCGACGCCGGGGCCCAGATCAGCGCGGACAGCATCGTCGGCTTCCCCGGCGAGACACACGCCCTGGCCATGGACACCATCCGGCTCAACCGTGAACTGCGCGCCACCCACAAACAGTGCTCGGTGTTCGTGCCCTATCACGGCACCGCCTTGCGCGCGGAGGCGGTTCGTCAGGGCTGGTTGGCGGCGGATACCCTGGCGGTCTGGAAGCCGGAGCGCTCACAGCTGGACATGCCCGCGTTTCCAGCGCGGGACATCGGTGCCCTGGCACGGGATTTTCAGCGTTTGATCAGCGACGACTCCGAACCGCGCGCGCCCGGGCGGGACAGCCCCGCCGAGCTTCGCGCGGCGACCTGATGGGCTTGTCTACCAGCGGCATTGTCCGGACACGATCCGTTGCCCGCTGGGGCAGCACCATTTTGCGGAGGTGGAGGTCGCGGTCGCCTTGCAGTACATCGCCCCGGTGACCCCACTGTTCGCACAGGCACGACCGGACGGACAAACCGGGGCGTTGATCACCCCGCTGGTGGTGCATTGGCCCCCGGACACCCGCTGCCCGGGGGGGCAGCACCAGCTGGGTGAAGTCGCGTGTGGCGTCATCTTGCAATAGGTGGCGTGGGGAATTCCGCTGCTGGAGCAGGACAGGCCCGCGCCACACAGCGGCGCGTTGACGACGCCCTGGTTGGTGCACTGGCCACCCGATGCGCGAAACCCGGGGGGGCAGCACCAACTGGGTTGGGTGGCGTTCGCCGTTTTCTTGCAGTAGGCGGCACCGGTCGTACCACTGTTGGAGCAGGACAGTCCCCGGCCACAGATCGGGGCGTTCGCCAGCGGGTCATAGGGCGGATTCGGATTTGCCTGCTCGGCCGCGCAGGTACAGCGGCCGCCATTGGCATCCGAAACCAGGACCCACCAGGGTTTGTTGACCGTGGCCTTGATCAACTGGCAGGCCTGGGCGCAGTTGCTGGCGGGTTGACCATGGTTCGCGGCGCGGACCGCCGGGTCGTTCAGCCAGACCGTCCATCCGGTCAATTCACGCCTGTTGTCTTTCGGACCGACGCAGATCGGCGCCCCCGCGTAGTTGGGCACACACAGCCCCTGGTTGTCCCCCCCGTGGGAACAGGTCGCTCCCCACCAGAGGGATCGCCCGTTGCAGGCCGTTCCGCTCTGCGAATAGGTGTGCCCGTAGCTCACCCTGGCCCCCTTGGGATCGGTGTATGTCGCCTGTGCGTGCACCGGGGCCGATGTCATAGCCAGGGTGCAGATCAGGGCAAGAAACAGCCCGAATTGCCGCGCCCGGTCCCGGGCACCCCGCGATACCGTCAACATTCTCATTGGTTCTCCCCTCAGGCCCGTCGGCCTGTGTTCACACCCGAATACGCCCCGACCGGGCCATGACGCCTTTCTGATCCGAAAACCATGCGGTACGGCGCTCACGGGCAACCCGGTTGTTTTCCCCTAGCAACGCGGCACGCGATGCGCCCGGCGCAGCCGGTCCCCGGGCCGAAGAACGCGCCGCCGATGGGTCGGAACAGGATCAAACCGCCCGCCCGGCCTGCTCCAGCAACCACGAGTGCAGCGCACCCAAGGCGGTGCCCGCCGACGGACTATCGCCGCGTTCCCCCGGCCAGACCAGGAAGAATCCCTCGGGCCCGGTCATCACGTGTTCACAGGCCAGGGCCAGACGCCCGGATTCCAGGTCATCGTTCACCAGGCTGAGATCCACCAGTCCGACGGCATCACTGGATGCCACCGCTTCCAGGGATTGCGCCCAGTCCTGTACACGCAGACCCGGCAAGTCCTCACTCCGGTCCACGCCCGCCGTGTGCAGCCAGTCGTTCCACAAACGGGGCAGGTGAAGTAAATGGACCAGGGCCTGATCGGCCAACTCATCGGGAGAGAACAAGCTGCCGCGTTTCTGGACAAGACCGGGTCGACAGACGGCCACCGTGCTCAACGGGAACAGCAGTTCCGCGCTCAGCCCGGGCCACGGTGCCCGGCCACGGCGGATGGCCGCATCAAAGGGGCTGGCAAGCAGATCCACTACCGCCGTGTCCGCGACCACCGAGAGGTTCACCTCCGGATGGTGGGCGTGAAAATCCTGCAGGCGGGGCAGCAACCAGCGGGTGGCGAAGCCCGGTACCACCGACACCGCCAGGGTGTTGTCCACGGACCGGCGCAAGGCGGCGCGACCGGCATCGTGAAGCTGGCGCAGGGGTGAACGCACGCCCATGTAGAGCTCTTCGCCGCGCCGCGTCAGGGCGATGGAACGGTCGCCACGCTCGAACAGGGCATAGCCCAGAACATCCTCCAGGGAACGGATCTGGTGGGAGACGGCCGACGGGGTCACGTGAAGACGCTGGGCGGCGTCCTGAAAGCTCAGGGTCTCGGCGGCGGCGGCGAAGGTGTTGAGCCCCTTGAGGGAAAGTGGCGACTGCATGGAGATGAGATTAATTCATCTCATTGCCGAGTATTAGTCCTTTGTCAGGTCATTAGGTGGCTCATAGGGTGAATCCACTTCACTGATCTGAGGTTTTCACCATGACCGACCGACAGCCCATTCACACCACCGCCAACGGCGGTATCGACTATGCGTATTACACAAAACGGGGCCGCGCCCTGCGCTCACGCGCGGCGCACCAGGGTTTGCGACGGATCTGGCGCGGGCTTCGTGCACTGTTCGATCTCAAGCCAAGGCGCGAGCGCGGCCCCGACATGGCCGCCCCGTGCAGCTGTTGAAAACGCGCGGAGTACGCATCTCGATGCGCTCGGCGAGGCCGGTCCCCAGGCCGAGCTTTGGCCGAGCTTTGGCCGACCTCAGGCGAATCGGGCGCGTCGCCAGCCCATAAAGGCCAAACCCGCCAGCAGCAGCGCGGGCACGGCGGGAGTGGGTACGGCACTGGCCCCGTAACTGCCGGTATTGGCCGGTGCGACGCCCATGTCGTCATAACTCAGCAGGGTGATGGTGCCGTCCACGTAGAGCTGGGACAGGTCCCAGGTGGCGCCCAGGCTGTAGACGTTGTCGAAGGTGCCACTGAGGGAACCGTCCCAATCGAGGATATCCAGCGTGGTGTTGATGGGCGGAACGAAGGCATCGATGAGCATCAGCTCAAGGGTACCGGCGAGGGTGAGGTCACCGGCCACGTCGAGGACATCATGTTCCGTACCGGGCGTGGTCCCCCCGATCTCGATCTCCAGCACGGAGTTGGCGTCCTGGCTGTAGTTGCCGGTGATGGCGAGGGTGCCGGGCGAGTTACCCGGGGCCACGCGGGCACCGCTGCTCAGGATGTCACCGTAGACGGTGTAGGCCTCAAGCTCACCGCCGCTCAGAGTGACGGTGGAGCCACTGCTCAGGTACAGGGTATCGGCGGTCAGGCGGCCACTGTTGAGGGTCAGGGCTCCGGTGTCACGCAGGGTGATGTGGCTGCCCACATCCACCTCGGCGTCGCCATCCACCACCACGGTACCCGTTCCCTGGTAGCCGGAACTGACATTGCTGCCGATGGTCAGGCCGGTACCCGCGGTGAAGGTGCCACCGTTGATGTTGATTTCACCATCGGTCCGGTAGGTCCCCACGCTCCAACCGCCGGTGGTGGTCGCGGTGGCGCCCGACGCCATGGTCAGGCGCCCCACGTTTCCGGAGGTGTCGTAGCCGGTGCCGATGGTGCCGGAGGTCGCCGTCAGGGTCGCGCCCTGCTCCAACACCAGGTCGCCGTTGCCGTTGTAGCCGATGTTGACGCCCAGAGCGTTGAGCGTCGAACCATCACCCACGGTGATCAGGCCGGTACCGGACGAGTTGTCACCGATCCTGAGGGTCGCGGCATCGAGCACGGCACCGTTGCTGACGGTCAGTTCGCCCTTGCCGTAGCCCCCCACGTTGGTCCCCGTGCTGGCGGTGAACCGGGTTCCCGCGCCGTCGATCAGCGCCGTGTTGGTCGCTGGGTTGGCGCTGTTCGCATAGCCGACATAGAGGTTTACGGCCTGGCCCTGGGCGCCCCCGGTCAGGCTGAAATCGCCAACACCGGAGTCACCCACGTAAAGGTGCGCGGTCAGTGTGAGGTCAGAACCCACGCCATCGACCGACACACTGCCCGATGACGTGCCCGAACCGTCACCCAGGACCAGGGACGTGGCCTGCAGGCCCGCGCCGTTACTCACGTCGATGGTACCGTCGCCGTAATAGCCCACCGCGATGGTGCTGTTGGAGGTCCACTGTGAACCGGCGCCCTCGACATTGAGTGCCCCGCTCGAACCCGTGTTGTAGCCGAGGTAGGTGTAGCCGCCGCTGACGGAGGAACCACCGGTGATGTTCAGGGTGCCCTCGCCGGCGTTGCCGATGTAGGAGGTCGAGGTCAGCGTGAGCTGCGCGTCATCCACGTTCACGGTAGCGGTTCCGCCGCTGTAGCCCAGGTTCACGCCACGGGCGCTGGCGGTGGCACCGTCGAGCACGCTGATCGTGGCGTCGCCGGGCCCGGCCTCGATGTCGTACCCCACGGACAGGTCACTGCCCGCGCCCGTGACGGTGACCGTCCCCGTACTGCGCTCATACACGTCGTACGCCGCGCGCACGCCGACACGGAGGTCGCGACTCAGGTTGGCACTGGCGCCGCCGGATACTGTCAGGCTGCCCTGGCCACCATTGGAGACACCCATCTGCACGTCACTGCTCGCCGTCAGGCTGCCGGTGCCGGTGACATTGATCTCACCCTGCCCCGCGTTGCCGATGTAGACCTCGGTCAGGCTGGCGGTGCCACCGTCACCCACGTTCAGGGTACCGACACCACCGGCGTAGCTGCCCACGGTCAAACGCCCGTAACCGGATGTGCTGACGGTACCGCCGTTGTCCACGGTGAGGGTGGCGGTACCGTTCTGCCCGAGCTCGACATAGCGACCGGCCACGAAGTTGGAGTTGGTGCCGGACACGTTGATGGTCGCGGTCGACCCCGCGCCTTGGGCGATATAGCCGTAGTAATCGGCGTTGAACTGGCCGCCGGACAGGATATCCAGGGTGGCCGTCGTGTTCGCGCCGTTGCCGAGGTAGTAGTAATCGTTCGCGCCCACGTTGACCGTGCCGCCGTTCGACACCTCGACGGCACTGCTGGAGTCGACCCCGGCGGCGAACAGGATGCTGTCCCCCGAGGAGAAGGTCGCCCCGTCGGTGACCGTGAGGTCCCCGCGCGTGCCCGTGGTCTGACCGAAGTAGGCGGTGCGTGCGTTGGTGAAGGTCGCCGCGTTCTCCACCCTGAATTCGGCGCCGGTATTGGCGCTGGTTCCCAGGTACAGGCTGTAGGCGTCCGCATTCGCCGTCACCGACACCGTGGGCAGGGCATTCAGGTCGCCATTGATATACGCGTAATCCGATGCCCCCGGGGTGGTATCGGTATTCCAGTTGGTGCTTGTCGCGTAGTTGCCCGAGCCCGCCGCGTCCCAGGTCATGGAGGCCGCGTGAAGGGGTGCCGAGAATGTGAGTCCGGCGCTTGCCAAAGCGAGCACCAAGGGGTGAAGACGTGCCATTTGTGTATCTGCCCTGTTGTTTGCAACGGCTTAAGCAGAAACCGGACCAATCACCATCACATTGATTTACCTGCTATTTCTTCTCCAATCGCCCGAGGTGTGTAAAGCCCACGGACGTTGACAAACGAACCGTTGCTCGAACGGCGTCGCGATGTAGACGGATCAAACGAGCTCACCCGGGTCAGGCGGGGGGTTCAAGGTGCGTCCCCCAGCCCGGGAAAGCGTCAGCTTATTTTACAAACCTCCTCGCAGGGGAATCTCAGACACCTGGTTTTTACCATCCAAAACATAATGTTAGGGAATTCCCGATCACATCGGCGCGCTATTTGCTTTCCACCTGAACAGGCAGGGTTGGAAAGCCCGAAGCGGAACACCACCAGCGACCGGACACCGATGTCCCAGGGATTCGCAATGAAGATCAAGTCTCCTTTCCTCTCCGCCGTACTGCTCGGTGGCGCACTGGCCATCAGCCCGCTGGCGCACGCCTGGGAATACAGCGTCAGCAACAACGGCAACAGCTCAAGTTTTGAGACCATCG
This sequence comes from Gammaproteobacteria bacterium, assembly GCA_049604295.1. Taxonomy (GTDB): domain Bacteria; phylum Pseudomonadota; class Gammaproteobacteria; order JACKNK01; family JACKNK01; genus JBMYTL01. Next base: position 29,654 of record JBMYTL010000026.1, read on the forward strand.
CCAGCGCCGAATCAGGGGCCGACTACTACAATTTCTTCTCCGCCTCCGGCCACCCGGAATTCGGCGCCCAGTCGAACACCGCCTTCCTCTGGCTGCACGAGAACACCAACACCGGAGACCTGAGCCTGTCGCTGATCCTGGACGCGGTGAATGACGGCTCCGGGGGCGCCGTCACCGCCTACTACACCGGTCTGCCCGACGGCTCCTATGTGAGCCTGGCCGACGATGGCAGCGAACTGAATAAGACCGGTGTTCATACCGCCACCGGCAACTGGCGCTGGATCGACTGCTGTACCGATGGCGGAGTGGTCAGCGGCCTGGAAGATGGCGAGGCCTGGTCCATCGATTTCGACGTCAGCGCCTACAGCGGCATCAACTCCTGGGTCTTCCTCTCCGGTCCCTACAACAGCCCGAGCAACGCGCTGGCCCTGAACGCCGGTTCCACCATCACCATCTCACGCAGCGCGCAGGCCACCGGCATTCCCCTGCCGGGCACCGCGTGGTTCCTGGTGCCCGGGCTGCTGATCGCGCGTCGACGACTTTCACGCTGAAGAATCCGGGCCACCCCCCGAAAACAACGGCGCTGACCGAACCGGGCAGCGCTGTTTTTTCGTCCGCTCGTCGCGCGGGATCCACAGACGCGCTGCCTCCAACCCGCCAAACAGGCGCTCCAGCAGCCGAACACCCGCCCAGCCGCGTTCAAGCGGGGGCTGAACCGCCCGCTTTCAGACAGCCGCCCTGGATAGCGGCAATGAGAGCGGACACATCCCTCAGCTCCGCCAGGGCTGCCGCGTCCAGACACAAGGACAACTCAGAACCCCTGCGCACGAATACAGCGGGTAGGGCCGTATCCATGGCCGGATAGGCGCGACGAAACTGGTCGCGATGCAGGTACTCGGTGGGTAGATCGAGTGAGCCGGTGAAACGCTTCCACTGCTCACGCATGCGGAACGTGCCGTGGGTTACGGCACACAGGTCACAGGAATAGGTTCCGGGCGAGACCAGCTTGTGACCGATATCGGCGAGGGTGTTGAACACCCCGGAATCGGCGTTGTAGACCAACACCAGTGCGCAGTCGTCCGTCGTTGTCGAACCCATTAACCGCGTTCCTCCAGACTTGTTCGGCGCGTCCCGCGAATGCAGGCTCGGTCGCGCCCCGTGAGCGGCGCACCTGACCACCATGCACGACACCCTACCCCTGCTGCAAAAGACCCCTTTCCCGCCCCTGGAACGGACAGTCCTGGACACGGTGCAGGTCAACCTGGGTTACCTCTGCAACCAGCAATGCCTGCACTGCCACGTCGCCGCCAGTCCGCGCCGTACCGAGGTCATGGACCGCGAGACCGTGAACTCGGTTCTGCGTTTCCTCGAGCGCAGTGGCGCGCGCACCCTGGACCTGACCGGCGGCGCGCCCGAGCTCAATCCCCACTTCCGGGAGCTGGTCAGCGCGGCGCGCGCACTCGACGTGCACGTCATGGACCGCTGCAACCTGACCGTCCTGCTCGAACCCGGGCAGGAGGACACCGCGCGGTTCCTGGCCCGCAATGATGTCGAGATCGTCGCGTCCCTGCCCTGTTACCTGGAAGAGAACGTCGATGGACAGCGTGGCGCGGGCGCGTACCAGGGAAGCGTTCAGGCCCTGCGTCGGCTCAACGACCTCGGCTATGGCGACGAACGCACACTGAGCCTCGTCTACAACCCCTCCGGCCCGACCCTGCCACCCGGACAACAGGCCCTCGAGGACGACTACCGGCGCGAGCTTGCCCAACGCTTCGGCATCCGCTTCACGCGCCTGTTCACCCTGGCAAACATGCCCATCGCACGTTTCGGCAGCACGCTGGTATCACGGGGTGAATTCGATGCCTACATGGCACTGCTCCGTGACAATCACCAGGATGCGAACCTGGATGCTGTCATGTGCCGATCTCTGATCAGCGTGGATTGGCGCGGCCGCGTCTACGATTGCGATTTCAACCAGATGCTCGGCCTGCCCCTGGGTGCCGCGCGGGGCGGTGCCCCTCACCTGGACGACCTGGAAACAACAGGCCTCACGGGCTCAACCATCGCGGTCGCTGGCCACTGCTACGGATGCACGGCGGGGCAGGGGTCCTCCTGCGGTGGCGCGCTGGAGGCGGATTGATCATCACGGAACACCCGGGCTCACAACCAGTCCGATAGCATTGACACCATAAAAACGAACTGACGACCGACGAGGGCCGTGCACGAATACGGCCCCGCGCACACCACCGGAGGTTGACCATGGGAACCACGAAACGCCGCACCGCGGCCACGACGGTTTTTGGCAAGACCCTGCTGGGCGGCTTGCTGCTCCTCACCGGCCTGACCGCCCAGGCCGCATCACCGGCAAGTTCAGGCTCGCTGGCCGTGCCCGCCAGCAAGGGCGAATTCCTCGGCGCCATGGAGACGGTGTACCCCGAATGGTTCAAGGAGAGCTTCCTGGAGCTGGAAGCGGATGTTGAGGAAGCCGCCGAGGCGGGCAAACGCCTGCTCGTCCTGTTCCACCAGGACGGCTGCCCCTACTGCAATGCGCTGGTGGAGCAGAACCTCAGTCAGAAGGACATCGAGTCCTACACCCGCGAGAATTTCGACGTCGTGTCCATCAATATCTGGGGCGACCGCGAGGTGCTGGCGGTGAACGGCAAGGGTTTCACCGAGAAGCAGTTCGCGGCGGCGCTCAAGGTGCAGTTCACGCCCACGTTGATATTCATGGACGAGGAGGGCACCCCTGTCCTGCGTCTCAATGGCTACCTGCCGCCGGACCGGTTCAAGGCCGCCCTTGAGTTCGTGGCCGGACGCAGGGAGGCCGAGATGAGCTTTCGTGAGTATTACGCCGCCCACCAGCCCCCACCTGCCGCGGGTGAACTCAACAGCCAGGACTTCTTCCGCGCCGGGCCGGTGGACCTGAGTGCAATCAACGGCCCCACTGCCGTGTTCTTCGAACAGGCCAACTGCCCCAATTGCGACCGGCTGCACGGCAAGCCGCTCGACGACCCGGATACCCGGCGCATTCTCGGCCAGATGCACAGCATCCAGCTCGACATGTGGTCCGACACCCCGGTGATCACCTTCGATGGCACACGCACCACGGCCCGCGAGTGGGCCCGGACACTGGACGTGAAGTACGCGCCCACCATCATCGGCTTCGACCAGGGGCAGGAGGTGATCCGCTCGGAAGCTTTCTTCAAGAGCTTCCATACCCAGGGCATCCTCGAGTACACGCGTTCTGGCGACTACGCCGGGCAACCGAATTTCCAGCGCTGGCTGGAGGCCCGGGCCGATCACTTCCGCGAACAAGGCATGGACGTGAACATCTGGGAGTGAGCCGCCCGCAGCTGAACCGCGATCGCTTGCAGGCGGCCGGAGGTCGCCCACCGGGGCGTGAAATCCCCGTGCCACGATTCGTTCAGAGCTTCCCCAGCTTACTTTCGCGCCACGGTCGCTTCACAATCGGGTGTCGCGCCGCCCTGACCGTCCACCCAAAAGGGGTCCCTGGATGCCCACCGGTCGTCGTGTCCCGCGACCGATAGCACGCCTTGCCTTTCTGCTGGGTACCGGCCTGGCCCTTTCCGCCCCGGCGCATGCGCGGACGGACACCCCCTGCGCGGACCAACAGCTGCGCTTCAGCATCCCGTACCAATGGTCACGCCCGCCGGGTGACGAGGAGCGGGTTCAGATCCGTCGCACCCTGCATACCGCGGCCACACTGGCCTTTGCACGGCAGGGCCTGCCGGACTGGGATCGGGACGGAATCGGCCTGGAGATCCGCTCCGCCACCCTGACCGGATACTCATCGCCGGAAAGCACCGCCGGTCCGCAATCGTTGGCGCTCGATGCACTGGACCCGGTCAACCTTCGTGTGGCCCGCGCCCGCGCCGAGGCCATACGCGCCGACGTGGCCCTGCTGTTCGCTCCCCGGGGCCTCAGCAACGATGCGATCTCCACCAGCGGCGACGAACGCCAGTTCAGCGACGATCAATGGGCGCTTCTGCACCGCGAGGCGGGCGGAACAGAGGCCGTCGATGGTGCCTATGACGCGGCCGCCGTGTATGCCCTGATCGAACGCTTCAAGAACGATCGGGACGCCCTGACCGCTGAACAACGCGCCACCGTGGCCGCCGCTCTGGCCGACAAGAAGGCGGTCGAGATCACCCTCTGCTACGGCGCATCAGACCCGGCACCGGAAGCCGTGGCCTCAATCGCGGACGCCGCCATCGGCGCCCCCGGCAATGACACCCTGGCCGACAACGCCGACACCAGTGCATCGGAGGCCGGGCCGGAAATCGTTCACCCGATCATCCGCGAGCTCGGTGAGGAAGGATCGGAATCAGCCGACTCGGAACGGGCTGGCGAGGTGGAGACCGACAGCCCACCGAAAGATACAGCCGTGCGCACGCGCCGGGAGGCTGGGGAATCTTCGGCGGCGACTTCGCAAACGGACCGCATCCGGGCCTTCATCGATCAATACGCCCTGGCCCTGGGTATCGGTGCGGCGGTGATCATCGGCCTCATCATCGCCATTGCCCTGATGTTGCGGCGTACCGCGCTCATGCGCCTGGAGGCGGAAGCCCTGCCCCGCCGCAAACGCCGCCCCTGGAATGCTCCGCATGCGCGTATCACCGCCATCATGAGCGGCAAGGGCGGTACAGGAAAAAGCTCCATCAGCTCTTCCCTGGCCTTTGCTCTGGCGCATACCGGCTACCGCACCCTGCTGGTGGACCTCGACCTGTTCACCCACGGCCTCACCTTCCTCAACCAGGGCCGCCTGCCCAGGCGCTGGACCATCTTCAGCGACATGCTGGAGAACTCCCCCGCGCTGCCCTGGCCCCGGGTACTGGACGCACACGCGGACGATCTCAAAGAAATACCGGCCGCGGCCGGTATGACGCCCCGTTATGACGGGGCCAGCGTGGATATCTTCGGTTTCGGCCGCCTGCACTCATCGGGCCGCCCGGCTCTGGCCGAGGGACAACGCGGTCACCTGGTCAGCCTGTGGCGCGCCTATTTCAGCGCACAGGGCGCGACCCGCGTGCGCATCGGCCAACGCCTGCCCTGACGCCAGCACCACCCGGGACCCGATTCAGCGTTTGGCCCGGGCGAGGAAACGGTCCAACTGGTTGGCGAACTGGCGCCGCTCCGCCTGGCCCAGGGCGGGCGGTCCGCCGGTCTGCACACCGCTGGAGCGCAGCGTGTCCATGAAATCGCGCATGTTCAGCCGCTGGCGGATGTTCTCCTTGGTATAGAGCTCGCCGCGCGGATTCAGGGCATGACCGCCCTTGTCTATGACTTCGCTGGCCAGGGGAATGTCCGCGGTGATCACCAGGTCACCTTGCTCCACCGCCTGCACGATGTGGTTGTCGGCCACGTCGAACCCAAGGGGCACCTGCACGGCACGGATGTTCTTCAGACGCGGCACCGGCACGCTCTGGTTGGCCACCAGGGTGAGCGGCAGGCGCGTGCGCTCGGCGGCACGGAAAAGTATGTCCTTGATGACCTTGGG
>JBMYTL010000027.1:0-34346 GCA_049604295.1 Gammaproteobacteria bacterium
GCGGGCCTTTTCTTTGGTGCTGATTGGTGTAGGAGCGGGCTTGCCCGCGAAGGCGGGGACTGTGCGGTGCACGCGGTGCACCCCACGACCCTACCCCAACACGGGCGGGGCCTGCCGTAGGGTGCACCGCCTGCCCGGGTAAGGCGGGCGGTTAGCGGGCAAGCCCGCTCCCCAGAGGGTAGGGTCGGCTTTCCGATCCAGCCCGCACACGATTCACACAGAGCGTCACCCCTTCATGAACCACTGGCTTGCCCTGGCGGGGGCGATCGTGCTCGAGGTCTCGGGCACGGTTTCCATGAAACTGTCCGATGGCTTTTCCCGGCTGATTCCGTCCGTGCTGATCGTGGTGTTTTACCTCGCCTCGTTTGCGCTGCTGACCCTGGCCCTGAAGAAGATCGACGTGGGCGTGGCCTACGCGATCTGGGCCGGGGTGGGCACGGCCCTGATCGCCGTGATCGGTGTTCTGTGGTTCCGGGAGCCGTACTCGGTACTCAAGGGCGTGAGCATTCTGCTCATCATCGCCGGTGTCATCGGCTTGAATCTGAGTGGGGCCAAGCACTGAATGTGTTTCCCTCCAGACCGCTTGCGGGAAACGGTCCGCGCTCAGTCTTCCACATCCAGCCCCATGGCCCTTGCCCGTCTGCGCCACTGGCGGCGGGCCAGCATGCGCATGTCGGCCACCTTGTCGCCCTCGTCGATGATCTCGAGGCCCAGCAGGGTCTCGATCAGGTCCTCCAGGGTGATGATGCCGGTGGGCGCACCGAAGCCGTCGACGATGGCAACGATCTGAGCGCGCGTGTCGAGCATGAAGTCCACTGCGCGGGACACCGGTGTGCCCTCGTCCAGCACGGGCATGGGGCGGCGGTAGGTGGCCAGCGGGGTGTCGGTATTGCCCCGGGCGTGGGCCAGGAACAAGTCGTCCTTGAGTACGAAACCGTGAAGGTGGTTGGGGCTGTCCTTGACCAGTGGGATGCGGGAGAAACGTTCGGATTCATGGGTCTCGACAAAGCCGCCCACGGTCAGCGTTTCATCGACCCGGAACACCACGCTGATGGGGGTCATGATGTCGTCCACCGAGGTGTCGTGCAGGGCGAACAGATTCTTGAGGATGCGTGATTCGCGCGGTTCGAGCTGACCCTCACGTTCGCCCAGTTCCGCCATGGCACCGAACTCGCCGCGGCTCAGGCCATGGATGTGCCCGTCCGGGTTGAGGGCCCGGGTGATCCAGCGGGCCATGATCACGAAGGGGTAGAGCAGCTTGATGAGCAGGGCCACGAACCCGGCGGTGACCGGCGCAAGCTGGCGCCAGTAGCGCGCGCCCAGGGTCTTGGGAATGATCTCGGAGAACACCAGGATCATGAAGGTGAGCACCCCGGAGGCCACGCCCAACCAGGCATCGCCGAAGACGATGGCCGCCTGGGCCCCCGCACCAGCCGCCCCGATGGTGTGGGCGGCGGTGTTCAGGGTGAGGATGGCTGCCAGGGGCTCATCGACATTGCGTTTGAGGGTGGCCAGGCGCTCGCCCGCCGGATTGCCCTGCTGGCGCAGCAGTTCGACGTACGGCGCGGTCACGCTGAGCAGCACGGCCTCGGCGATGGAGCACAGGAAGCTGAAGCCCAGGGCGATGCCCACGTAGAAGATCAACAGGGTCATTTGGAATTTGGAACTTGGAACTTGGAAGTTGGGGGCGCCGCGCGGACGCTTGGTCAGAAGCCCGCCGTGGGACCGGGCGTGGCTGTGCGTTGCGACGAGAGCGTTACACGCTTTGCCCGCCGTCGCCACGAGGACGCCCGTCAGGTGTTGACAGGGTCCTTGGGAGCACCGGACACTCGGCAGATGATTTCAGCGCTCAACAACACCGCCCTCTGGCGCGTACGACTGCTCCGAAGCGGACGGTCCGTGCGCCCTGTTGTCTGATCTCTGAATCAAACGTATCTCCAAGGCCGCGGATCTCCCGATCCGCGGCCTTTGTCTTTTCAGGGACCGGGCCGCGCTCAGGAATCCGCCTTTTTCCGGTGCAGCACCCATGTCCGTTCCCGCCGCCTACATCGCCGTCATCATTGTCTGGACCACCACGCCCCTGGCCATCCGCTGGAGCGTGGAGGGTGCCGGTGTCTGGGAGTCGGCCGCCCTGCGTATGACCCTGGGCGCCTTCGTCGCGGGTAATCTGCTGGCCCTGATGGGGCGGGGTCTGCGCCTGAACCGTACGACGGTGCCCGTATATCTGATCTCCGGGTTCAGCATCTTCATGGCCATGGGGCTGATCTATTGGGCCGCCGCGCGCATTCCATCGGGCTGGATCTCGGTGATCTTCGGCCTTGTTCCTATCGCGACCGGGCTGTTCGCGGCACCGGTGCTGGGCGAGCGTATCTGGGTGGTCCCGCGCATCGCGGGGCTGCTGTTGGGCGTCATCGGCCTGGCCGTGGTGTTCCTCGAGGCCAGGGGGATGGCCGCGGGAACGGCGCGTGGCATCGTCGCGGTGGTGCTTGCGGTGCTCATCCATGCCGGATCATCGGTATGGATCAAGAGCCTGGGTGTACGTATCCCGGCCCTGGCGGTTACCACCGGGGGCTTGTGGGTGGCCGCGCCGCTGCTGCTGTTGGCCTGGGCCCTGTCCGGTGACGGGGTGCGCGTGCCGGACGTGCGTTCGGCCGCGGCCATCAGCTACCTGGGCATCATCGGTTCGGTGTTGGGTTTCAGCCTGTACTACTACGTGCTCAAGCACGTGGAGGCGGTGCGCGTGGCGTTGATCACCCTGATCACACCGATATCGGCGCTGTTCCTGGGGCATCTTCTGGCCGCGGAACCCCTGACCGCGCGGGTGCTGCTGGGCACGTCCCTGGTGATCCTCGGCCTGGTGGCTTTCGAGTCGCGCATTCTGCTGGGCCATGTCCGGGCCCGCCTGAGGGGGCGGGGCGGCGGGCGGGCACCAGCGGAGTCGGGCTGAGATACCGGGCGGCCCGACCGCCACGGCGTCGGGAAACCCGGCAGGGAATTGTCATCGCCGGGACGGGTGCCTGGGGTATGGTGTCGCGCCCGTCCATATCTGCCCCGGGTACGCGGATGTCACCCCTGAAGTTGATTCCCAGCCTCATCCTGGTCCTGACCCTGAGCGTGCCCGCATTGGGCTGGGTGTGGGGCCAATGGTTGGAGTCTCCAGCGGACCGGCAGGGCCTGATCTGGGCCCTGGCCGGTGCCGTACTGTACGCGCGGGGGTGGGGGCAGCGCGGTGTGCGCGAGATGGATATCGCCTACGTGGTTGCGGTCTGGTTGCTCATGCTGGGCGCCCTGGCGGCTGTGTTCGGTATCGTTTCCCACTTTGATTTCGCCCATGCCATGGGCGCCGTGATCATGGTCACGGGGCTGGCGGTGGCCATGGGGCTGCCCCTGCGCCCGGTACTCGCGGCGAGCGGTTTGCTGGTGTTGTCCCTGCCGGGTACCTCGGGGTTCCTGGGCGGTGTTATCGCGGGCTGGGGGGGGCTGGATTCCGATCAGGCGCTGGCCATCGCTGTGGTCAGCAAGTGGCCCGTCGCGGCGGCTATCCTGTTGCTGTGGCTGGGTCGCGGTATGCCCGCGCTGGTGACCCTGGCCCTGGCATTGCCCCTGGCGTGGGGGTTTTCCGTGGTGTCCGCGGCATGGCCCGTTCCCGATGGCCTCGCGCCTGTTGGTACGGCACCGTGGGCGTCTCTGGGCGCGGCGCTCGTCTGCACGGTCGGCCTGGCCGTGATTGCCGCTCGCAAGGGGTTTCAGTCGTCGTAGGCGCGTTTGATCTCGAGGATTTCGGGCAGTACCTGATGCAGCAGGGGGACGAGTGCCGGGTCGAAATGTGAGCCACTGCCCTCGTCGATCAGGCGCAGGGCATGCTCCAGAGGGAGGGCTTTCTTGTAAGGCCGCTCAGAGACCAGGGCGTCGAATACGTCGGCGAGGGCCACGATGCGTCCTTCCAGGGGGATTTCCTCGCCCTTCAAGCCCTTGGGGTAGCCCGTTCCGTCCCAGCGCTCGTGGTGGGTGAGGGCGACCGAGCGTGCCATGCGCAGCGTGGGTGATGGATCGTCCCCGAAGATCGCGGCACCGAAATCCGGATGGCGTTTCATGATCTCCCACTCCTCGGCATCGAGTTTGCCGGGCTTACGGAGGATCCGGTCGGGAATGCCTATCTTGCCGATGTCGTGCATGGGCGCGACGTTGAACAGGTCTTCCACCCAGGTCTCGTTGGCCCCGTAGGCGCGGGCGATGAGGCGGGCGTAATGGCTCATGCGTATGACGTGTTTGCCCGTCTCGTCGTCCTTGTACTCCGCCGCGCGACCCAGGTGGCGGATGATCTGCAAACGTGACTCGTTGAGTTCCCGGGTTCGCTCGGCCACCCGCCGGGTCAACTCCCAGTGCTGGGATGCCATGGCCAGGTGGGTGCGCACCCGGGCACGGACGATGGGCGGGCTGACCGGCTTGGTGATGTAGTCCACGGCGCCGAGATCGAAACCCTGGGCCTCGTCGGCGGTCTCGTTCTTCGCGGTGATGAATATCACCGGGATTTCCGATGTGAGGGGGTCGGCCTTGAGCCGTCGACAGACTTCGTAGCCATCGATTCCGGGCATCATGATGTCCAGAAGGATCATGTCCGGCCTGCGCTGGCGGCCCGCCAGTTCCAGTGCCTTCCCGCCATCCAGGGCCACGATCAGGTCGTAGTCATCGCGCAGTATTCCGGCCAGCACGTCGATGTTCTGGGGGATGTCATCGACGACCAGGATCAGAGGGCGTTGGGAATCGTCATTCATGGTCAGGTTGGGGGTTCCGGGGCGTTGCATCGCTGTACGGATGGGGGTGCCGGGACAGGGGCGGCGGCGCCTTGGCCCGGTCCGGGTCCAGGGTGTGGGCGAGGTCCCGCAATGCATGGCCCGCCCGATCGAAGTCGTAACACTGAACGGCTTCTTCAAGGCGCTCAAGGGCTTCGTCGTGCGCGCTGTTGCCAAGCAGATCGCGGAGCCTGCTGGCCAGTGCGATGGCGCGCACGCTGCCCGCGGTCAGTGCCACGGACAGCTCCCGCAGGGCGATGGCGAGGGCCGGATGGTCGCGGTCGCGCGCCCCGGGCGCGCTGTCGCCTTCAGAGGGCGACGCTGGGACCACCCCGGCCGGGTCGGTGATGTTGTCCATGGCTGCAAGTGCCTCCAACAGGGGGGAAAGATGGTGCAAGACCCGTGACAGGGCGTGGTTCAGGTCCTCTTCGTCGTAAGAGCGGCCGACTCTGAGCGCATGCCCGCAGGTGTCCTCCAGGGCCCGTGCGCTTTCGGCCAGGGTGCGCGCGCCCAGGTAGCCCGCGGCGCTCTTGAGGTTGTGAGCCTCGCGGGTGATGGTGAGCGTGTCGCCCTTGAGTCGGGCGTCGCGCAAGCGCGCCTCGAAATCCCGATAAGTGCTTTGGAAGCCGGTCAGCAGCTGGTCGTAGAGCACGGCGTCGCCATCGGTGCCGTGGCGTGCCACGGCGCGGTCCACGCCCGGAAGGACGGGCCACGCGGGTCTGTTGGCACGACCACGGCCGCCGCGGACGAAACGTTGTGTTGTCTCGGTATTCATCATGGCTCCGCTATCCAGTATGGGCGTCAGCCGCATGCCGTGCCCGGGCTTTGGCGCGGCGGCTTGATCCGGCCCGGTCATGGGGCGCCGTCAGGCGGTTCGCGGCGCGTGTTCATTTCATGCACGGGCCCGCTTGAGGCCTCCGCGTGGGCCGTGGACGCGCTGGATCATCTCCGCCTCTCCCGGCGTGACGGAACAGATACGTACCAGGTCGTTGCGGCTGGTGCCTGCCGCCGCGAGGCGTTCCGCGATGCCCAGGGCCTGGTCGCGCAATTGCTGCTCCGGGCGCAGGCTGCCGTCCTTTTCGGCCTGGCGGATTTTCTCGAAGCCCGCGTCCACTCGTTTGAGCGATTCATCGATGCCCTCCAGGGCCTCGTCGAAGGCGGCGATCTGCTCGCGTACCGCGGCGGCGGGAATGGATGCCGGGGCGTGTTTGGCGCTGCGCACGCGATGCCAGTGATACCCCAGCCAGAATGCCAGGGCCTCACCGGCCAGCACGCTGGCCGCCAGCAGGCTCCACCAGGGCAGGGCGTCGGCGCTCATCAGGACACACCGTGCCGGGATTTCATCAGGGCGCGCATCTTGAGCAGGGCCTGCCCGTGAATCTGGCTGACGCGCGATTCGGTGACACCCAGCACCAGGGCGATCTCTTTCTGGTTGAGTTCCTCGTGGTAGTAGAGGGTGAGCACCAGGCGCTGGCGTTCGGGCAGGCTGGGAATCAGGCCCGCCAGGGTTCCCACCATCTGCTCCCGCTGGGTGTGGACGCTGGGGTCCTCGATGGCCTCGTCCGGCATCTCTTCGTGACGTTCGTAAGGCATGTTGTCCAGGGACAACACCTGTGTGCGTGTGGCGTCGCTGACCACCCGGTGATACTCCTCCACGCTCAGGCCTGCGGCCTCGGCGACCGTCTGGGCGTCGTCGCTGTCGCCACCCTCGTCGTTGATGCGCGCGATGGCCTGGGAGATGGCACGGGCCTTGGCGTGGATGGAGCGCGGCGTCCAGTTGCCCCGGCGTAGTTCATCGATCATGGCTCCACGCACCCTCGGGCGGGCGTAGGCCGCGAAAGGCACGCCGGTGCTGGCGTCGTAGCCGCGGGCGCAGGTGAGCAGGGCTTCCATGCCGGCCTGGGTCAGGTCATCAACCTGTACCGAGGCGGGCAGCCGCGCGCGCAGGTGGTGAGCGATCTGGTGAACCAGGTCACGGTGTCCCAGGACCAATTCGTCCGTCGAGCCCTGCTGGACGTCCAGATACTGTTTCACGGCGCTCATCAGGCACCTCCCATGGCGTGTTGGGCCGGGGCCGAGGTGGCGATCCCGGGCTTGGATTCGGATACGGTGTCAGCGCCGCCGGTGGCGTTCTGCTCGACGAAGAATTCCAGGAACCCGCTGGCGCCGGTCGGTGGCGGCAGGCGGGTGATGTTGTCGGCGATGGACTTCAGCGCGCGCGCCGATTTGCTCATGGGGAACGCGTCGACCACTGCCTTCTGGGCCTGGATGGCCTTCTTGATATAGCGGTCGTCCGGAACCGCGCCGATGAAGTTCGGCGTGAGGTTCAGAAAGCGCTCCAGCACCTTGAGCAACTGGTTGTACAGGTGCTTGCCGTGCTCCTCGGATTCGACCCGGTTGGGCAGGATGTGGAAGCGCTCCACCTGGTAGTCGCGGTGCAGGATCTTGATCAGGGCGTAGGCATCGGTGATGGAGGCGGGCTCGTCGTTGACCACCACCACCACGTCCTGGGCCGCGCGGGCGTAGACGATGACGTTGTCATGAATACCCGCCCCGGTATCGACCAGCATGACGTCCACCTGCCCGGCGAGTTCGCCGAAGGCGTTGATGATGCCGGCATGTTCCACCGCGCTGAGTTCGGTCATGCGTTTGATTCCGGAGCTGGCCGGGGCCACCAGCAGACCCTGAGGACCCTTGACGAGGATCTCGGGCAGCGACCACTGGCCGCGCACCACGCCCGCCAGGTTTTTCTCGGCCTTGAGGCCGAGCTGGACATCGACATTGGCGAGGCCGAGGTCGGCATCGAGAAGCAGGGTGCGCAGGCCGCGGGCCGCCAGTGCGGTGCCGATATTGGTTGAAACGCTGGTTTTGCCTACGCCCCCTTTTCCGCTGGCGATGGCGATGACGGGAATGCTCTGGTTGGGCATCGTGGGTGCTTCCGGGTTGGGATTCTTAGGATCGTGTTCGGTGTATTCGTGGTGGCTGATGCGTCGCGGGTCAGGCGTGTCGCTGGGCCATAAGCGGGCCGAAGGCGTGGTGGCTCTGCTCCGGCGAGACCTGCTCGTCGTTCTCCCGCATGAGGGCGATGCCCTGGCGGATCAGTTCGTGGGCGCTGCCTGCCTGCAGGTCATCGGGCACGCGCTGGCCCTCGCTGGTGAAACTCAGGGGAAGGCCCTCGTCCACCAGGGCGTTGATCAGGCCGCCGAGGGAGGCCGCTTCGTCCAGCTTGGTGACGATGGAGCCCGTGAGGTTGAAGTGCCCGAAGGCCTTGGCCGCGCCCTCGAGGGCCTTCGGATGGGTGTTGGCGGCCATGACCAGGTAGGTGCTCAGCGGGGTGCTCATGCCCTCGCTGAAAAGGGCCATATGTTCGGCCAGGCGCGGGTCGCGATGACTGATACCGGCGCTGTCGACGATCACCAGGCGGTGCTCGGCGAAACGGCCCAGGTAGTCCTTCAGCTCCATGTGGTTCTGGGCGTAGGCCACCGGGATATCCAGGATGCGACCGAAAGAGCGCAGCTGCTCCTGGGTGCCGATGCGGTTGCCGTCCACGGTGATCAGGGCCACCGAGCCGGGGCCGTGACGCAGGGTGAACTGACCGGCGAGCTTGGCGACGGTGGTGGTCTTGCCCACGCCCGTGGGGCCCACCAGGGCGATGCGGCCACCGTGCTCCATGAGGCCGTCGTCACCGCTCTTCATGCGCTGCATGAGCAGCATCATGGCTTCGCGCCAGCCTTCCTTGACGGAGTTCGCGTTGATCTGGTCGGCCAGCTCCTGGCAGAAGCGTGGACGCAGTCCGAACTCCAGCAGGCGCTCCATGAGTTCCGCACGGTGGGGTTGCGCGCGACCGGTCTCGTTCCAGGCGAGGCTGGCGAGCTGGCGTTCCATCAGGGTCCGCAGGGAGCGCAGTTCCTGGCGCACATCCACATCCTGGTCGGCGATGGGGCGCGGCTCGGTGCGGGCGTGGAAGTCTTTGCCGAACAGCTCGCTGGCCTTCTGGCGCAGGCTCGCCTCCTGGCTGCTGGGGGCATCCAGCATGGCGGATTCGGCGAACTGGTTGAGGGGGGTGCCCTGGCTGGCGCCGCGGCTCATGCCGTCGGACATACCGTGGCCCAGGTTCTGACCCAGGTTCTGGCCCAGATTCTGGCCCAGACCCGGGGCCCCGAAGGAGCCTGTTTCCGGGCGGGCGGCCGACGCTGCCGGAGGAGTGTCAAAATTCACACCCTGGTCGGGCCACTGGTTCTCGCTGGCTGCCAGAATTTCGACACCCCCGTCCACGGTGGTGTTGGAAAGAATGACAGCGTCCGCGCCCAGCTCGTTGCGTACCTGTTGTAGCGCCTGGCGGATGGTGCCAGCCTTGAATCGCCTGATCTTCACGGTCTTTCCTCGGTTAACCGGCGTTCACCAGTTGGGAACCCACGGTCGAATCGATGCGTATGTTGCGGTCGTCGGGGATCTCGTCGAAGGAGATCACTTTCATGCCTGGTACCAACCTACGCACGAATCGGGCCAAGTACTGCCAAATGTGCGTCGGGACCAGCAATACCGCGGGTTGTCCGGCGATGTCGCGGCGTTCCTTGAGGCTCTGAAGGCTCTGTTGCAGCTGTTCGGCCAGGCCCGGCTCCAGGGGCATGTCAGAACCTCCCGCTTGCAGCGTGGCGGTGAGCAGCTGTTCGAGTTCGTTGTCGAGCGTGGCCACGGTGAGCTCGGCCTGGCCGCCAGCCAGATCGTCGATGATCGTGCGGCGCAATGCGGTGCGGACGGCCAGGGTCAGCGTGTCCGCGTCGATGCCCGGCTCGGCGCGCTCGGCGCAGGCCTCCAGAATGCTGCGCATGTCGCGCACCGGAACGCCGTCGGCGAGCAGGTTCTGCAACACCTTGACCAGGGTCCGGCGGGGGATGGTGTCGGGGACCAGGTCCTCCACCAGCTTGGGCGCCCACTCGCCCACCCGGTCGAGCAGTTGCTGGACCTCCTCGTGACCGAGCAACTCGTGGGCGTGTTTGGCCAACAGGTCGTTCAGATGGGTGGCGACCACGGTGCTGGCATCCACCACCGTGTAGCCGAAGGAGTGGGCGAGCTGGCGCTGGTCCGGCGCGATCCAGGTGGCCTCCATGCCGAATACCGGGTCGTGCACGACGGTGCCCTGCAGGCTGCCCACGGCCTGGCCCGGGTTGATGGCCAGCTCGCGGTCCGGCATGACCATGCCCTCGGCGCAGAGCACGCCGTTGACCAGGATGCGGTAGCCGGTGCTCTCAAGTTGGAGGTTGTCGCGGACATGGACCGAGGGCAGCAGGAAGCCCAGGTCCTGGGACAGTTTCTTGCGCACGCCCTTGATCCGCGATTGCAGTTCACCACCGCGCTGTGTATCGACCATGGGGATCAGATTGACACCCACTTCCAGGGTCACCCGGTCGACGGGTTTGACGTCCTCCCAGCCCAGTTCGCGGGGCGGTTGCTCCGGGGCGTCCATGGGGTTCTCGGTCGGTTCCTCGACGCTGGCCGTCTCGGGGGCGCGGTTCTGGTGCCGCCAGGCCACGTAGCCCAGGCCACCGCCAATGAGCAGGAAGGCCAGGTTGGGCATGCCGGGGATCAGGCCCATGAGGCCGATGATGCCGGCGCTGATGTACAGGGGCTGGGGGTTGTCGAGGATCTGCGCGGCGACTTCCTCGCCCATGTCCTGCTCCGAGGACACGCGGGTGACGATGATGCCCGAGGCGGTGGCCAACAACAGGCCGGGGATCTGCGCCACCAGGCCGTCACCGGTGGTCAACAGGGTGTAGGTGCTGGCGGCGGTACCGGCGTCCAGGCCGTGCTGGGCCATGCCGATGGCGAAGCCGCCGGCGATGTTGATGAACAGGATCAGCAGGCCGGCGACCGCGTCGCCGCGCACGAACTTGCTGGCACCGTCCATGGCTCCGTAGAAGTCCGCCTCCTGGATGATCTCCTCGCGGCGCTTGCGCGCCTGATCCTGGTCGATCACCCCGGCATTGAGGTCGGCATCGATGGCCATCTGTTTGCCGG
The DNA here is from genome assembly GCA_049604295.1 of Gammaproteobacteria bacterium. Taxonomy (GTDB): domain Bacteria; phylum Pseudomonadota; class Gammaproteobacteria; order JACKNK01; family JACKNK01; genus JBMYTL01. Next base: position 10,812 of record JBMYTL010000027.1, read on the forward strand.
GCATGGCGTCCAGGGTGAAGCGGGCGCTGACCTCGGACACGCGCGTGGCGCCTTTGGTGACCACCACGAAGTTGATGATCACCAGGATGGCGAACACCACCAGGCCGACGGCGTAGTTGCCGCCGATGACGAACTCACCGAAGGCCTCGATCACCTTGCCCGCCGCCGCGCCGCCCTCGTGGCCGTTGATGAGCACCACCCGGGTGGAGGCGATGTTCAGGGCCAGGCGCATCAGGGTGATGACCAGCAGCAGGGTGGGGAAGACCGCGAAGTCCAGGGGGCGCCGCGTATACACGCTGACCAGGGTGATGATCAGTGCCAGGGCGATGTTGAAGGTGAACAGCACATCCAACAGGAACGGCGGCAGCGGCAGGATGATCATGCCCATCATCATCAGCAGGATGGCGGGCGCCGCGAGGCCGCTCTTGGCGAAGCGCTGCAGGGCCGGCAGCAGGGTCTGCAGTGAGAAATTTGACGGTGTGGCCATGTGGCGGTCTCGTTTGACGCGCCCGGCGCGTCAGGTGTTGGTTTTTATGACGCCTGGTGACCGCGTGTCAGTCATGGCGCAATTCCTCGGGGATGGGCAGCGAATCGCCGTCAAAGCGCGGTTTTCCGCCCCGTCCCCGCCAGGCTTTGCGCTTCGCCAGGCGTAACTGGTAGACGTAACTGAGGACATGGGCCACCGCGAGGAAGAGCCCGTCCGGGATGGTTTCGTCTATTTCCGTGTTGTAGTGCAGGGCTCGTGCCAACGCGGGCGCGGGCACGATGGGGATATCGTTCTGGGTCGCCAGGGTGCGGATATGCGCGGCCATCAGGTCCATGCCCTTGGCCACCACGATGGGGGCGTGCATGGAGTCTTCCTTGTAGGACAGGGCGACGGCGTAGTGGGTGGGGTTGGTGATCACCACGTCGGCCTCGGGTACGCGCTGGGCCGCGCTCTGGCTCATCTGCTGGGCCGCCTGGCGCATCTTCCCTTTCATCTCGGGGTTGCCCTCCGATTCCTTGTACTCGTCCTTGATCTCCTGCATCGACATCTTCAGCTTCTTGTTGTGCTGGAAGACCTGCAGGGGGGCATCGATGAGGGCGATCAGTGCCAGGGGTACCAGCACCATGACCAGGGTCTCGGCGATCAGCGCGGCGGTGCCCGCCATGCCCTGTTCAAAGGGAATGCGTCCGAGCATGAGCAGCTCCTCGCCCTTGCCCATGAGCCACAGGCCGATGGCGGTGGAGATGACCAGGAACTTCAGGATGGCCTTGCCCAGCTCCATGGCCCCGTGCACGGAGAACAGCCGGCCCAGGCCCTTGAGGGGGTCGATGCGGTCGAGCTTGGGGGCGAAGGCCTTGGCGCTGAAGTTGAACCCGCCCAGCAGCATGGGTGCGGCCAGGGCGACGATGGTGAGCAGGGCGAACAGCGGAATCAGGCCGATGAGGGCGTCCACGATCAGGGAGGAGAGTAATCCCAGGGCCTGTTCGGGCTCGCCGATGAGGGCCCGGTCGGCGGAGAACGCGGTGCGCATGATGCGGCCCATGTCCTCGACGATCGCGGGGCCGAACATCACCGTGCCCGCCAGCGTGGTGAGCATCATGGCGAAGGTGTTGAGCTCACGGGAGCGGGGGATCTGCCCCTCTTTGCGCGCGTCCTGTTTACGCTTCTCCGTGGCTTCTTGTGAGCGCTCCTGACCGGAGTCCTGTTCAGCCATTTTGGGTCAGCACCGTGGCGATGGTCTCCCAGGCGTCGTCGAGCAGGGCGATGAACTGCTCACTCACGGGGCCCAGGGTGAAGCCCAGGGCCACCAGCCCCAGCAGCAGGATCAGCGGGAAGGCGATCATCATGTTGAATTGCGGTACGGCACGGGTCATGACCCCGGCGGCCACGTTCACCGCCAGCAGCGCGGCGATGGCGGGCAGGGCCAGCATGACCGCGCCCTGGAACAGGGTGGCGCCCCAGGCCACCAGTTCGTGGGCACCCAGCGGCGACAGAGAGCCCGCGGAAACCGGCATCAGGGTGTAGCTCTCGGCGAGCAGTCTGATCAGTGCCAGGTGGCCATCGAGGGCGAGAAAAACCAGCGTGCCGAGCACGTTGTACAGGTGGCCCAGGGTCGGCACGCGGGCCCCGCTCTGGGGGTCGCTCATCTCGGCAAAGCCGAGGCCCATCTGCATGGACAGGATCTGCCCGCCCACGGCGAGGGCTTCGAACACCATGCGCAGGAGAAAGCCGATGGCGATGCCGATCAGTACCTGCCCACCCATGAGGAGGAAGCCGGAGATACTCAGCGGGTCCAGCTGCGCGAGGGCGATGTCCTGTGGTGTTACCAGGGTGATCCAGGCGGTGATGGGCACGGCCAGGGCAATGCGGATGTTGGCGGGGATCATGCTGGAGCCGAGTACCGGCGCCACGCTGAACACCGCGCCGATGCGCATGAAGTGAATCAGGAATTCGGCGATCCAGTCCCAGAGCGTGGTGAGGTCGGTGAACATCGTGCTCAGCCCAACAGGTTGGGCAGGTTCTCGATCAGCCGTTGGGTGTAGTCGACGATCAGCCCCAGCATCCAATGGCCGGCCATGGCCAGGGCGAGCATCATGACGATGAGTTTGGGAACGAAACTCAGCGTCATCTCGTTGATCTGCGTGGCGGCCTGGAAGACCGCGACCACCAGGCCCACCGCGAGGGCGGCCAGCAGCGGTACGGCCGCCAACAGCACGGTCACCCACATGGCCTCGCGGAGAATGGTCAGCGCGCCTTCCGGGCTCATGGCATGAAGCTCCCGGCCAGGGTGGCCATGAGCAGCGTCCAGCCATCGACCAGCACGAACAGGAGGATCTTGAACGGCGTGGAGATCATCATGGGCGACAGCATCATCATGCCCATGGCCATGAGTACGCTGGCGACCACCAGGTCGATGATCAGGAAGGGGATGAAGATCAGGAAGCCCATGGTGAAGGCGGTCTTCAGCTCAGAGGTCATGAAGGCCGGAACCAGCACCGAGAAGGGGATATCGTCCCGTGATTGCAGGCCGTCGCTACCACTGAGGTTCACGAACAGGGCCAGGTCTTCCTCGCGGGTCTGGGTGAGCATGAAGTCCTGCAGGGGTTTGCGGGCTGTATCCAGGGCCACATCGGCGGCCATCTGCTCGTTCAGGTAAGGCGACAGGGCCTCCTCGTGGACCTGGTTGAACACCGGAGCCATCACGAAAAAGGTCAGGAACAGGGCCAGGCCCAGCAGGATCTGGTTGGACGGGGTGCTCATGGTGCCCAGGGCCTGGCGCAGGATGGCGAGCACGATGATGATCCGGGTGAACGCGGTCATGCTGATCACCAGCGCGGGCAGTACCGTGAGCAGCGTCATCAGCACCAGCATCTGGATCTTCAGGCTGTAGGTCTGGCCACCGCTGGCGTTGTCCTCGAGGGTGACGATGGGCAGGTCGGCGGCATGGGCCGGCGGGGTGGCAAGCACCATGACCAGCACCAGCAGCGTTACCACCAGGGCCCAGAACGAAGGGGAAGGCATGCGGTTCATGAGCGCACCCCCGAGGCGTTGTCCTGGATACCACGCAGGGCACGGGTGAAGGCATCGCCCGAGGGGGGGCGGGGCTCGCTCGCGGAGGTGGTTTCGGTGCTCTGGCTCACGGTTCCGGTCCGCTCGGCGGCGTCCTCGAGCTCCGAGGCATCGGCGTCGGCGGTGTACTCACCCAGCCGGGTCATACGCCCGCCACTCAGGCCCACCAGCACGCGCCGGTTCTCGATGGCCAGCAGGACGATGCGCTCGCGGGGGCCGAGCTGGATGGCGTCCACACTGCGCAACAGGCCCGTACCGCGCGAGCGGCCCGGCAGGCCGAAACGGCGGCCCAACCAGCCCAGGGCCATGATCAGCGCCAGGATGAAGACCAGGGCGCCGATGAGCCGGAGCAGGCTGTCGGCGCCGCTCAGGGGCGCTGAATCCGCGCCCAGGGCCGGTAGGGCAGGCAGCAGGAGCAGGGCGCTGGCGCGCACCACCCACTTGGCGTCCACAGGCTTCATTTCAGACTCCGGATACGTTCTTCCGGGCTGACCACCTCGGCGATTCGTACGCCGAATTTCTCACCCACGGTGACCACCTCGCCTTTGGCGATCAGGCAGCCGTTGACCATGATGTCCATGGGTTCGCCGGCCATGCGCTCCAGCTTCACCACCGAGCCGGGGTTCAACTGCAACAGGTCGCGGATGGTGATGCGCGTGCGTCCGATCTCCAGGGAGAGCGTGATGGGCACGTCCATGATCACCTCGATATGGGCATCCTGGATGTCACGGTGCATGTCGCTGCCGTGCGCGGCAGCCATTTCACCCAGGGTGCCGGGCCCGGGGGGTGGTGGCACGGTGCCGGCTTCGGCAGAGGACGCGGCGGTGTTCTGGTCGGTCATGGGCTTCGCTCTCGTTGAGTCAGAAGGAGGGAAAACTGAATGGGGCTCAGGCCTAGCCGTTCGCGTGGCCCGGTACCAGGTTCTGCATGGCCGGGTGCAGGCTGCGTTCGACGCGCATGGAGCGTTGGCCTTCGTGCACGCCGTTGCGGCCCGCGTACACGGGCACGTCGCCCACGTAGAGGGTCGCCAGCTCGGCGGACGGAATGGGAATCACGTCGCCCTTGCGCAGACGTGTGAGGTCTTCCAGTGAGAGGGTCACCGGCGACAGCTCACAGTGGGCGTCCACCTCGACCTCGTTGATGCTGTTCTTCAGGCCCGACTTGAAGACGTGGTCGGGTTCCTGGTCGCCGCTCTGAATGGAGGCCGTCAGGCGCGCGCGCAGCGGCTCGAGCATGGAGTAGGGGAGGTTGATGTGGATCTCGCCGGAGCGGTCGCCGATGGTCACCGTGAAACGGGTGACCACCATGACGTCGGAGTCGCTCTCGGCCATGACGCTGGCGAACTGCGGGTTGGTCTCCGAGTACAGCAACTCGAAATCCAGGGACTGGATGTAGGACCAGGCCTGCTTGAGGGCGTCCAGGGCGTGGTCCAGCAGCAGCCGGGTGGTGCGGGTCTCAGCCGGGGTGAAATCCATGCGCTGTTCCGTCGCGGCCCGACCCTTACCGCCGAAGAAGCCGTCGACGATGGCGTCGATCAGCTGCGGCTCGATGACCACGATCGCGGTACCGCGCAGCGGCCGGATGCGGATCATGTTGATGTTGATCGGCGCCTGCAGCTTGCGCATGTACTCGGCGAAGGCGTACACGGCGATCTCACCCTTGGACAGCTCGGCATACTGGTGAACCAGGTCGAAGAGCGCCGGCCGGAAGGTGCGCGAGAAGCGTTCGTTGATCAGCTCCAGCTGGGGCACGTAGGCGTGGGTGATACGCCCGGGGGCCGAGAAGTCGTAGGCGCGGGCCTCCGACGCCTCGACGATCACCGGGCTGGAACGCCGCGCCGTGGGCGCGCCGCTGGTATCCGCGGCCTGCATCAGGGCGTCCAGCTCATTGGCATCGAGAATCTGCGCGGGGTCGCTCATGGTCGGGGTGATCCTGGAAATTGACACTCTTGGAGTGCTTAAAGCACAGCCTGTGCCAATGCCCTGAAACCCCTGTAACGACGGCGTTTTCTGCGTTTTTTCCGTGCCCAGGAGTACCCCTGTCCCCGTTGCCCGGTTTGAGCCTGTGGGTGGTTTTGACACCCCCGTCTCAGGGCGTCGTTCGACCCCAGGGTGGCGTCAAGAACCCCGGCACCGTGTGATGAAGTGGGAAGGGGGTTGTGTCCGCTGCGCCGACGGTGGGCTTTTGGCGTCGGGCCGCACGCCGTGGGGGCGGCTTTGCCCGCGAACCGGCCGCTGGCACGAACCACCGCCACATCGCGGCGGGACGCCGCTCCTACACCGCAGCGGGACCCTGCCCCTCCTGTAGGAGTGGGCTTGCCCGCGAACAGCCCCGCCGGGCCCCGCGTTGCAGGGTGCGCCCCGCGGTGGGCACGGGCTTGGTCGGGTCCCGCTCCCTCGCCGGATCGTCCCGTAGGGTGCACCGTGTGCACCGCATGGTTGATGCACCCGGGGGGCGGCGGACCGGGGTCGGGCTCAGACCACCAGGTTCAGACGACCGTCACCCATGACGTGCTCCAGGCCGCGTGCCACCCCGGCGACGGCCCCGGCGCTGTCGTCGCTGGCGCCGTCGGTTGGGGTTTCGCCGTGGCCCTCGGCCTCGCCGTCGTCACCCGTGAACGCGAAGCCGGTGGCGTCCTCGAAGCCCTGCTCCAGGCCTTCGCGGCTCAGTGAGACCTCGGTCTCGCGCAGGTTGAGGTTGTCCGCCTGCAGGCTCTGGCGCAGCTGTGGCAGGCTGGCCTCGATCAGTTCTTTCACCGCGCCGCTCTGGCTGGTGATACTGAGGTTTGCCCCGTCACCCTGCATCTCCACCCGGATCCGCAGTCGCCCCAGCTCCGCGGGGTTCAGGTTCAACTGCATGACGCGCGGGCCGTGCTGGATCATCTGGCGTACCTGGCCCTCCAGCAGGCGGGACCAACCTTCGGCGTTGGCGGGCGCATCGGCCACGCGTGCACCTACCTCAGAGGCGGCCCGCGCGGCGGGACTCATGCCCCCCTCGCCCGCCGCCCGTATGCCGTCCAGGCCCGGGGTCGACGGGCCGGGCTCGCCAGCGCCCGTGCGGCCGGTTCGCGAGCTGGCCAGCTCGACCATCCGCTCCAGGTCCAGTGCCCCTTCCGGCAGGGCCTCCGCCTGGGTGGCGTGGGCCGCCGCCCCGTCGATGACGGGGCTTGCGGCCGGACGCGCAAGGTTTGCGGTCGTGCTGCCGCCGGAACCCGCGCTGTTGGCCTGGTCGCCAGCCTCAGCGTTGCCGTAGGTCTCGGCGCGGGCTTGCAGAACGGCCATCTGGCGCGCCGCCGGACTGGTGGCAGGGTCCGCGCTCGCGGCGCCCGCCGTGGCTCCGCCACGGCTGCCGTCGTGTTCGCCGCCCGGCCGTGCGGCGCGCTCCGCGCCGGCGGCCTGGGGCCCGGGGGCATCGGGTCGTTCCTGCTCGGCCGCATCGGTGCGCGAATCCCGCTCATCTGCCTCGTTCGGGGCGTTGTCACGCGTGTCGCCGGACTTCGCTCCCGGCCCTTTCGCGCCGCCGGTCGAGCCCGTGGACGGTGCGGATACCGAAGCGGCGGGCGAAGCGGGAGCCTTGGAGCCGTCGAGCAGGGCGCTGAATTGGCTCTGGAAAGCGTCCTCCCCGAGCGCGCCCACGGAGCCGTCAGCCGCCTGTCGATTGGCGTTCGCGAGCGGGGCGTTATGCGCTCCGCTTTGGGTGCGGGGCGTCATCCGGGGGGGCGTGTTCATGGTGTTGGCCTGGGGGATTGCCTGGGGGATTGCCTGGGGGATTGCCTGGGGGATTGATTGAGTCATGGTGGCGGGCTGCCTGGTGTGGGCGGTGGGTCCGTGGCGTTGCGGTGGGTGGGTGTGGGTCAGGCCGCGCTGCGACCGCCGCCCTGGCGTTGAGCCCATTCCTCGACCAGTCGTTCCGAGCGCTGTTCGCGGCGGGTGGCAAGGGCGAGGCGGGCTTTCTCTATGCTGCGCTCGAGACTCTTCACCCGGGTGCGGGCCGCGCGCCAGCGTTCGCTCTGGCTGTCCACGCGCTTGCGCAGTTCATGGATGCCGCGCTGCTGTGCCTGGATGGAGGTCTGGATCTGCTTGATGAAGGCATGTCTGTCCTTGTAGGCATCGGCCGACAGGACCCGCTCCGCGTTCACGGCCAGGGCGGCGGAGTACTCGGCGCCGTAACGCTCCAGCTGACGTTGCTGGGCCAGCTGGCGCTGCATCTGCTCATTGAGACGGGCGAGCTTCAGGGTCTGGGCCTGTTCCTCGCGGACGGCCATGTCCAGGGCGATGTCGAGTCGGTGTTTCATGGGTCGCGTTTGTCCGAAGCGGCGTTATCAGGGGCAAATGGGGCGGGTTGGCCGGGTCAGGCCGGGACCAGGGCCTCGAGATCGGTGATGCTCTGGCGCAGGGGCACGGTGTCGTCGGTCCCCTGGCGCAGGAATTCCATCAGCTTGGGATAGGCCTTGATGGCGGCATCCACCTCGGGGTTGCTACCGGCCACGTAGGCGCCCACGTCCATCAGGTCCTGGTTCTGGTGGTAGCTGGCGAGCAGCTTGCGGAAGCGCCGCGAGGCGGCCAGGTGTTCGGGCAGTGCCAGGGAGTTCATGAGACGGCTGATGGACGCCTCCACGTCGATGGCCGGAAACTGGCCCTTCTCGGCGAGGCGCCGTGACAGCAGGATGTGTCCGTCCAGGATGGCGCGGGCGCTCTCGGCGACGGGGTCCTGCTCGGCATCGCCCTCGGTGAGCACGGTGTAGAAGGCGGTGATGGAACCGCCCGAGTCGCTGGTGCCGGCGCGTTCGACCAGCTGCGGGATCTTGGCGAATACCGAGGGGGAGAAGCCGCGCATGGCGGGCGGCTCGCCGATGGCCAGGCCGATCTCGCGCAGGGCCTGGGCGTAGCGTGTCAGGGAATCCAACAACAGCAGGACCTGCTTGCCCTGGGCGCGGAAGTGTTCGGCGATGGCGCAGGCGGAGTGGGCCGCGTGAACGCGCATCAGGGGCGCGTTGTCCGCGGGGGCGGCCACCACCACGCTGCGTTTCAGGCCTTCGGGGCCGAGGATGTCATTGATGAACTCCTGAACCTCGCGACCACGTTCGCCGACCAGACCGACCACGGCCACGTCGGCGGTGGTGAGCTTGGTCATCATGCCCAACAGGGTGGATTTACCCACCCCGGCGGGGGCGAACAGGCCCATGCGCTGGCCCTTGCCCACGGTGAGCAGGGCATTGATGGCGCGCACGCCCACATCCAGTTTCTCCTTGATCGGTGGGCGCTTGAGGGGGTTGGTGGCCGGCGGGTTGAGCGCCGCGCGCGCGGTGGTGCGCAGCGGGCCCTTGCCGTCGAGGGGTTTGCCGCGGCCGTCCAGGACCCGGCCCAGGAGGTCGTCGCCCACGGCGATGGCGCCGCTGTCGGGTAGGGGTATGACGCGCGCCGACGGGGTCAGTCCGTGCACCGGTTCCACGGGCATGAGCAGCAGTTTCTCACCGCTGAAGCCGACCACTTCCGCCTCCAGGCGGGTGTCGTCGTCGGTGACGATCTGACAGCGCGAGCCCAGCGACGCCTGGCAACCGGCTGCTTCCATGGTGAGGCCGACCACTCGGGTGAGGCGGCCTTCCACCACCGGTTCGGCCCCCTGGCCCAGGCGTTCGCGGCGCGCGCGCAGGCGCTGGGACCAGCGTCCGGCGCTGGCTTCGGCACCTGTTTCGGAACCGGGCGCGTCGCCCAGCTTGATTGCGGCTGATTCGGTCATGCTTCACCTCGGCGGTGGGCGTCAGGGTTCACGGTGCCGTTGAGGGCGTCGTCGATGGCGTCGTCCAGGCGTTGTTCCATGTCCACGGTCAGGCGCGCACTGCCGGCCTCGAGGCGATGGCTGCCGCGGCTCAGGCCGGCGTCCTCGAGGAGGGTCCAGCGCTGATCGGGATCGTCGGGGCGCAGTTGCCCGCCGATGGCGGCGAGGTCATCGGGATGCAGGTAGATGCGCGCATGGGTCTGCTGGCTGGGCAGTCGCGCCAGGCCTGCCCGCACGGCGTTGAGGACATGGTCGGGGTGGGTGTGCAGTTCCGCGCGCAACACCCGGCTGGCGACGGTGATGGCCAGTTCCACCAGTTCCTGCTCGATGGTCTGATCCTGCTCGTCGATGCGCTGGTGCAGCCGGTCGAGCATCTCGCGCAACAGGCCGATGGATTCCGCCTGCTCTTCCCGGGCCTGTTCCAGACCCTGGCTATGACCCTCGCGGTGACCGGCCTCCCGCCCCGCCGCCAGGCCCTCTTCGTAGCCCAGGCGGTGTCCTTCTTCGCGGGCCTCCTCGTGCACGCGATCCAGGGCATCGGCGGTGGGTAGGCCGGCCAGGGCCGGTTCGCCGCTCGTGGCGACGGCCGTCGGCGCTTCCGGCGTGGCCGTGGGTGCGAAGTCGGAGGCCTTCAGCGGTGCGGGTGCACCCGCCGGGCGGGGTTCGGGGATGTCGAAATCCGTCTCGTGCACGGCGGGTGCGGACTGCGTGTCGGTGGCGGACTGAGTGCTTCCCGGAGCCGCCGACAGGGAGGGCGGATCGAAGGATTCGGGGTGAAACGGACGCGGCTCGTGGTTGACCGTAGGCGCCCGGCCACCGGTACGCAGGTCCAGGGGGGTGACCGGTTCGGCACCGGACAACGCCTCGGCGAGCAGCTTGCGGGCGTGCTCGGTCAGGCGCGTTCCGTTGTCGTCGGAAACACCGCTCACCACGTGCTCCTCCGCACCGAACTCGGTGGGGCGCGCGGGTCGGATGTTGTCCAGCTCGGACGGGGAAAGGATTCTGCTCAGGGCCATGACGCTGGATCGCTCCTCAGAACACCAACTCTTCGCCGCCGCCGACACCGGCGATGGCTATGGTGCCGTCCTCCATGAGACGGCGTGCGGTGGCGACGATCTCCTTCTGGGCCGTTTCCACCTCGCTCAGGCGCACCGGGCCGGACACATCCAGGTCGTCGCGCAGCATGTCCGCCGCGCGGCTGGACATATTGCGCAGGAAGGTCTCGCGCTCGATCTCGCCGGTGCCCTTGAGGGCCAGCATGAGCACCTGGGTGTCCACCTCGCCGAGCAGGGTCTGGATGGCGCGGTCGTCGATGCGCGTGAGGTCGTCGAAGGTGAGCATGTTCTCTTCGATGAGCACGGCCAGTTCGTTGTCGTTCTTGTGGATCTCGCCCATGACCTTCTCCTGCACGGAGCCTTCGAACAGGTTGAGGATGTTGGCCGCCGTCTTGGGGCCGCCAATGCCCGAGGAGGTCTGGGTGGACAGCATGTCGTCGCGGAAATGGGCCTCGATGAGGGCGTTGATCTCCTCGGTCGCGCTGATCGGGATGTCCTCCAGGTTGGCGATGCGGATGAGGATCTCGTGGCGCGAATGCTCCGGCAGGTAGTTGAGCGTGGCGGCCGCGTGGGCGGCCGGCATGAAGGACAGGATGATGGCGGTGACCTGGGGGTGCTCGTTGCGCACCAGGTCGGCCACTTCGCGGGCGTCCTTGCGGCGCAGAGCGTCGAGGCCGCCGGAGCGGCTGTCCAGGACCTTGATGCGTGACAGCACCTCGCTGGCCTGCTCGTGGCCCAGGGCCAGGATGAGCAGCTTGCGGATGTGTTCGGCGGCCTCCTTGTTGCCGCCCAGGCTGGGTTCATGAACGGACTGGTTGATGAAGTCCTGGATGATGTCGCGCACCTGGTCCTTGGACATGGACGGCAGATTGCTCATGGCATTGGCCAGGTGATAGATGTCCGTCGCATCCATGTGCTTGAGGATGTCGGCGGCCTCACGCTCGTTGAGGATCATGAGGAAGGCGGCGGCGCGGTCGACCCCGCCCAGGGTGGTCATGGTGGCGATATCAGACATTGTCCTGAATCCAGCGTTTCAACACTTGAGAGGCACGAACGGGGTCTTCCGCCGCGGCGTATTGGGCGGCCGCGACGTAGGTGTCGTAGTCGCCGTCGTGGGGGATTCCGCCCGGGAACAGCTTGGCGATCGCGTCGCCGGTGGGTGTGGGCTTGGAACCACCGAGGCGGAACGGTGTGGACCCCGCCTTGGCACCGGACAGCTCGCCCTGCTCCACCACGCTGCCGTCGATGATTTCGTCGTTGCCGCCCGGAGAGGGCAGGGCCGGGGCTCCGTTGCGGCTCTTGGGCATGGCGCTGCGCATCAGCGGCAGGATCACGGTGAACAGTACGAACAGGCCGATGATGGCGGCGATGGTGAACTTGATCAGGCTGATCACGTCCAGCTGCTGCCACCAGGGCAGGGGTTCGGGCTCCGGCGGACGGGCGAACTCGGCGTTGATCACCTGCACGCTGTCGCCACGACCTTCCTGGAAGCCCACGGCGTTCTTGACCAGGTCGGTCAGGCGCGCGAGTTGTTCCGCGGTGTACTGGGCCCCGGCCTCGGCACCGTTGGTGGCGTTGCCCTCGGCGTCGGCGGCCGCCTCGCTCACCGGGTCGGGCATGGGCTTGATGCCCACGACCACGGCCACGGAGAGGCGGGAGATCTTGCCCGGCTGGGCCTTCTCATGGCGCACGGTGCGGTTCAGCTCGTAGTTGCGTACACGACGTACGCGGGTCTTGCCGGGATCGGCGATGGCATTGCCGTCGGCGGCGTCGTTCTCGGCGGTGAGCTCGGCGATGGGCGGCGGCTCGTTGGCGACGGCGCCGGGGATGCCTCCGGCCTCGACCGGCCGCCGGTCTTCGGACAACTGCTCCGAGCGGATGGCTTTCTCGTCGGGGTCGAACAATTCGCTGGTGGCTTCCTGGACGGTGAAGTCCACGTCGGCGACCACCTGGGCCCGGACCTGGTTGTGGCCGACCATGGGGGCGAGCAGTTCCTCGATGCGCCGGATGTAGTGCTCCTCGATCTGGCGGGTGTACTCCATGCGCTCGAAGTTCTGGCCCATGCCGGTGCTGGCGTGGCGGCGGCTGACCATCTGTCCACGCTGGTCCACCACGGTGACGTCTTCGTTGCTCAGCCGCGGGACGCTGGCGCTGATCAGGTGGGTGATGGCCGCGACCTGGCCCTCGTCGAGCACGCGACCGGGGTAGAGGTAGACCACAACCGAGGCACTGGGCTTGCTGCGCTCACGGATGAAGACGCTTTTCTTCGGCAGGGCGAGGTGCACGCGGGCGCGCTCGATGCTGCCCAGGCTGGCGATGCTCTTGGCCAGTTCGCGTTCCAGGGCGTGGTGATAGCGGGCCTGCTCGGTGAACTGGCTGCGGCCCAGTTCCGGCGGCTCGTCGAGGAAGTCCAGGCCTTTGCCCGTGCCCTTGGGCAGGCCGGCGGAGGCCACTTTCAGGCGGGCGTCATAGAGACGCGATTCGGGTACGCGGATGTTGCCGAGGCTATCGAGCCGGTAGGGGATGGCGGCCTTCTCCAGGTGCTCCACGATGGCACTGGCATCGCGCTCGTCGAGGCCGTAGTAGAGGGTCTTGTCCGCTTCGCTGCCGGCGGACAGCCACAGCACGGCAACCAGGGCCGCCACGCCGGCGGCAATGGCCGCCATGACCAGGGGCTTGTTGGCCAGGTTCTCCCACATGGCACTGCCCCGCTCGATCAGGCCGGGGGCCTTGTCGCCGCCTTCCGCGCCATCGGGGCGGGTGTCGGCGGGGGCCGTGCCCTTGGCTTCCGCGGGCGGCGGGGCGGTTTCGGCGGCTGCGGTGGCGTCGCTCATCGCTGGGGACTCTGGGGTTCGGAGGAGGTGAGGGGGTTAGTGACCTGTCGCGCGCCCGGGCTTACACCGGCATGCGCATGATTTCCTGGTAGGAGTTCACCAGGCGGTTACGTACCTGGACCATGGCCTCGAAGTGCACGCGGGCCTTCTGCATGGCGACCATGGCGTCGGCGAGGTCAACGCCGTCCTCCTGACGTGAGTAGGCATTGGTGGTTTGCGCGCTGGTCTGCTGGGTCTCGTTGACGTTGTCCACCATGGACTTGAGCAGGGCGTTGAAACCGCCATTGGGTTTGACGGTGTCGCCTGCCCCCGGTACGGCAGCGGCCTCCGCGGACGGGGCACTGGCTCCGGCGCGGCTGGCATTGGCCAGTTGCTGCATGGTGTTGAACATGTTGCTGGCGTTGATCGGGTTCATGGCAGGGGCTCTCGTGGGCGCGGAAACAGGATGGTGTTTTCGGTTAACGGCTGTCGTGGGTCTTTAAGCAGATGCCATGCCATGTCTGTTTAGATCAATTAAAACAGTGGCTTGGGCTTGTTCTCCGGGGTCAGGGGCGGCGCGCGTCGACGGATGTGCCCGGGCTGTCCCGGTATATGTCGGGGACTTTGACGCCCGGTGCCCGTGGGCCGGGCCGGGAGGCGGTCCGGTGCGGGGGGGAAAGGGCCGGGGGTATCCGTCGTGGTGGGCCTGTCGCGATTTTCTGGCGAAGTGTGTAGGGTGGTTTGACACCCCGTCTCCGGACGGCTTTTCCGTTTCCCAGCCGGTTACCGCGTATATGTCCTATTCCATGGTGGTTTGTGACGATGCCGACGTCCGCGCGCAGTTGAGCGTGCTCATGGGATCGATGTGCGAGATGGAGGTGGTCATCGCCTCCTCGTCGGACTGGCGGTCGCTGAAGCCCAAGGGCCAGGAGCCCGAGGTGATCATCGTCGACAGCGCCATGGACGACGCCCACGGAGTGATCGGGGAACTCGCCGGTTTCGATACGAGCGCGGCGATCATCGCCATAGGCCGCGCCAGCCTGGACAGCCTGCCGGTGGCGGTGTGTTGCGTGTTGCCCGCGCCGATTCGCGTGGCCCAGCTCTACCAGGCCATCCGCAAGGCGCGCCTGGCGCGGCGCGTGGGTGTCGAGGTCATGCGCGTCAAGGAGGGGTTCCGCTTCACCGGGGAGAGCCCGCCGATCCAGATGGTGCGCAGCCTGATCGAACGGGTGGGCCCCACCGACGCCAATGTCCTGATCCTGGGCGATTCGGGCACGGGCAAAGAGTTGGTTGCCCGTCACCTGCATGCCCATTCCGAGCGTGCCGATGGTCCTTTCGTCCCCATCAACTGCGGCGCGGTGCCCGATTCACTGCTCGAGAGCGAGCTGTTCGGCCACGAAAAGGGGGCGTTCACCGGCGCGATCACCGCGCGCAAGGGGCGCTTCGAACTGGCTCGCGGCGGGACCCTCTTCCTCGACGAGATCGGTGACATGCCCCTGGATATGCAGGTCAAGCTGCTGCGGGTCCTGCAGGAGCGGGTCTTCGAGCCCCTGGGCAGCACGCGCACCGTGCAGGCCGACGTGCGGGTCATGGCCGCCACCCACCGCAACCTCGAGGCGCGCGTCGAATCCGGCGAGTTCCGCGAGGACCTGTTCTATCGCCTCAATGTCGTGCCCATCGAACTGCCGACCCTGAAGGAGCGGCCCGGCGATATCCCACTGTTGATCCAGGACATGCTCGAACGCGCCAGCGCCGCGGGGCGCGGCACCTTCGATCTCAGTGCCGCCGCCCTGGAGGCCCTGGAGCGCTACCCGTGGCCGGGTAACGTGCGCGAGCTGTCCAATCTCGTGGAGCGCCTGGGGGTGTTGTTCCCCTACACCACGGTGGGGGTGGCCGAACTGCCTGCCAAGTACCAGTCCTACGCCCTTACCGAGGAACCGCCGGGCGTGGACCCCGCGGCCTTCCTGTCCCTGGGCATCGGTCCGGCCAAGACGGGGGCATCCGGGTCCGCGGCAGCGGACGGCGCGACGGCAGCCCCCGAGGCGGCCGCCAGCGCAGCGGGTGTCGATGAGGCACCGTTCCCGGACGATGGGCTGGACCTCAAGGAATACGTCAGCGACATGGAGGCTCGGCTGCTGGAGCGGGCCCTGGAGGCCAACGACTATGTGGTGGCCCAGACCGCGCGCAAGCTCAAGATCAACCGCACCACGCTGATCGAGAAGATGCGCAAATACGGGATCACGGGCCCGGAGTAGGTCTTTCCCGGCGTCGACCACGGCGTCGACCACGGCGTTGACCCCGGCGTTGACCCCGGCGTTGACCCCGGAATCGTTCTGGAACGGTTCCGGATCGTGGTTCGGAGTTGGCCCTGTCCGCGCCCTGCCTGACGCCCTGCGTCGGCGTCTGGGGCGAAACCGTGGGCTGATGGGCTGATGGGCGGCGCTAATGTCCCGGGCGATTGCGCCGATAGTAAGGGCATCAACCCCGGTGCCCGGAGGCCCCCATGAGCGATTCAATGGAAATCCAGAACCGGCGCGTCCTGCAGGAGCTGGATCAGCGCGTCGTCGAGATCAATGCGCAACACATCGAGGCGCGTATCGGTGTGGTCGGCAAGGAAGACTTCATTCACCTGGCCGACCTCATCGCGGAACTGCGCGCGGGTTACCTGAAGCGTGTCCTCGAGGTGTCACGTGGTGGTGAAGAGGCCCTGGATGACGCCACCCGGGCGGACCTGGAGCGCCAGCGTGGGCTGTACCAGACGGCCCTGGACGGTTACCTGGAGCTCAAACACGCCCTGGAGCGCGGCTACTTCAGCCTCAGCATTTGATGCCCGCCTGGCGCGGGGGCCTATTCGCGCTCCAGCAGGCCAGACCCGTCGAGGACATGCAGGGCATTCTCGAAATCGTACCGGCGGGTGGCTTTACGCATGCGCTCGAGAACCGTGGCGGCCTGCGCCGCCGGACCCGCCTCGATCAAGGCGTCCAGGGTATCGCCACAGCGGATGTCTGATCGTTCCAGTTGCTCACGCAGTTCGCGCAGGCCTTCGCGCAGGCTGCCATCGGGCAGGGACGCGGAGGCACCGGCCGACGTCCGTGACTGCGCGACGGTGAATGTTTCCAGATCGTCCATTACCGCCTTGAGGTCCTGGCACATCGGTTCCAGATCGATGCCGTTCAGGTCGGTGATGTCGTCATCGTTGAGGCGCTGCTGAAGCACACGCGCGGCCTCGGCCAGTTCGAGGGCGCCGATAGAGGCGGCCAGACCCTTGAGGGTGTGGACGCCCCGCAGCAGGCTCTCGTGGTCGCCCGCCTCGCGCTGGGCGCGCAGGGTGGTGCAGGCGTCGCGGTTGTATTCGCGGAAATCCACGAGCAGTTCGCGATAGATGGTCTCGTCACCGCCCAGGTACTCGAGGCCCACCTCAGAATCGATATGGGCGAAATCCAGGCTGGGGCGCGGACCGTCGGGGGAAGCGTTCGGCCCGGGGGCGCGAACGTCGGCTGGGTTTGCGGGCGTCACCCACTTGGCCAGGGTGGTGAACAGCGCGCGGATGTTGAACGGCTTGCCGATGTGGTCGTTCATGCCGCAATCCAGGGCACGCTCGATATCCGATGCCATGACGTTGGCGGTCATGGCGATCACGGGCAGTTGCGCGAAACGCTCCTGGGCGCGGATCCGGCGGGTGGCCTCGTAGCCGTCCATGATCGGCATCTGGCAGTCCATGAGCACACCGTCGAAGGCCCGTTCGGTCTGTTCCAGCAAGCGCAGGGCCTGCTCGCCGTGCTCGGCCACCTCGACCTCGATACCCCGGCTCGTCAGCAGTTCCCGGGCCAGGTCCTGGTTGATGGCGTTGTCCTCCACCAACAGGATTCGCGCCCCCGCCAGGGTTCGGGTGGCGGCCCCGGTCGGGTCCGTGGCCATGGAATTCTGATCCCCGTCCGGGTGCGTCTTGTCCGCGGTCAGGGATGGGTTCAGGGCACGGGCCAGTTGCCAGTGCGTCAGGGGTTTGGTCAGCACCCGCGGTGTCTCCATGCCGCGATTCTCGGCCGCCTGTATCAGTTCGGTCTGGCCGAACGCGGTCACCATGATGACGGCGGGCGGGGCGTCGGGGGACTGGGCCCGCATGCGTTGCAGGCAGTCCAGGCCGTCGACCTCCGGCATCATCCAATCCATGAGCACCAGATCGAAGGGCGGGGCGGCCTGGGCCAGAAGGTCCAGGGCCTGTTTCCCGGACGAGGCGGTGACCGCCTCGCAGCCGAGGTGGGTGGCCAGCCGGGCGGTGATCTCGCGGGCATTGTCATTGTCGTCAACCACCAGTACGCGTTGAGCCCGGCCCCGGTTGTCCTCGTCGCGTTCGCCTTGTGGCGCGACTTTGAGGGGCACATTGAAGCTGAAGGTGCTGCCCTGGCCGGGTGCACTCTCGACGCTGATGGCGCCGCCCATCAGTTCGGTGAGGCGTTTGCTGATGGACAGGCCCAGGCCGGTGCCGCCGTAGCGCCGCGTGGTGGAGGCATCGGCCTGGGTGAAGGCCTGGAACAGGCCGCGCCGGGTCGCTTCATCCATGCCGATACCGTTGTCCCGTACGCTGAAGCGCAGGTCGACCTCGTCGCCCTGGCCGCGAACGGCATGGGCGCTGATGACCACCTCGCCCTTGTCGGTGAACTTGATCGCGTTGGAGGCCAGGTTGTTGAGCACCTGACCGATACGCAGCGGGTCTCCGGAGAGGCGTTCGGGGACGTCCGGGGCCAGGTCGAAGAGCAGTTCCAGACCCTTTTCCGAGGCGCGCATGCTGATGATGTTCTTGAGGTTGTCGAACACCTCATCGATGCCGAACTCGATGACCTCGATATGCAGCTTGTCCGCCTCGATCTTCGAGAAATCGAGGATGTCGTTGATGATGCCGAGCAGGGATTCGGCCGAGGCGCTGATCTTGCGCACGTAGCCGCGCTGCCTGGAGTTCAGATCCGTCTGCAGGGCCAGGTAGGACATGCCGATGATGGCGTTCATGGGCGTGCGGATTTCGTGGCTCATGTTGGCGAGGAACAGCCCCTTGGCCTCGTTGGCCGTCTCCGCCTGGCGTTTGGCATCGAGCAGTTCCGCCTCGTTACGCTCGCGCGCGGTGATGTCGCGGATGGCCACGTTGAAGTTGGTGACGCCGTTGATGTCCATGGCCGAGGCCACCAGTTCGGCGGGGAAGCGCTCGCCGTCGGCGCGGCGCGCGATGACGCGATGGGTCAGGCCGAGCATGGCGGGTCCGGTGTCTTCGGGGTCGGCGTCAGCCCCGGCGGAGGCCCCATCGGGCGGGCTCCAGGGCAATGGCAGGGGCGCTTCCTGTAGTTCCGGGGGCACCAGGGCGTCGAAGCGCAGGGTTTCCATGGCCCCGCTGTCGTGGCCGAACATGGTCAGGGCCGCGGGGTTGGCGCTGATGACCCGGCCTTCTTCGTTGAGGGTGATCAGGCCCTCGGCCATGCTCTCGAACACCGAGCGCAGGTACGCCTCTTTGGCGTGGGCACTGTCCATGGCGGCACTGAGTTCGCGCCGGTTGCGCTCCAGGTTGTCGCGCATGGTGGCGAACATGGCGGCGAGCCGACCGATCTCATCCTTGCGGGCCCGCGGCAGGTCAACGTTGTAGTTGCCATCGGCGATGCGCTTCGCGCTGGCGGTGAGCAGCAGCAGGGGACGGCGGATCACGCCGTCCTGGGCGAGCAGCGACAGCAGCAGTACCACGATGAAGGCGACGGACAGATTGGTGATCAGGTCGTAGGTGGCGCTGTAAGCCTGGTCGCGTTGTATGGACCAGTCGGCCTGGACGGTGGCGGTCACCAGGGTCTCGCCCGCCAACCCGATGTCATGCTGGAGGGTGATGAGGGTTTCCGTGGCGGCGGGGGCCTCCTCGGGGGGTATGAGGGGGTAGAGCCTACGGCCATCGGGCTGCACCAGGGTCAGGCGTTTCCAGGCGGGGCGTTGCAGCTCCATCTGGTAATCGACCGAGGCATAGAGCGCCGCGTAATCGTGAGCCAGCACATGGCGCACGATGTCCGATTCCATGGCACTGAGCACCAGCTGCTGGTTCTGCTCGAAGTCAGACCTGGCCTGATCCAGCTGGTAAGGCAGCCAGTTGAGGAACATCAGCAGCAGAAAGCTGATGAAGGCCGCCAGGGGCGGCAGGATCAGGGTCAGGCGGATGCTCATGGTGTCAGCTTGCCCAGACGGTTTACGGCCCACGCAAGCCGCCCGTGCGCGGCGGAGCCCGACGGGTGCATACCGGGGGAGGCGGGGCGGGAGTCGACCGGGCGACTGGGGCCATGGGGGCGTCCGCGTGCCGTCAATGCAGTGGCTCGGCCATCAACGGTCATCAGCGGCTGGATACGAAGAAGCGCTGTAGTCCCATTTCCCGCAGCGGCGCGTAGTCGTCCATGGAGGCGCGGCCGATCTTCTTCATGGGGATCAGGGCCAGCATGCCCCGGCCCTCCTCGTTGTCGCCCATCTTCAACAGGACGTCCCGCACGGCGGTGGCGGTTTCCTCGGCGACACGGGGGTGCACCGCGATGGGGTGAGGGGCCACGGGAGTGGTCTTGTGGATGATCGTGAGGTTGTCGCGGATCTGGGGCTTCTGTCGGTTCAGGGTCTTCTGCACCCCACCGCCCGCGCTGGCTTCGCCGAGCAGCACATTGAGGTAAACCGAATCGTGGGTCTTCACGTAACGGGGGCGGATCTCGACCTGGAATTTGTCGTGCAACTCAGCGCGCATCTGCAGGGACGCGCCCAGGGCATTGGGGGCGGGAAAGGCAACCACCTTGCCGTCGAGCTGCCTGACGTCGTCGATGCCGCTTGCCTTGTTCACCACGAGCACGCCGAACAGCTCACGCCCCACGTCCCGCACCAGGGGTTGGTAACCCTGGGCATCGGCGGCCATGACCAGGTGATAGGGGTTCATGTAGACGAAGTCGAACTTGCCCTCGAGAAACTCGATCTCGAAATCGGGAATGGTCGGTGACCCGGTCAGTTCGAAGTTGTGACCGGTCTCGCGCTCCAGCTGATTGAGAATGGGACGCCAGATCTGGTGCAGGCGACGGGCCTCGAACTGGGGGACCACGCCGATGGTGTAGTCCGCCGCGCGTGCCGTGGAGAACGGCAGGGCCAGGATCAGAACAGCCACCAGGCTGAGCAGGGTCAACAGCGCGATGGATGTCGCAAGGGGCTTGCCCTGACCGTCGGCCCGGCCATTCGCGGCGATTGCGGTGGCGCGGAGCGGGGGGCGCGGGCGCGTCAGCCGACGCGCTGGCGTGCTGAGCGGGCGGGGGGGCGACATCATAGGGCTCACGGATTCAGGTTGTTCTGTGGTGGGCGGTGGGGTCGATGCCCGTTCCGTAGGGGCCGGGGTTCGGGTTTGGATTCCTGGTCGTGCTTCCGGCCCCGGCTGGCGGGCCGGGCGTTTGGTCTGGCAAATCGATTGAGTCTGCCTCGCAAGCATAAACCAATGGTTCAGCGATTCCCGTTCACCGGCCCGGGTTCGTGCGGCGGCTCAAGAAAGCGCCGGATGTGGCTGGCTGGAAGCTCCAGGAACATCAATGGGATACGCCTGTCATGGATGTCCCTCAACGTGCACGCGGGAATGCCGACGCATCGGCGTATGCACAGCTAATGAAATCGCCGCGACGGCCGATCATTTCCACGTGTTTATGGGAGATCAGCTATGTGCGGATTCGTGGGTATCGCCACAACCGTCGGGCGGCCGCTTTCGCTGTCCGATGAAAAAGTGAAATGGATGCGGGATCTGCTCGTCCACCGGGGCGTGGATGATGCCGGTCTGTGGCGTGCCGGACATGTCGCGTTCGGCCATCGTCGCCTGGCCATCGTCGACGCCGCCCACGGTCGGCAGCCCTGGATCGTGGACGATGGCGATGCCGTCGGCGTGCTCAATTACAACGGCCAGCTCTACAACTGGTTGGCCCTGCGCGAACAGCTGCGCGCCGAGGGCGTGGTATTCCGCACCGACAGCGATACCGAGGTGGTGGCATGGGCGCTGAAACGCTGGGGCACGGCGGCCCTGGCACGGTTTCGCGGCATGTTCGCCCTGGCCTGGTACGACGCGGCCGCCGAGACCCTGTTGCTGGCCCGTGACCCCATGGGCATCAAGCCGCTGTATTACGCCCGCGCTTCGGTTGGGGGCGGCGGTCGGGAGCTGGTGTTCGGCAGCGAACCCATGGGTGTGCTCGGGCACCCGTCCCTGTCCATGCAGCCCGACTGGGTGACGGTAAGCGCGTACCTGACCACGATCCGCACCACCCTGGGTCGACGCACCCTGTTCGAGGGTTTGAGCACCCTGCTGCCCGGTGAATACCAGGTCTGGGACCTGCGCGCCGATACCCTGAGCGGGATCAGCGCCGAGATTCCCCCGCCGTCCATGGATGTGGCAGAGGATTACGTGGAGGCCATGGCGCAGTTGAGCCACCTGATGCGTGAATCCGTGGACCTGCACCTGATGGGCGATGCCGACCCCGCGGCCTTCCTGTCCGGCGGCCTGGACAGCGCGATCATCACCCGGCTGGCCGCCGACCGGATCGATCCGCTGCATACCTACGCCGCCGCCTCGGGCGACGAGTCCGGCGACGCCCGGTTCTCACGTCTCATGGCCACGGAGCTGGATACCCGCCATACCCTCCTGGAGGTGCGTCCAGAGGAGTTCAGGGAGGTGTGGGGCGGCATGATCAGTGCCCTGGGCGTGCCCCTTGGAACCCCCAACGAGGTGGCCATCTTCGGCCTGTCCCTGGCCGCCTCCGGGTCCGGCAAGGTGATCCTCAGTGGTGAGGGGGCCGATGAACTGTTCGGCGGCTACGGGCCACCTTTGAACCGTTTTGCCCGCTACCTGGCGGACCATCCCGCGCCGACCGGCGAAGGGCTGGTCGCCGAGTACCTGGACTCGGTGACCTGGGTCGGCCCACAGCAGAAAACCCTGCTGCTGGCGCCGGAGGTATGGGCCGCCGCCGAGGGTGATCAGCCTCTGCGCGATGCGGTGCGCGCGGCGCTGATCCCCGCCGATGGCCGCCCCGCGGACCTGCGTACCTTTCTCGATGCCCAGCGGCGCTTCAATCTCACCGGCCTGCTGGGCCGCCTGGATACCGCCACCATGCTGGCCAATATCGAGGGCCGCACGCCCTTCGCCGATGCCCACGTCGCGGCGTTCGCCGAGCGTCTGCCCATGGACTTTCTGTTCCGCCCCGGCGACGCCGAGGGCCGGACCAAGCGCATCCTGCGCGAGGCCTTCGCGACCCGTCTGCCCGAGTCCGTGGTGCGCCGCCCCAAGGCCAGTTTCCCCCTGCCGTTCCAGGGCTGGTTGAACGACCAACGCCACTGGTTGAGCGACCTGCCCGTGGCCCACGACGTGTTCCGCCGGACCCTGCTTCGGGAACTCGCCCTTGCCCCTGCCGATAACTGGCTGCTCGCCTGGCCGTTGATGAACATCAGTTACTGGCTGGAGTGGCATTGGGGCTCCGCCGAGCGCCTGCGCGCGGCCTGAATGACCTACCCCCACAACAGAAACGGACACAGACCCGTTCGATCGACACGAGGACCCCATGAGCAAGCTCTGTCACATCATCTACACCAGTATCACCACGGATGCTTTCAGCGAATCCGACCTGGAATCCATCCTGGAGGTGTCACGGACCAACAATCGCAAACGCTTCGTCACCGGAATGTTGCTCTTCGACAAGGGCCATTTCTTCCAGGTCCTGGAGGGCGAGGAGCCGGTGGTCGATGCCCTGTTCGAGAAGATCAGCCGTGACCCGCGCCACGAGAAGGTCGTGATCGTGGTGCGCGAGCCCATCCGCGAACGGTCTTTGTACGAGTGGAGCATGGGCCATACCCGCCTCACCGAGGAGGAGATGGCGCGCCTGCCCGGAATGAACGATTTCCTCAGCTACGGGCGCAACTTCAGCGACATCTCGCCGCCCCCTGCGTCAGGATAGTTGTCGCCTCCTCTTGAGGAGTTCTCTAAGTGTTTGGGGGCACAACCCGGTTGGGGAGATCATCCGCCCTCCGGCGGGCGGGCACCGCGATCTGCCCCGCCTCGACACCTGATGAGGTCCACACCCGTGAGTCGATATCCGACCGAACGTAAGGAAGCCGTCCTGCGCAAGATGCTTCCTCCCCACAACAAGACCATCAGAGAGCTCTCGCAAGAGGAAGGCATCTCTGAGCCCACCTTGTACAACTGGCGCAACCAGGCCCGCGCCGAGGGCCGCCTGATGCCCGATGGCGATACCACGCCGACGGGTTGGAACGCCGCCGATAAGTTCGCCGCCGTCCTTGAGACCGCCGCCATGAACGAGGC
>JBMYTL010000028.1:0-31361 GCA_049604295.1 Gammaproteobacteria bacterium
ATACATCAGCCGTCCGGAGAGCGTGGACTTCCCCTCCGAGGGCTGCGACATCGCCCATGCGCTTTTCTACGCGCCCGCCAACCCCGGCTTCAAAGGGCCGGACGGCGAGAAACCCCCTGTCCTGGTGAAGCTGCACGGTGGCCCCACCGCCGCCACGGGACGGGGCCTGGACCTGTCCATCCAGTACTGGACCAGCCGGGGCTTCGCGGTGGTGGACATGAACTACCGGGGCAGCACGGGTTATGGCCGCCGCTACCACGAAAAGCTCTACGGACAATGGGGCGAGGTGGACGTGGACGATTGCGTCAATGCCGTGCTGTGGCTTGCAGGGGACAACAAGGTCGACGCCAGGCGGGCGGCGATCCGCGGCGGCAGTGCCGGCGGCTATACCGCCCTCGCCGCCCTCGCCTTCCGCCGCTTCTTCGCCGCCGGGGCAAGCCTTTACGGGATCGGTGATCTCGAGGTTCTGGTCCGCGACACCCACAAGTTCGAGGCCCGTTACCTGGACCAGCTCATCGGGCCCTACCCGGAACGGGCCTCGCTCTACAAGGCGCGCTCCCCCCTGCATTCGGCGCACAAGCTTGAAGCGCCGGTGATCTTCTTCCAGGGCCTGGACGACAAGGTTGTACCGCCCAACCAGGCAGAAATGATGGTGGACGCACTCAAGGCCAAGGGCGTGCCCGTGGCCTATCTGAGCTTCGAGGGGGAAGGCCATGGCTTCCGCAAGGCCGACACCATCGAGCGGGTTCTGGAGGCGGAGCTGTACTTTTACGGACGTATATTCGGCTTCGAGCCCAACGACGAAATCGAACCGCTGGAGATCATGAATCTCCAGTGATCGGGTCGGTGCGGCGAAGCCTCCGTCGCGACCCCCGGCGATGATTCAACGCGGCATGCCGCGGCGCTCCGGCGGGCGCTTTTTCATTCCCGCCCACGGACGGCGTTTTGTCCCTTGCATCGCTGGGCTAAGCTCCGGCCCCGTTTTCCCGTATCACGCATGAGACAGCACCATGGAAAATCAGGAAATCATCGACATGATCGAGGCCGGCATCGAAGGCGCCAAGGCCAGCGTGACCGGTGACGGCTCACATTTCGACGCGGTCATCGTCGCCGATGCCTTCGAAGGCAAGAACACCCTGGCCCGCCAGCGCATGGTCTTCGCCAGTCTCGGCGACAGCATCACCAGCGGTCGCCTGCACAACCTCAACATCAAGGCCATGACCCCGGCCGAATCCGGCGCAGCCTGAGGCACGGCAATGATTCTCAACGTGACCTTTGACGGAGAGCGCTACCAGATCGGCGTGGAAGACCAGATGGTGAACGAGGCGGAGCCGATGTTCACCAAAATGGACGCGGACATGGCCGAGGGCTATCGCATGGGCGTGGAGTACGTCGAACACCCGGACCACATGCAGCGTGCCCAGATCGTGGCGGACAAACTGGCGCGCGCCATCAGCCAGGAAAACGAGCCCATGGCCATGGCCATGGCTGCCTACATCATGAACCGCCTGCCGGGCGTGGTGCATGTGGACATCGACAACACCGGCGATTTCGCCGCGACGCAGTTCTCCCGCGGCTGACGCTCAGACGTTTGCGGAGAGGGCATTTCGGGGCCTAACCCTCATCCTTTCCGTAACACGCGCGGAGTATCATGGCGGTTTGTTTCGCTCGCGCTGGCAGACCCATGGCTCAGACTGACTCCGCCCCGACCCCCACCACGCTCCAATCATCCGACGGCAGCCCCTCCGCATCGGACGCCCCGCGGGATCAGAACACCCCGGCCCCGGCGCAACCACCCGCCGTCGAGGAATTCGACCTCACCAGCCCCGATCTGTACCTCAATCGCGAGCTGACGTGGCTGGAGTTCAACAAGCGTGTCCTCCACGAGGCCAGTGACGCGCGCAATCCCCTGCTCGAACGGGTGAAGTTCCTCGCCATCGTGGGCTCGAACCTGGACGAGTTCTTCATGAAGCGTATCGGCGGCCTCAAGCAGCAGGTCGCCGCGGGAATCACCGACCTGACGGTCGATGGACGCACGCCCCTGCAGCAGATCGAGGAGAGCATCGCCCTGGCGCGCGGCATCATGGCCGACCAGCTCACCATCCTCGACAGCCTGTGCACGGAACTCAACGACACCGGCATCCATATCCTCAATATCTCTGAGCTGATGGACGAGGACCGCGAGCAGCTGCGTGAGCATTTCGTCAACAACATCTTCCCCATCCTCACCCCGTTGGCCATGGACCCGGGCCATCCCTTCCCCTTCATCTCCAACCTCACCCTGAACCTGTTGGTCACGATGCGGTTCCCCGGCGATGACGAGGGCGTGGCACCACTCATGGCGCGCCTCAAGGTACCGGTCAGCGGCAATACCTCGAACCGCCTGATCCGTCTCGGCTGGCGCGATGACCACAGTTTCGTGCTGCTCGAGGACCTGATCGAAAGCAACCTCGACCTGCTGTTCCCGGGCATGGAGATCGGCTCCTGCGACCTGTTCCGCGTTACCCGTAACGCCAACGTGGAACGCGATGAGGAGACCGCGGACGACCTGCTCGCCATGATCGAGACGGAGGTGCGCGAACGGCACTTCGCGCCCATCGTTCGCCTTGAGGTGCATACCGGCATGGACCCGACCCGCCGCGGCATGCTCGCCGCCGAATTGGGTCTCAACGAGGAACGCGATGTTGTCGAGCACGACGGCATGATCGCGCTGCGCGACCTCTTCGACCTGGCGTTCCTGGATATCCCCGACCTGCACGATGCACCGCACCACCCCATCGATCACGCCAGTTTCGGCAACGATTCGCGCAACATCTTCCACCTGATTCGTAACAACGGCCCCTTCCTGCTGCAGCACCCCTACGAGAACTTCTCGACCAGCGTCGAACGCTTCCTGCGTTCCGCCTCGCGTGATCCCAAGGTACTGGCCATCAAGATGACCCTGTACCGCACCTCGGCGGAGGGCAAGATCATCGACTCCCTGGTGCAGGCGGCGCGCAATGGCAAACAGGTGGCTGTCCTGGTGGAGCTGAAGGCCCGCTTCGACGAGGCCGCCAACATCCGCTGGGCACGGCGACTGGAAAACGCCGGCATCCATGTCACCTACGGACTGGTCGGCCTCAAGACCCACACCAAGATCATTCTGGTGGTGCGCAAGGACTTCAACGGTATCCAGCGTTATGCCCATGTGGGCACCGGTAACTACCACGCCGGGACCGCGCGCCTGTACACCGACCTGGGGCTGCTCACCAACGATGCCGACATCGGGCAGGACCTGTCGGAGCTGTTCAACTACCTCACCGGCTACTCCCCGCCACCGTCCTACCGCAAGGTACTGGCCGCTCCCTACACCCTGAAAAAGGCCCTGATCGAGCGGATCGACCGGGAGATCGCCCACCACCAGGAACACGGCAACGGCCATTGCCAACTCAAGATGAACGCCCTGGAAGACGCCGATGTCACCCGGGCCCTCTACCGGGCCTGCCAGACGGGTGTGAAAGTCGAACTGATCGTGCGTGACACCTGTCGTTTCCGACCTGGCATCCCCGGCCTCAGCGAAACGGGCAGCGTCATCTCGATCGTGGGCCGGTTTCTCGAGCATTCGCGCATCTTCTATTTCGCCAACAACGGCGAGCCGGAGTACTACATCGGCTCCGCCGACCTCATGAAGCGCAACCTGGAAAGCCGTGTCGAAGTGGTGGCCCCGGTCGAGGATCCCACCCTGCAACAGGAACTGCGCATGATTCTCGACGCCCAGTTGAGTGACCAGAGAGGCGCCTGGGACATGCAGTCCGATGGCTCCTACATCCAGCGCATGCCGAGCGAGGGTGAATCCACCCGCAGTGCCCAGGACATGCTCATGGAAGCCGCCCAGAAACGCAGCAAGGCCGCCAAGAAGCACCAGGGCGCCCGCTTGCGTAACCGACTGGCGCGTTACTTCCAGCGACGTGCGGAAAGCAAGACCAACTGATCGCCATCCGTTGCCCCGGCCCACGAAAAAAGGCCCCGGATCACTCCGGGGCCTTTTTGCTGTGCCGCATGATTGCGGCCGGGATCAACGCTCGCCGCGAAGGGCCGCGATGCGCTGCTCCAGGGGGGGGTGGGTGCTGAACAGGGCGGCCAGGCCACCGCTACCGGTGTTGATTCCGAAGGCCGTCATCTGCTGCGGCAGGTGGCTGGGCTCGTGCGCGGCTTTCAGGCGCTCCAGGGCCGCGACCATCTTCTCCCGACCGGCCAGGGCGGCACCGCCCGCATCGGCCCGGTATTCACGCTGACGGCTGAACCAGGCGGTGATCATGCTGGCGAACAGGCCCAGGGTCATCTCCAGGACGAACACGACGGCGATGTAGCCGAACATGCCAAGACCGCCCTCGCCCTCGTCGTTGCGCATGAAGTTATCGATGATGCTGGCCACGATGCGGGCAATGAAGATCACGAAGGTGTTCACCACGCCCTGGATCAGGGTGAGGGTGACCATGTCACCGTTGGCGACGTGGCTGACCTCGTGGCCCAGCACCGCCTCGGCCTCGTCCCGGGACATGCCATTGAGCAGCCCCGTGCTGACGGCAACCAGGGAGTTGTTGCGCGACGGGCCTGTGGCGAAGGCGTTGATCTCGGGCGAGTCATAGATGGCCACCTCCGGCATGGCGATACCGGCTTTTTCGGCCTGCCGACGCACCGTGTCCACCAACCACACCTCCGTGGGGTGTGAGGGCTGGGTGATGACCTGGGCGCCGACCGACTTCTTCGCCATCCACTTGGAGATCATGAGGGAGAAGATACTGCCGCCAAAGCCGATGACGGCGGCAAAGATGAGCAGGGTCAGCAGGTTGAGGTTGCCCCTCGAATCCACGTAGGGGCCGAAGATCGAGAACACGATCCCGGCGAGGACCAGGACCGCAAGGTTGGTCATGAGGAACAAGGCAATACGTTTCACGGTTTTCTCCGCGTAGGCAGTTGAGTCAGGCGGAAAGATGGAGTGCCGACGTTACGGATTCAAGGCACAAACCCTGT
The DNA here is from genome assembly GCA_049604295.1 of Gammaproteobacteria bacterium. Taxonomy (GTDB): domain Bacteria; phylum Pseudomonadota; class Gammaproteobacteria; order JACKNK01; family JACKNK01; genus JBMYTL01. Next base: position 5,014 of record JBMYTL010000028.1, read on the forward strand.
GAAAGCGGCCGCCGGGGATTACGGTTTGTTCATGTTCGCGTCAGCGCGAACGGAACGCCGCGGCCTCGAGGTCGTGGCGGCGCAGGATATTGTAGAAATCCGTACGGTTACGCCCGGCGAGACGCGCCGCGCGGGAAACGTTCCCCCCGGTCATCGACAGCAGGCGGACCAGGTACTGGCGTTCGAAACCACGCACGGCCGTATCGAAGGGCTCCACCCGGTCCTCCCGATGCTTGAGCGCACGCTCCACCAGGTGCACCGGTATCACCGTTGAGGTGGACAGGACCACGCACTGCTCAACGACATTGGCCAACTGGCGGATGTTGCCCGGCCAGGGTGCGGCCAGAAGCCGGTCCATGGCCGCGGGCGCGAAGCGGCGTCTTCCCTCGCCAAGGCGCCCGTGCACGTCATCGAGAAAATGTTCGACCAGTGCCGGTATATCCTCGCGCCGCTCCCGCAATGCCGGGGCCTGGATGGGCACCACGTTCAAGCGGTAGTAGAGATCCTCGCGAAAACTGCCCTGCGCCACGAGGTCTTCCAGATCGCGGTGCGATGCGGTCACCACACGCGCATCGACGGGAAACTCCTCGGTGGACCCGACCGGACGCACCCGTCCGTCCTGGAGCACACGCAACAAGCGCACCTGCAGGGAAAGCGGCATATCGCCCACTTCGTCAAGAAACAGCGTGCCGCCATCAGCGGCCTGGAAAAGCCCCTGCCGGGTGCTGGCCGCGCCGGTGAATGCGCCTTTCACATGGCCGAATAATTCGGACTCGAGCAGCGGCTCGGGCATCGCACCGCAGTTGATGGCGACAAAAGGCTGGTCACGCCGCGGGCTCGCGCGGTGAATGGCGCGCGCCAGTAATTCCTTACCGGTTCCGGATTCCCCCTCGATCATGATCGTGCTGCTGCCGCGCGCCGCGCGCCGCACGCGTTCGAGCAGGCGGGCCATCACGCTGCCACGATGGACAATCCCCTCGATGGCCCGCGTCTCCGATTCCGCGACCTGTCCATCGCCACCAATGGCGTCACCAACCGACCGAATCAACTGCTCACGCTTGAGTGGCTTGGTCTGAAAACCCACCACCCCACGATGGGTCGCATCGACGGCATCCGGGATGCCGGCGTTTCCGCTGACCATGAGCACCGGAAGCGTGGGATCAAAGACCTGGATGTGCTCAAGCAGTTGCATGCCATCCATACCGGGCATGCTCAGGTCGGTGATCACGAGTTCGGGATGAACGGTATCAAGCCAGTGCAATGCCTTGTTGGCTGAATTGGCGGTCACCACCTCGTAGCCCGCCGACCGCAACCACACATCGATGATATCCGTGATATCGGGGTCATCATCGACCACCAGAATACGGCGAGCGGCCGGGGACGACGCGGACTCAACGCTCATTGTTCCGTCGTGTTCCCGTCTTCGACCGGAGTAGCTGCCGCATGTGCGTCGAGTATCGTCGCGAATTCCGCGAAGGCCTGTTCGACGGCCCAGGTGCCATTACCTTCGAGCACCCCTCGGATCTGGGCCTCGAACAACGCCGCGGCCGCCCCCAGCGTCTCCATGTCGTAACTGCCCGCGGAACCTGCAAGGCGATGAACCGACTCGCGGAGCGCATCAATGGTGGTCGCGTTCCGCCAGGCCGACTGCCGGCATTCATCCATCAGGGAGGAAATCAGGGTCCTCTTGGCCGGCAAGGTGTCCCGGTAGCGCTCACGCAACGCGTGCAGCTGGGCTTGGAGGTCGTCTTTAACGCGGGTCATGCGGGAATTATGAGAAGGCACAACCCACACATCAACGCACAGGCCGGGGCTGAATGGGGTCTGGGTAGGGGCCGACCGTGGCGCCGGTCAAGCGATAGTCGCCGATCGGCGCTTGCTGAGCCGGGAACCGGATGACTTTCCATTGCCGGACTCTGGCGGCATTCTTCTCATCTTGATTTGGTACCGGGGACGGGACTTGAACCCGTATAGGCCGAAGCCTGCAAGATTTTAAGTCTTGTGTGTCTACCAATTTCACCACCCCGGCCGGGCGGCGCAGTCTAGCCCAAGGTCCGCGGCCGATCACTAGCGCGAACTCATGGCAAGACCACTCAGCCCCCCTCTTAACCCACTTCGCACCGAATCGGCCAGACGCAATCTCCCGAGCGTGGAATCACCCTGCGCCATCGGCATCGGTTTCGACTGCGAAGCCTTCAGATCACCAGCATGCTTAGCGAGAGCAGACGTCGTTCATGAAGTACAGGCCTGAAATCGACGGCCTGCGGGCGGTTGCGGTCCTCCCCGTCGTACTGTTTCACGCCAACCTTCCATTCCTGGATGGCGGGTTCATCGGTGTCGATATCTTCTTCGTCATCAGCGGTTACCTGATCACCAGCATCATTGCCGAGGAACTCGATGGCGGGCGATTCACGATCGGGGGTTTCTATGAACGCCGTGCTCGACGCATCCTTCCCACACTGTTCCTGGTATTGCTGTGCACTGCCCTGGCGGCCCCGCTGTTTTTGACGCCCCTGGAATTGGAGGACTTCGGCAAGAGCGTCCTCGCCGTTGTCACCTTTGTGTCCAACGTTCTCTTCTGGCAGCAATCCGGATACTTCGGCACGGCATCCGAGACCAGTCCGCTCCTGCACACCTGGAGCCTCGCCGTCGAGGAGCAGTTCTACATATTCTTCCCCGTTTTGATGATTCTCCTGTGGCGCTACTCCCGCCATCACCTGTGGCTGGCGTTTGGTGTCATCGTGATCGGCAGTCTCGCGCTGTCCGAGTGGGGTTGGCGGAATTCCGCGGTTGCGAATTTCTACCTGCTGCCCTCCCGGGCCTGGGAACTCGCCATCGGCAGCATGGTGGCCATCGCCTTCCGGCAGGGACTGTTCTCGCGACTCCCGGCACGGGCCGCCGACAACCTTGCCCTCTCGGGTCTGGTGGCGGTCTGCGTATCGTTCGTCCTGTTCGACGACGCCAGCCCCCACCCAAGCCTTCTCACCCTCGTTCCCATCCTCGGCACTGCCGCTATCTTGTCGACCGCCTCGGAGCGCAACCTCACGGGGCGCCTGCTTGCGCAAAGGCCGGTGGTGCTCATGGGCCTCGTGAGCTACAGCTGGTACCTGTGGCATCAACCCATGTTTGCATTCGCGAAGGCAAGCGTCCCTGAGACACGGCTTCAATGGGTGCTGTTGCCGTTGATCATCGTCTCTCTGGTGGTCTCGTATCTAAGTTGGCGCCACTTCGAGAAACCCTTTCGAGATCGCTCGCAAACCAGCCGAGCCGCCATCGTGCGCTTCTCGCTCATCGGGGCCCTGGTGCTGGCACTGATCGGCGCGTCGATCTGGCGGTTCAGCGAGCCGCTCTACGCCTTCATCCACCCCGAACGGTTCCACAACTACAAGATCATCGAACAAGCGACCGCGGTGAAGTTCAACCAGCCTTTTGATCGCGGCTGCCATTTCCTCTCCGAACGGTTCACCGAACGCTTCACCGAACGCTTTGAGCGCTGCGCGCGCACCCACGGGAAGGCGGTATTCATCACCGGCGGCAGCCACGGTATCGATCTTTACAACAGCATTGCACGCAATTCCGACTACCCATTCATCGTCAGCGTGTCGCGCGGCTATTGCCGTGCCCACGAAATGCTCGGGCGGCGCCCACCCCACCCTTGCCACTACGAAGACCTTCTTGAATTCGCAGCCCGGCATTCCGGGCAGATTGAGTCGATCATCTACACACAGACTCCCGACCGCCTGTTCCCGCCTCCATTTTTCGATGCGAGGGAGGACGATATATCCGTTCGCTCGATCGATGAAGTGGTCGCCTATCTGGACAAGCTCAGGTCCGTCACCCGCGCCCGGGTCATCATGCTGGGGATGCTGCCTCCACTGAGCAAGGACCCCGATACCCTGCTCCTCGACAAACCGATACCGGATCAATTAAGCGAGCTGCGCTCAGCCCGGAATCTCAGCCTGTCCGCACGGGTCGATGAGGTTTTCGCCGCGAAGATGCACGCACAATCCATCCCCTACATATCGAAAATCCGCGCCATGGACCTCGATCTTGAGCGCGATCTCTTCTACGAGGGCGCATTGACCTATTCGGACAAACGCCACCTAAGTAGGCACGGGGAGGAAATACTGGGCGCCCGACTCGTGAAGTACCTGAAGGGCGAAGGGCTGCTGCCCTGAACCGGACAGGGAATCCACGGACCAGTGCCCCGCTCAGGCACCGGGGACGCATCCATCGCAGGAGACAGGAAGGTGCCTATCGGACCGAGGCCCTCGCTCACCGCGAGGAAGAGAAAATGGAGGCTCGGGCCGGAATCGAACCGACGTACACGGATTTGCAATCCGCTGCATAGCCACTCTGCCACCGAGCCATGAACACTGCGCTGGTCCTTCGCATTCCCTGCGACCCGTAGGATGGAGTCCGTGACTCCGGGGGGCTGGACACCTGCATTTCCGGTTCTTGGAAATGGAAAGACCCCGATCAACTGATCGGGGTCTTGCCGAATTTGGAGCGGGAAACGAGACTCGAACTCGCGACCCCAACCTTGGCAAGGTTGTGCTCTACCAACTGAGCTATTCCCGCGTCGAGGTGGCGCATTATAGGCATCGGCTTTGGGCTGTCAACACGGCTTTGTCACATCGTCGTCATGGCCCCCGGACAGCCCCGGACAGTGCCCCTTTCTCAGCGGCTGCGCGTAAGCGACGGCCAGGCAGCGCGCAGGTAGACGACCATCGACCACAGGGTCAGAACCGCGGCGACGTACAACAGGGTGAAGCCCACTTCATAGGTGTCCATGCTCATGATGGGGTCCTGATAAAGCATCAGGGTTATGGCCATCATCTGGGCCGTGGTCTTGATCTTGCCGATCACCGAAACGGCAACGTTGGCGCGCTCGCCGAGCTCAGCCATCCACTCGCGCAGGGCGGAGATGGTGATCTCGCGACCAACGATGACCGCCGCCGGAACCGCCAGCCAGGGCGTGGGGTCGTGCTGCACGAGCACGATCAGGGCCACCGCCACCATGAGTTTGTCGGCCACCGGGTCGAGGAAGGCACCGAATGCCGTCTCCTGTCCAAGCCGCCGGGCCAGGTAGCCATCGAGCCAATCGGTGAGCCCCGCCAAGGCAAAAACCGCCGCGCTCGCCTCGCTGGCCCAGGATGTGGGCGCATAGAACACGATCAGCAGCACCGGGATCAGGGCGATCCGCAGCAGGGTCAGGATGACGGGGATGGTGAGCGGCATAAGGTCGGGATAACCACGGAAGTGCGCGCATAGTGGCCGCTACCCCGTCAGGGCGCAACCGCGCCCCGGCACTTGCCAGGGGCCCGTGCCGCGGTCGCACGGCTCCCGCGGGCCACGAACCGGGTTCAGGCCTCCAGCTTGAGCCTGTACCCGCCGTACTTGCGCAGGTTGATCACACCAGTCTCGAAGATCAGGTACTGGCCCTTGATTCCGCGCAAGCGACTCTCGATCACCGGGGTCTTGTCGAGATTCAGGGACGCGACCTTTTCCGGATAGGCCGAGACCGGGTAGCGGATGGAGACCGGCTCCTCGCCGAGCAGCGTCGCAATGGCGGCCTCACCGAAGGTGCGGCGCAAACCGTCGATCACAGGTGCGGCCTCGTCGAGGATCCGGTCACGTTCCGCCGACATGTCCAGAGGGCGGGGTTCCCCCTTGAGCATCTTGCGCCAGTCGGTTTTGTCGGTGACGAAGGCCTTGAGTGCATCCTCCACCAGCCCGGATTGATGCCGCGTATCCACCTGGAACACCGGTATGGCCTGGGATGCCCCCTGGTCGATCCAGCGCGTCGGAATCTGCGTGTTGCGGGTGATGCCCACCTTCAACCCCGAGGAATTGGCGAGGTACACCGTGTGGGGCATGAAACAGTGGGTCTCCGCCCAATCGGGTTCGCGGCAGGTATCAAGATGAAAATGACACAGCTCCGGCCGCACGATGCACTGATCACACTCGGCGAGCTTTTTCATGCAGGGGAAGCAATAGCCCTGGTTGAAGCTCTTGTTGGTCTTGCGCCCGCAATGGATGCAATTGATTTCACCGAGGAACTCCAGCCGGACCTCCTCGCCAATCAATCCGTTCAGGGCCACCGAGTCCTCACCTATGGGCAAGGCGTAGCACACGGGGCCGCCGTCCTCTGGGAGGATGACGGTCATTTTCTCGATATTGCCTTGATACGCGGCCATGGCCGGGATCGTGCTCCCTGTGTGGTGCAAAGAAGACGCCGCCCGCCGGGGGGCGGCGCCATCACATCTGGATGATATTCAGCTCGATCCGCGATGCCGCCGCGTCCAATGCCTTGGCGTTGGACAGCACGGCCACGTGCGCGCGCTCCGGCTGCAACCACTGCTCGGCCACGCGGCGGAGATCATCGATGGTGACGTCGAGAATGCGTTTGCGGAAGGCCCGACGCAGTTCCGGCTTACGCCCATGCAAACCCGAGAAGTAGGCGCCGATAGCCTCACCGGCAGGCGAATCGGGTCGGTCGATGCTGGCGATGACTCCGAGGATGGCCTCTTCCAGGGCGTGGTACTCGTGCTTGCCGGTAAGCAGCCAATCGATGGAACGGTCGAAATCATCCAGCGTGTCGGCCAGGCGCGGATCGCGGTAGGAATAGAAGCGGAACGCGGCGCTGTCCGGGTCCCAACTGGCCCCGCCTCCATAAGCCCCACCCTGCTCGCGCACCGCGCGGTGCAGGAAACCATTGCGCAGGAACGAACCCAACACCGAGAAGGCGGCTGAATCGGGATGATTCCAGGGCACGGTCGCGTAGGCCTTGGAGCAGAAACTCACCTGGGAACTGGTAGCCCAGCCCTCGCGTGTGATTCCCTCCACCGCGGGCAGCTGAAAGCGGTCCCCGGCGTCGGCACCGGCCGTGGTCCACAGGCGTCCGAGGTCCTCCTGGAGGGCATCAAGACGCTCCTCCTCGGCCACGGCCAGAAAGCGGCGGGGCGCGTTCGCCAGCCGGTCACGCAGCGTGGCAAGTCGCGTTGCCAGGGCCTCCAGTGCGGCGTCGTCCTTGAGCGACTGGTCCAAGGCCTTGAGCGAGACCAATCCCGCCAGCCCCGACCAGCGGTGTGATAACGCCGACATGGGGCCCAGGCGGGACGCGGCCGCGGTCATGGCCAGGCTATGGCCCCGATCCGTGATGGATGACCAGCGATAGGCCCGGGACTGCGACACCAGTTCACGGATACGGGGCAATTCGTCGAATCGGGCCGCCGTGAAGGTCTCGTGCATCAGTGCGGCCAGTTGCCCGGCATTGCGGACCAATGCCTTGCCCGCCAGCACCATGAAACCCTGCCCCTGGCTGACATCGTCGATGGAGGAACGTATGGAACTGCGGGCGGACACCCCGCCGGTGACGGCGGCCTGCCACGCCTGGGTTTCGCGGTAATCCCGGGTACCGCAGCCGAGTTCGGTCAACAGGTCGGTGAACAGGTAGAGATCGTCAATCTCCGTCTCACTCAACCCCGGCAACTCACAAACCACCTGTTCGTAGACCAGGCCATTGGTGCCCTGGGCGAAACGGGTGAGGGGCTGGGCATTGACGCTGCCCTCCTCCCCCTCCGCGATGGGCATGTCATCGGGGACATCCTCAAGGGTGACCTTGGGCAGCAATTCCGGGTCGTCCTGCTGCATCTGGCGCTCTTCCAAGGCCTCGGCCAGCTTGATGATCTGCTCCCGGGATTCCTTGTTGAGTCCGGCCTTCAACGAGGCCAGGCGCGCGGCTTCGGCCGCGCTCTGACGCTCGGACAGGTGGGTATCCGGCACCATGGTCAGGCGGACACGGTGGGTGTTCTCCAACAACAGGGCACGCACCAGGCCGGGAATGTAGGCCGGGTCCTGAATGGATTCGCGCAGCTCCTCAAGCACGCCGTCTATATTGAGCACCGCCACCGGGTCGCCCCCGTGAATGGCCGGGCCGAGCGCATTGACCATCAGCTGCAGGCCGTAGGGGAACCCGCCACCGCCGACTTCGCGCTGGTGCAGCTCCAGCTGGTGGAGCACCGATTCGACCAGGGCCTGGTCAACCCCGTTGGCGGCCACATCCTGGAGCACACCCAGGATCAGGTCCTCCACCGCCTCGGCATGCTCGGGCTCGGAACCCTCGACACCGCACATGAAGGTCATCTCGCGGGTGGAGTCATCCAGCCCGCACAGGTCCGAAGGTGACGCAGCGAGGTCGGTCGTCTCCAGGGCATGACGCAGGGGCGAGGCCGAGTTGTCCAGCAACACCCCGTTGAGCAGGTGAGCCTGCATGCTGCCCCGTACATCAGTGTTGTCACCCAGCAGCCACCCCATCAGGACATGGGTCTTGCCACTGGTGTCCTCATCGCCATCCAGGGCGTATCGGCTCTGCACGGTACGTGGAGCCGGGTAGCGCTGCTCATGGGGCACGGCGAAGGACACCTCTTCGCGCCCGAAGCGGCCCAGGGCCTTGCCTTCGAAGTGGGCCTGGTGTTCGGCGGCGGGGATGTCGCCATAGGTCATGAAGATGGCGTTGGACGGGTGGTAATGCCGCGCGTGGAAGTCCTTGAGCTGCTGGTAACTCAGGTCGGGGATGTTCTCGGGCTCACCGCCGCTGTTCCAGTGATAGGTCACCGTGGGGAACAGGTTGGTCGACATGGCCTGGTAAAGCCGTCGCACCGGAGAACTCATGGCCCCCTTCATCTCGTTGAACACCACGCCCTTGAATACCAGATCACTCTCCGGGTCTTCCGGGTCGGTCAACTCGACGCGATGGCCTTCCTGGGCGAAGTCGAGGGGATCGAGGCGCGGGAAGAACACCGCGTCCAGGTACACGTCCAACAGGTTGTTGAAATCCTTCCGATTCTGACTGGCGAAGGGATAGGCCGTCCAATCACTGGCCGTGAAGGCATTCATGAAAGTGTTGAGCGAACGGCGCGTCATCATGAAGAAGGGGTCGCGCACGGGATACCGCTCGGAGCCACACAGGGAAGTGTGTTCCAGGATGTGGGCCACGCCGGTGGAATCCTGGGGCACCGTCAGAAAGGCCACCAGAAACGCGTTGTTTTTGTCCTCCGACGCCAGGTGGAAGTGCCGTGCACCGGTAGCGACATGACGGTATTCATCCACATCAAGACGCAGGGTCGGGACGTGTTCGGTACGGATGTGCTCGAAGGCGGGGTGGGTCATATGACGTCTGAACTGTGAAGTTTGAAGTTCGATGGGGGCATGCTGTCCGTTGAACGGACCGGGCACTGGTGGGCTCCCATTGTACGGGTTACAGGGTGAATCGCGTTCCACCTTTCACGGCGGGGATTGGCCACGGTCCGGGTTGGTCGTGGTCCGGGTTGGTCGTGGTCCGGGTTGGTAGCGGCGGAAATCCGCGACTCATTGTTGACCCTGCTGGCGCCGAGGCGATGCTCACCCGTTCGGGCGGATTACCTCATTCATGGAAATGGGCGTGGACACGTTCGGCCAGGGAGCGGCTGACGCCGGGGGCCTTGGCGAGTTCCTCGATGCTCGCGGCGGCAACCTCACGCAGGCCGCCGAAGTGTTTGAGCAGGCTCTGGCGGCGCTTGGGACCCAGGCCGCTGACCTCTTCCAGGCGCGAGGTGTTACGGCTGCGCTGGCGTCGCTGACGGTGGCCGGTGATGGCGAAGCGGTGGGCCTCATCGCGGATCTGTTGCAACAGGTGCAGGGCCGGCGAATCGGCCCCCAGGTTCAGGATTCCGCGACTGCCACCCAGGATGAGGGTTTCCCAACCGGGCTTGCGTTCCACCCCCTTGGCAATACCCAGCAGGAGGATGCCATCGAGCCCCAGGTCCTCCAGCACCTCCTCGGCCTGGGTCAGTTGCCCCTTACCGCCGTCGATGATCAACAGGTCCGGCAGCTTGCGCCCCTCCTCATCACCTTCGTCACGCTCGCGATAGCGCCGTCGCAGGGCCTGGTCCATGGCGGCATAGTCATCGCCGCCGGTGATGCCCTTGATGTTGAAACGACGGTAATCGCTCTTCAACGGCCCGGTGGGATCGAACACCACGCAGGACGCCACGGTGGACTCGCCCATGGTGTGCGAGATGTCAAAACATTCCATGCGCTGAATGGGACCATCGAGCCCCAGAGCATCCTGCAGCGCATCGTAGCGGCGCAGCAGGTCCGCATCGCTGGACAGGCGCGCCCCAAGGGCCTGTTCGGAATTCTCCCGGGCCAGAGCCAGCCAGCGGGCCCGTTCACCACGCACCGCCACGGACAGCTTCACCCGCCGCCCGGCCTGTGTGCTGAACACCTCCTCCAGCACTTCGGCGTCGGCGGGTTTGTGGCTGAGTATCAGTTCGCCGGGCATCTCCTGGTCGAGGTAGTGCTGGGCGACGAAGGCGCCAAGCACCTCGCCCTCCCCCACCCGAGCCTGATCGTCATCCGATGCCTGGGGGAGCTTCGGGTAATAGGCGCGGTTACCCAGGTTACGTCCATCGCGGATAACGAACACCTGCACGCAGGCCGTACCGCCCGCCAGTGCGCAGGCCACGATATCGAGATCTCCCCCTTCGCCACTCACGTACTGGCGCTCGAACACCCGGCGCAGGCGGGCAATCTGATCGCGATAGACAGCCGCCTGCTCATACTCCATGGCCTCGGCGGCCTCGGCCATACGGTCGCCCAGTTCCTGGATCACACCGTTGGACTTTCCCTCCAGGAACATCTCGGTGTGACGTACGTCGCGGGCGTAATCCCCGGCGCTGACATAGCCCACGCAAGGGGCCGTGCAGCGCTTGATCTGGTACTGAAGACAGGGACGACTGCGATTGCGGTAGTAGCTGTCCCGGCACTGGCGCACCGGAAACACCTTCTGCAGCAGGCTCAAGGTCTGGCGTACCGCTCCCGCGCTGGGGTAAGGCCCGAAAAAGCGCCCCTTGGCCTTGCGCGAGCCGCGATGAAAGGCCAGCCGCGGGAATTCATCGGCCGTCGTCAGATGGATGTAGGGGTAACTCTTATCGTCGCGCAGCAGCACGTTGTAGCGCGGCCGATGCTCCTTGATGAGGTTGTTCTCGAGCAGCAGGGCCTCACCCTCGGTATTGGTGACCGTGATGCCCATGGACGCGATCTGGCTGACCAGGGCGTGATGCTTGGCCGTGCGCGAGCCCTTTACAAAATAACTGGAGACCCGGTTTTTGAGGTTGCGGGCCTTGCCGACGTAGATGACCGTGCCGCCATCGTCGTACATGCGGTACACACCCGGCCGGGTGGGCACTGTTTTGAGGAACGCCCGGTAATCGAAGCCCTGTTCTTCGTCACCACCACGCACGGACTGCTCACTCCCGCTCACGGACACTCAACCCGCATCGGTTACGGGGCCGTCCATGAGCACCCGTGCACGCTCGAACACCGCCTCGAACATGGTCGGTGTGAGCCTGCGGGTCTGGGTGTTGTATCGACTGCAATGGTAGGAATCGAGCAGCGTCAGGCCATTGAGGTCGTGCTGGTGGGCGTGTCCGAAACGGTAACCGCTCTGCTTCAACCCCAGCGCTTTGATCACGGCATTGTGAGCGATGGAGCCCAGGGCCAGAACCACCGCCCCGGGCGGCAGACCCTGGAGCTCCGCGCGGAGAAAGCCATTACAGGTATTGATCTCCGCTCCGACCGGCTTGTTCTGAGGTGGCAGGCACTTGACGGCGTTGGTGATGCGGCAATCGCGCAGTTCCAGGCCGTCCTGGGCGGACACCGATTCAGGCCGCGAGGCGAACCCGAAACGGTGCAGGGTCTGGTAGAGCAGGACACCGGCATAGTCCCCGGTGAACGGTCGGCCGGTGGCATTGGCGCCGTGCATACCCGGGGCCAGCCCCACCACGAGCAGGCGTGCCGTGGGGTCTCCGAACGCCGGCACGGGGCGCGCATGGTAGGCCGGGTGCTCGGCGGCGACGTCGTCGAGAAAGGCCGCAAGACGGGGACATTTCCGGCAATCCGGATCAAAGGTCACTGTGGAACTCATGGATGACTGGGACAACGTACGTGTGGGCACACAATGGGAATCGAGTGCGCAGGAGCGTACCGCGGGGTGCGGTTGAGCGGCCGCACCCGGGACACCGCACCGGATTATTCCCGTGGGCCCCGCTTGATATCCACTATTCCGCGCCTGATCGCCTCGTGGGCAAGCTCCACATCGTTACAGCAATCAAGCTTCTCATACAGCCGGTAGCGATAAGTCGAAACCGTCTTGGGACTGAGACAGAGCTTGTCGGATATCTGGCGGATACCCTGCCCTTCCGCCACCAGGAGCAGCACCTGCATCTCGCGCTGGCTGAGGCGTTCCAGCTCACCGCCGCCCTCGCCCGCCACCATGCCGAGCGCCATCTCACGGGCCACATCCGGACCGATATGGCGCCGACCCTGCTTCACCTCGGTAATGGCATCGAGCAACTCCTCCGGCGAGGAACTCTTGGAGATGTAACCCAGGGCCCCGACATCCAGCATGCGCGCCGGATACGGCTGCCGGGTGGTTGCCGACAACACGATGATCTTGAGACCGGGATAGGTCTGCAGCATCCGCCGTGTCGCCTCCATGCCACCACAACCGGGCATGTTCAGATCCATCAGGACCACGTCGGGACTGAAATCACGCAGCGCCACCATGGCCTGCTCACCGGTACCGGCTTCTTCGATTCGCTCGAAACCACCGTGATCCTTGAGCACCCGGATCAGGCCGGCGCGGAACAGTGCGTGATCGTCTACCAGCAGAAGGGACGTCATGACCGGAGTGCCACGCGGGGCAGGGAAGCGGAGCGTGGTCTACTCGACGAGAAGGTCGACAACGGTAATTTCTCCTCCTTGATAACAGGCTCCGGTATCGATGTAGAACACGTTGCCTATCACCGCCGGACGGCGCAGCGGCGTGTGTCCACAATAGATACGTTCCACGCCCTCGACCACGCCCCGATGTGCCTCGCTGCGACTGGCGATCCGTGAGCGCGCCCACAATGCGTGTTGACGCAGGCGGTCATCGCCCTCGCTCAGACGGCTGGTGAACTCCTGCCAGGAAAGCACGGCGGGTACATCGGCGTGAACGATGCCGACCAACCCACCCGGCGTTTCCACCTCGATCACCAGGGGCAGTGCCTCGAAGGCCGACAGACAACGTTCCTGGGTGTCCTCGTCCAGGTCATGCCACCAAGCCCCTCCGTTCGCACTGGTCCACCACTCCATGACCTCGGGGTCCGCGGCCGCACTCAGGGCCATTTCCTCGTGATTGCCGAGTACCGCGTGAAACCACGGCTGGGCAAGCCATTCCACGGCCACGTCAGAGTTGGGCCCGCGGTCGATGAGGTCTCCCACGGAGAACAGGCGGTCGCGCCCCGGCACGAACTCCAATTCGTCGAGACGATCCTTGAGCGCGATGAACTCACCGTGGATATCTCCCACGACCAGATCGCGACCCACCTCGTTGTGTTCCAAGCGGACTACCGCATCAGCGGCCATGAAGCCCCCACGGGGTTTGGGAAGCTCCGGTTTGCGGGTGGTGCGGTGCGTGTATCACATCGGGGGACCGCAGCGGATGGTCCGGTTCCGCCCCACGAATCCGCGGGCATGGAATGAGCCATTGCGTTTGATGCGCCCACCGATCTGACCGACCCCGCGAGCCATCCGGCCCGCACCCGAAACAATCGGAGCTTCCGAGGAAAAAGCCAACGCCACGATTAAAACACTGTTTTCACCGCTCTGCACAAAGTCTCGGCAACCATATGAATTATCGAATAAATTCCTTCCGATCCATTGGCTCCGTCGGTGACATTCCCTGCAACCGAGTACGTCACTTGGGAATTCGCAATGCGCCCACATCTTTCTTTAACCAGACTTTGACCTCGAGCGTATCCACGAATCCAACGCCAAATTTACGCATCCCGGAGGGCAGACACTCCAATCCCACGTTTCAGCGACACGAGAGACCTCACCATGAAACCCCAGATCCAATGCGCCCCGCGCGCCCCCAGACAGCTGTTGCGACCGGGCATCGTCCTGGCAACGGTACTCGGCTTTGCCGTGGCCTCCCAGACGGCCGGAGCAGGGGGTGATACTTCCACCGACAGGGACGGTGCCATCACCGAGAACGGCCGCGTCGTCGCCGTACACGATGGAGACACGTTCAGGATGGCGCGCGACGGCGGTGGTGAACTACGCGTGAATCTTGCGTGCGCCGATGCACCGGAAAGCGGTGAGCCCGGTGCCGAATACGCCCGTGCCGCACTGAGTTCGCAGCTCCTGGGCAACAGCGTGCGGGTGCGTATCGTGGGCTGGGATCGCGGTCATGCCGTCGGCCAGGTCTACCGCGATGGCATCCGGGTCGGAGAGCTGATGATCCGCAAGGGCGCCGCCGTCCGCGCCGCCGGCAGCTGACGAGCACGCCCCGGTCCGACCCGCGACCGCCGTCCTGACGGTCACGGACGATCGTTCAGCGCAAGCTTTGCGGCCTCCCAAAGCCGCTCCATCTCCGCCTGGGGTGTTTCCTCCAGGCTGGCACCGGAGGAAATAATTGCATCCTCCAGGTGCCGGAAGCGGCGCTCGAAGCGGCCATTGGCGCCACGTAACGCGGTTTCCGGGTCGACGTCAGCGTGCCGACACAGGTTCACGCAAGCGAACAGCAGATCGCCCAACTCGTGCTCCAGCGCGGCGTGTGATCGCGCCTCACCGATCCGGCCCAGCTCTTCGCGCACTTCATTGAGTTCCTCCTCAACCTTGTCAGCCACGGGCGCGATCTCACTCCAGTCGAAGCCAACCCGGGCGGCCCGCCGTTGCAACTTGCCCGCCTTGAGCAGTCCCGGCAGCGCACCGATCCCGTCAAGGGCACTGGGCGCCCGCCCCTCCCGGTCGGCGCGCTCCAGTCGCTCCACGGCCTTGTGGCGCTCCCAGGCTCGGGTCTGCTCCTCGGCGTCGGCCACCTCGGCATCTGCAAACACGTGGGGATGGCGACGGACCAGCTTCTCCGCCACCGCCTCCACCACGTCGGGGAATCGCCACAGCCCCGCCTCCTCGGCCATGCGCGCGTAGAACACGATGTGGAACAGCAGGTCACCCAGCTCGTCCCTCAAGTCATCCCAATGTTCTCGCTCAATCGCCTCAACGACCTCGTAGGTTTCTTCGATGGTGTACCCGGCTATGGAGCGGAAATCCTGCTCCAGATCCCACGGGCAGCCATTTCTGGGGTCACGCAGGGCGGCCATAATGTCCACCAGCCGCTGCATGGGCGCGTCATCAATCATGGGGTCAACCGCTTTACCAATGAGTAAGGATTCAAACGAACAATCAATTTACGACGGCCGGGTGATCGGTGTGGCGCGTCGCACCGCACACCTGCCCGACGGCACCGAACTGGACGTGGAGATGGTGCGCCACCCCGGTGGTGCCGCCATTGTCGCCATCGACGCGGAGGAGCGGGTCTGCCTGTTACGCCAGTACCGCCCGGTCATTGAAGGTTGGATATGGGAAATCCCCGCCGGCAAACTTGAACCGGGTGAACCCCCGGAACTGACCGCGCGCCGTGAACTGGCGGAGGAGGCCGGCCGGGAGGCGACCCATTGGGAAAGCTTGGGCGTCATGCTGCCCACCCCGGGCTTCTGCACCGAGCGTGTCCACCTGTACCGCGCCACCGGTCTCACGGCCGTCCCCACCGCCCACGAGCACGGCGAGGTGATGGAGGTGCACTGGGTCCCCCTGTCCGAGGCGCGGGCCATGTCCCGGGACGGACGCATCGAGGACGCAAAATCAGCCCTGGCCCTGCTGCGCGCCTGGCCTCGCTCCGAACCCCGCGGACCCTGAACCCTTCGGCCCGACGCCGATCGCCCCGATGCCAATGGACCCAGGACACCCCCGTCCCCACCGTGCCTGCGCCCGTCATCACGTCCTGCGCCAAAGCAGAATGCGGTTGTTCACCGGCATTTCGTAGTCCCGTTCCAGGGCGAAATCCGCATCGGCGAAACGGGCGGACAAGGCATCGAAATCGCGGATACCGCTCTCTGGGTCACGGGCCTTGAGCCAGTCGTCGAAACGGGCGTTGCTCTCGCTGGTGAAGCGACCGCCGTAATTGAACGGTCCATAGACCGCCACCAATCCACCCGGGGCGACGGCCTGGCCGCATCCGTCGATACAGGCACAAACCTCGGGCCACGACATGATGTGGAAGGTATTGGCGGTGTACACGGCATCACGGGTGATGTTTTCCTCCGCCAGCCGCCGCCCCCAATCAGGATCTGCGGCATCCAGCGCCCGCGGTTCATCGATGTTCTCCAGCCCCGCCTCATCGACCCACGCCCGGATACCCTCCAGGTTCTCCTCGAGGTCGGTGGGCAGCCAACGCAGATGGGGCAGATGCGCCGCGAAATGCACCGCGTGTTGACCGGTACCCGCCCCGATCTCCACGACCGATGCCCGACGGGCGAAGGCCTCGCGCAGCACTTCCAGGATGACATCGCGGTTCTGCGCCGCGGATTCCGCGTAAGGCTTGTTCATGAGGTGTGCTCGTTTGAGTGAATCAGGATGTCTCAGGATCCGGATCGCCCCCGGAGCGGAACGGGGAATGCCCGCTCAGATCAGCCTTGTATTCCTCCATCATTCCGGCCTCGTCGCGAACATGGCGCTCGATGATGTCGTGAAAACGGGCGTCGGCCATCCAATGAACGGACCAGGTGGTCGTGGGCAGGAAACCGCGCGATATCTTGAATTCCCCCTGCGCGCCCGGCTCGAACCGCTCGAGTCCCTCGCGCAGGCAGTACTCGATCCCCTGGTAATAGCAGGCCTCGAAGTGCAGTCCGTCCACAGGCTCCAGGCAGCCCCAATGGCGCCCATAGAGCGTGTGATCGCCGCGGAACATGACGGAACCGGCAACAGGACCACCTCCCGTGGGGCCGTCGCGATAG
Source organism: Gammaproteobacteria bacterium (assembly GCA_049604295.1). Classification (GTDB taxonomy): domain Bacteria; phylum Pseudomonadota; class Gammaproteobacteria; order JACKNK01; family JACKNK01; genus JBMYTL01. The sequence continues at coordinate 21,900 of JBMYTL010000028.1, forward strand.
GCAAGCACCACCACAATGCGCCGTGGCATGGTGCGGCCGAGCTCCCGGAAGAACCCCTCGCTGAGGGTGGCATGGCCGCTCTTGCGCTCGAACGTGGAGCGGTAGAACCGGTGCAGCCAGGTCCAGTGCTCATCTTCCATCTCGTCGCCATGACGCAGCTCCAGGCGCACGCCCGCGTCAGCCACCAATCGACGCTCGCGGCGGATGTTCTTGCGCTTCTTCGAAGTAAGCGCGCCGAGGTAGTCATCGAAATTCCGCCATTCACCGGGGTTACGCCAGTGGAACTGCACACCGTGGCGGGTGAAGAACCCCTGCTGCTCCCAGAGCGCACACTCCGGCTCGCGGGGAAACAACACGTGCACGGAGGAAAAGCCGCCGCCACGGGCATCCTCCAGAACCGCCTCGGCCAAGGCGCCTGCGACGCCCTCCGTGCCCTCGCGGATGAGCAGACGCTGCCCCGATGCCGGCGTATAAGGCACGGCACTGACCAATTTCGGGTAATACCGCAATCCATGCCGGTGATAGGCATCGGCCCAGGCCCAGTCGAAGACCAACTCCCCGTAGGAATTGGTCTTGGCGTAACACGGCAGTGCACCGACAAGTTCCGCGCCCCGCCAGGCGGTGAAATGACGCGGGTACCAACCCCATTCATCCCCCACCGCACCCTGATTCTCCAACGCGCTGAGAAAGGCGTGGCTCATAAAGGGATCGCCGTCGTTGACCAGCGCATCCCATTGGGCCGGATCAATCCCGGTGAGGGATTCGTGCCGCCGCACGCGGATCACCTCCCCCATCATGAACGCCCCCCAGCCCGGGTCCCCTTGGGCGATGAAACGCCCCCTACACAAAATTCCAAAGCCCCATAAGCTTTCCGGGAAAGCGGAATCAAGGTAAAAAGGCGCCATCGGCTCGACGCTGCGAGCCCCCTCCCCCGATTTATGCGGAAGCAACTGCGGCGATTACACCAGGAACCAGCCAACTCAATGCGCCCCGTACTCATAGATCTCGATGGCACGCTCATTGATGGGCCGACCGCGGAAAGCCTGTTCTTCGACTACCTTTCCCGCCGCAACATCCTGAAAAGCAAGCATTACTTCTCCTACTTCTGGTTCATGGCACGTTGGTTCTTCCGCTATGGCGTCGGCATCAAGCGGGTCAACAAGGCCTATGTGGCGGGCATGCGGCGCGCCGACGTCGACGTGTACGCCCACAGTTTCGTCAAGAACATCCTGCTCGACCTGGTTCGCCCGGAGATGTGGGCGCGCATCGAGGAACACCAACAGCAGGACGACATCATCATCCTGCTCACCGAGGCGCCGGAATTCCTGCTGCGGCCCATCGCCAAGCGCATGGAGATTCCGTACTGGCGGGGCACCATTTGCGCCTACCTCATGAACCAGTACCTGCCGAAGCCGCCCGTCGTGCATCCCTTCGGCGACAAAAAGGTCGATATCGCCCGCAAGATCTGTAACGAACTGGGCTATGACCTCTCCCACGCCACCGCCTACGCGGACAGTTCGGATGACCTTCCGCTGCTCGGCGAAGTCGGCAAACCCGTCGTGGTCCATCCCGACCGCCGACTGCGCCGCGAAGCACAACGCCAGGGCTGGGAAATCATTCTCTGAGGCGATGGCCCCCGCCGGATGGGGCGCCGATGTCCGGGCGCCGACCCGGCCGTGTTCAGCTGTCACCGACTTCCTTGAGGCGGGGATTGTCCACCGAACCGTCCCCCAAGTAGTCGCGCCGCAGGATCGAGTCGGCAGTCGGCGGCATCTGCAGATAGAACCCCGACCCGCGCAGCCCGGCCATCACCTCCGCCACATCCGCCCGCGCCAGGCGTCGGCCCGCACTCAGGGTCAGATCCATGACCCGCTGCGGTTCGCCGAACGATTTCATCAGAGCCTCCGGCACCTGCGAGAAGTCGTCCGCATCGCGCAGGTACAGATACATCTCAGCCTTGCGTGGGCTCTTGTAGATCACGCACGAGATCCCCTCGGAATTTCCCGGGCCGCCGTCGTCGTGGTCAGCCCGATCAGGAGACGGGCCATCGGAAAGGGGGGCGTCGGTCATATCAGTCTCAGTCATGGATTTCCGTGATGGAGTGGCACGCTCAGAAGGCCTTCAGGGTGACCTTCACCCGGCGCTCCTGAACGATACCGAAAAGGCCGGATCGGCTCACGACCACATCCACCGGAGCCCCGTGTCCAAGGCCCATGATGGCGAGATAGACATCATCGGTGGACTCGATCGGACGACCCGCGATGGAAACAAGGCGGTCTCCCTCCTCCAGGCCAGCCTCTTCGGCGCCACCGCCCGCGGCCAGACGTTCTATGCGCACTCCGCCCTCGGCATCCTCCATGTAAATACCCAGCTTGCCCGCCGGTGGCAGGGTGCGTGGCTCGGTCATGAGCAGGAAGTCCCCATCGTCCGATCCGTAAACAAATCCGTCGTTCTGCAGCACCGTGACCACCCGTTCGCCCAGTCGCCGTTGCAGGCGCGACGGAATGCCCTGCCGCCCGGCGACATGCCCGCTCCCGGCCAGAATCACCATGGGGCTGCCCGGGTTTGCCCGCAACCAGCGGGCGGCACTGTCGGCCATGGTCTCGTCCCAGAGAAGCTGGACGTCGAGAAAACGCTGAAAACTGGGCTTGTGTCCGGGCGGTGCGGGATGGGCATCGAATACGGCGCGCAGGCGCTCGGCATAGCCGGGCACGTCCCGATCCATGTCTTCGGGCAGGCTGGCCTTCAGTGCATCAGACAACCCGTCCAGACCCTCGGGCCCCAGGGCCGAGGTGACCTCGCTCTCCATGTTCAGTGCCAGCAGGGGAATGCCGTGCTCGCGCGCGTAGTCGAATATCGGGCGGTACAGACGGAAATCGAACCGCCAACGCTTGAAGTACTCGCTGTCCCGGAGCATGGCGGCCTCGTCAAGCTCACCCGCCACGAACGCATCGAGCACCTTCTGGAACGGTCGGTGGAAAAACTCCATGCCGATAGCCATATCAGGGTGGCGGGCATGCATGGCCTTGATCACCGCCAACTGATTCAGATGATGATCGAGCCGATCATGGGTTTCACCCACAATTACCACCCGTGCCTCACCGAGGCCGTCGATGATGGCTTCCACGGGCCGCAACTGATCCAGGGCCACCGCGGCCACGGCGGCTGGCGCATCCGCCGCCGACGCGGCCGAAGGGGTGCCCGATGCCCCGGGCATGGCCGATGCCGTGGCCATGTAAAGGGCCATGATCCAAGGGGTCGCGAGGGCGGCGATCGATGGCACCATTCCCAAACTGCTTTTTCCGCTTCTCATTTCAGGCTCATCCGCTCTTCGTGAATAACCGGTCATGGCATCCGGTGCCGGTCACCCTACACCGCGCACCCACTCCCGGCGCAGCGCCATATCAACAGGAAACATCCACGCGCTTTGCACGGTGGCGACGGGGTTTGTTCTATCCCGCACTCCTGCTGCTGAGTCTTCTGTGCGCCTGGAGTGGCGCGGCCACCGCCGATGCCTCCAGCCCGGACGGTCGGGTCATCAGCCACATCCTCGACGTGCGCCTTGATCCGACCAACGGCGCAATCGAGCTCACCGACCAGCTGCAATGGAGTGGTGGCGACGCCCACGCCCTGGAGTTCTTCGTACACCCGAGCCTCGAGGTGAAAGCCGTCGATGGCCGCCTCGAACCGCTTTTCACACGACCTGGCCACTACCGGCTCATGCCCGCCTCACACCCCCGCCGTGCCACCATTCGCCTGTCGGGCAGCTTCAACGAGGGGCTACGCAGCAGCACCCGCAGCGGCTACGACCGCGGGATTCAGTCGACACGGGGACGGATCGCGGCGGACGGCGTCTACCTGGGTCCTGAATCCCTCTGGTATCCGGACAGCGATGGCGCCCTGCACCGATACGACCTTCGCGTGGAAGTCCCCACGGGGTGGACGGCCATGAGTTCGGGCAGCGAGGTCGAGCCGGCGCGCTTCCGCGAAACCCACACCCTGGAAGGGATCTGGCTCATCGCCGGCCGCTTTTCGGTGTACCGGGACGGCCGCGCGGCGGTCTACCTGCGCACACCCGATGCCGACCTGGCCGCGCGTTATCTGCAGGCGACCCGTCGCTACCTGGACGAGTACGAGGCACTGCTCGGCCCCTACCCCTATGCCCGCTTCTCGCTCGTCGAGAACACCTGGGAATCCGGTTTCGGCATGCCCGCCTTCACACTCCTCGGGCCACGGGTGATCCGCCTCCCCTTCATCCTGCACAGCTCCTACCCCCACGAGATTCTCCACAACTGGTGGGGCAACGGCGTCTACGTGGACATGCGCGAGGGCAACTGGAGCGAGGGCCTGACCACCTACCTTGCCGACCACCATATCCAGCAACAGCGTGGCCAGGGCCCGCGTTACCGTCGCCGCGCACTGCAACGTTATGCCGATCTGGCGGCGCAATCCGGAGACTTTCCGCTCAGCCGTTTCCGATTCCGCCACAACAACGCGGCCCAGGCCGTTGGCTATGGCAAGGCCATGATGCTGTTCCACATGCTGCGACAACGCATCGGCGATACCGCCTTTATCGAGGGCCTCAGGCACTTCTATACCGACGAACGTTTCCGCTTCGCCGACTACGCCGACCTGCAACGCCACTTTGAGCGGGTATCCGGCCAGGATCTGAGTGGTTTCTTCGTGCAGTGGGTACAGCGCGAAGGCGCCCCGATCCTGGATGCGCGCGTGGTGGATCGGCCGCGGGCCGACGCGCATGGACATAGCGTCACCCTTGCGCTCGGCCAAGCCGCTCCCAAGCCGTACAGTCTGGACGTGGTGATCGCCGTCGCACTCGCCAACGGTGAGACCGTCCTGGAGTCAGTCCGCCTGGACACGGCGACCGCCCACCACACCCTGGGGCCCTACCCGGACCGCCCGACATCGATCCAGGTTGATCCCTACTTCGATCTTTTCCGTGTCCTGGCCCCCGGAGAAGCGCCCCTGACGCTCAATGCCCTGTTCGGGGCCGACGAGGTACTGATCCTGCTGCCTTCCCTGGCCGATGCAGCGGAGCGCGAGGCCTATACCGCACTCGCCCAGACGTGGGCCGCGGGTAACGAGCACATCCGCGTGGCGCGGGACACGGACGTGGCCCGACTGCCCGAACACACTGCGGTGTGGCTTCTCGGTGATGGCAACCGCCATCTGACCGACCGCCCCGGCGCATTCGACGCGCTGGACGATGCATCCACACTCGTCACGACCCTGCCCCGCAATCAGCCCGGAGCCGCACGCGGCTGGTTGCGCATGGGCAGTACCGCGCGTTCCGAAGAGACCGCCCGCGCTCTCGCCCGCCGACTCCTCCATTACGGCAGCTACAGCTACCTGGTCTTCGAGGATCCCCGCTCACGTGCCGGGCACCGGGGCGAGTGGCCCGCCACCGGCAGCCCCCTGCTGATCACCCTGGAACCCGCTGCGGCGGGTCCGGTGCCGCCTCCCCGTTCCGCCCTCAGACCGAGCGGGGAGGCCTCCAGGGCCCCAGCACCCTCCATCAAGGCGCCCTCTGGAAAGGCGCCCCCCCGGTGAAGGCGCCCCCTGGTGACGGTCCCTCGGCTCCCGAAGCACACCACAAATCCGCTGATGCCCCAGCCACACGGGGCTGTGCATGGGGACAAGCTGAGCTACCGTAGAGCCGTGGAGGCCGGACACGCCCGGCTCCGCGACTCGTTCCGACCTCAACCCGCCCAGCCCTCCTGACACCCATGACCGATCCCGCGCACATCCTCGCCCAGCGCACACCGGAGTTCCGCTTCGACCGCGCGGGCCTGCTCGCCGGCCTGCACGCGCTGTTGCCCGAAAGCCACGTGCTGTCCCGCGAGGAGGAGCTGCGCCCCTATGAATGCGATGGCCTGTCCGCCTATCGCACGACACCGGTGGCGGTGGTGCTGCCAGAGACCGTCGAGCAGGCCCAGGGGATTCTCCGGCTCTGCCATGACATGGGGGTCCCGGTGGTCGCGCGGGGTGCGGGCACCGGCTTGTCCGGTGGCGCTTTACCCTTCGCCGACGGCATCGTGCTGAGCATGGCAAAGTTCAACCGCATCCTGGATATCGACCCCAGGGCCCGCACCGCCCGCGTGCAGCCCGGTGTGCGCAACCTGGCCATATCCCAGGCCAGTGCGCCCCACGGTCTGTACTACGCACCCGACCCCTCGTCCCAGATCGCCTGCACCATCGGAGGCAACGTGGCCGAGAACAGCGGCGGCGTGCACTGCCTCAAGTACGGCCTGACCGTGCACAACATCCTGCGCGTGCGCATGCTCACCATCGAGGGCGAGCTGGTCGAGATCGGTGGCGAATCCCTGGACAGTGCCGGTTACGACCTGCTGGCCCTGCTGACGGGGTCCGAGGGCATGTTGGGCGTCATCACCGAGGTACTGGTGAAATTGCTGCCCGTACCCGCGTGCGCCAAGGTGGTCCTCGCCGCTTTTGATGATGTCGAGGCCGCCGGCAGGGGCGTGGGCGACATCATTGCCGCCGGCATCATTCCCGGTGGCATGGAGATGATGGACAACCACTCCATCCGGGCATCCGAGGACTTCGTCCATGCCGACTACCCCGTGGAGGCGGAGGCCATCATCCTCTGCGAACTCGACGGCACGCCGGAGGACGTCGACGAGCAGATCGCTCTGGTCTCCCAGATCCTCGAGGCGCGCGGCGCCACGCAGATCCGCATCGCCCGCGACGAGGCGGAGCGCGCCCGTTTCTGGTCCGGGCGCAAGAATGCGTTCCCCGCCGTGGGCCGAATCTCGCCGGATTACTACTGCATGGACGGCACCATTCCGCGCGGCCAACTGCCTTTCGTGTTACGCCGGATCGAGGAGATGACCCGGGAGTACGGCCTGCGCTGCGCCAACGTCTTCCATGCGGGAGATGGCAATCTGCACCCGCTGATCCTGTACGACGCGAACATCCCGGGAGAACTGGAAACCGCCGAACGATTCGGTGGTGCGATTCTCGAGTTGTGCGTGGAAGCCGGTGGCACCATCACCGGTGAACACGGGGTCGGCATCGAGAAGATCAACCAGATGTGCGTACAGTTTCCCGAAGCGGAGCGACTGCAGTTCTTCGCCGTGAAGGCCGCATTCGACCCCAAGGGCCTGCTCAATCCCGGCAAGGCGATTCCCACCCTGCACCGCTGCGCCGAATTCGGTGCCATGCACGTGCACAAGGGCGAACTGCCCTTCCCCGAATTGCCGCGTTTCTGAGGCCCCGGGAACGGGCGCGTCGATCCCGGCGCCGGTTCCCCCGGCCGGGCCGCGCCGGGCAAAGCCCGCCGATTCCTTCGTCCCTCCCCGATCCCGCGCCTCAAACGGGCCGGGTATCCGTCCCCGGGGCGGGCTCTGCCGCCCCTCCCCCTTCGATTCAGCGGCTCTCACGATGCGCTCGCGGTGATTGACGCATCGCAATGCACAAGTGCAACGCCTCCTCTAATGTGCGCTCCGAGTCACCGATATGGTGCACCGCATCACGAGCAGAACCCGTCGTGGGGCCCGCGCCCTCAACGGGTTAATAAACAGTTAATACAATTATTGTATTAGCGTGTTCTAATCTGTATATTCGCCGCCCTCGCCCAGGCATGTTGTGCCGGGTAAACAAATCAATAATGAGGTCGACGAGATATGAACACTGCTCTTGAAGTGATGCTGAACAGCCCCTCCGGTATGGCCGCGGCTGCCGTGATTTTCGGAACCATCGTGGTCAGCGCTGGTCTGGCCACCTGGCTGGTAACGAAATCCCGCCCCCAGGCTGCGTCCAACGAGGCCTGAGCTGAATAGCGCCAAGCGCGCTACAGCAGACAAGTTTTGGGTTCCTGATCGTCTTCTCTCTCTCCGATCAGAGACTCACGCCGGAAGAGGAACCAGGATGGGGCTTCTTCCGGCACCCCACCCGAGAAGGCCCGCCAATGGCGGGCCTTTTCTTTTGCCCGCAGGCAATGAAAAAGGCCCCCACCTGTCAGGCGGGGGCCTTTTTCAGCCATCCACTCCCCCGGCGGAGATCGCCGGGTTCGGGGGGGTGGATCCGTGGCGGGATCAGGCCGCGTTCTTTTCGCGAGCCGCGAACCAGGCCTCCAGGTCATCAGAGCCACCGATGTGCACGCCATCGATGAAGATCTGCGGCACGGTGTCGCGCCCGGAAGCGGCGCGGATCGCCTTCAGAGGCATGTCCTTGCCGAGTTTGACCTCGGTATAAGCCATCTCGGCGTCGGTCAGCATGCCCTTGGCCTTGGCGCAGAAGGGGCAACCATCGCGGGTCATGATGAGCACGTCATTCGGCTTGGCGGCATTGGGGTTGATGTACTCGAGCATGGTGTCGGCGTCGGAGACCTCGAAGGGATCGCCGGGCACTTCCGGCTCGACGAAGTGCTTGTCCACCACACCGTCCTTGACCAGCATGGAATAGCGCCAGGAACGTTTTCCGAAGCCCAGGTCGTCCTTGTCCACCAACATACCCATGCCGTCGGTGAACTCACCGTTGCCGTCAGGGATGAAGGTGATCTGGTCGGCTTCCTGGTCGGCCTTCCACTCGTTCATGACGAAGGCATCGTTCACGGACATGCAGACGATCTCGTCCACGCCGTTGGCCTTGAGCACCGGGGCCAGCTCGTTGAAACGCGGCACGTGGCTGCTGGAGCAGGTGGGGGTGAAGGCGCCAGGCAGGGAGAAGACGGCGACGGTGCGACCGTTGAAGATGTCATCGGAGTTCACGTCCACCCACTCGTGGCCCTGGCGGGTACGGAAAGTGACGGACGGGACACGCTGGCCTTCGCGATTCTGAAGCATGATTCACCTTTGCCCTGAGGGCTGAAATGGCAGTATTTGAAAAGGGTTCGTTCCGCGCGTCGGAACGTGGGGTGAACTCTACGGATCGGCTTGATCGACGGGAAATCGGTTGTTCGTGTCGCATTGATCGGTTTCGCCAATAACTGACCACCACCGGGGTACGCATGCCCCGCGCGATGGCGACAGATCGATGACCGCCGACGCGGCTTGGGACTGGCGCCTAAGGAAGCCGTGATACATCCGCGTGTCCGGCCGTTGGCCACACGTACAGAGCCACCCTGCCCATGAGGCGCGCTCACAACACTCCAGCGCGATGACAAATCACAAAAAACCCCGCTTCCAGAGGAAGCGGGGTTTGTGGATCCACCCCAATCTGGGCGGGGCCCATTGCGGCGGGACGCCGCTCCTACGCGGGATTCAAAGGAGGGATCTCGCTTGATCAGGCGGCGTCCAGGGTCGCCTGCAGCAGCTCGTTGATACGGCGCACGTAGGACGCCGGGTCCTCCAACTGACCGCCCTCGCTGAGCATGGCCTGGTCGAACAACACCTGTGCCCAGTCCTTGAAACGGTCCTCGTCGGACTCTGTATTCAAACGCTGAACGAGGGCGTGATCGATATTGACCTCAAGCGTGGGCTTGGA
>JBMYTL010000029.1:0-31061 GCA_049604295.1 Gammaproteobacteria bacterium
GTGTGTCACTTACCGAGAAACACCGCGCGGGCTACGTAATCCGCCACCGATATGGAAGAATCGGGGCGCGCTCGCCCATCCCCGATCCAATACAGCACGGAACCCGCGCCACGTCATGGACGCCCTGTTCGCCTTTGTCTTTGCCTACCTCGCCGAGATCGGCCCCGTGCTGTCGGCGGTGTTTGCAGGGGCGCTTTGGTTGTTTCTCGACAAACCGAGCCGTCTGCATGCGATCGCGATTCTGCGCGGTGAGAAGGCCCTGCAGCGTTACAAGGCGGCGGTCGGGGGATTGTTGGGCCGGGTCGAGCGGTTCTACGGCCCGGCGGGTTCAGCGCGGGCCTACGGGGTCAGCCTGACCCTTGCCTTTGTCTATCCGCTGCTTTTCTTCCTGGTGGCCTATGGCTGGGGCGGGGGGGATCACCGCCTGGGTGGGATTGTCGTCTTCGCCCCGGACTTTGAGTTCCGGGCCTGGGTTGTGCCTGGGTTCATCGCCTACCTGGCGAGCGTTCTTGGAGCGTTGCGTGTGGGTGCTCGGCTGGAACGCTGGCTGGAGGGCCGAAGCCGGTGGTGGCCGGTCGCCATCGCAGCGGCGCTGGGAGTGATGATTTACCTGATCACGGAATCCTGGTTACTCGCTGTCGCTGGCGCTGTCGCTGGCGCTGTCGTTGTCGCTGGCGCTGTCGCTGTCGCTCTCGTTGTCGCTGTCGCTGTCGCTGTCGCTGGCGCTGGCGCTGTTGCTGTCGCTGCCGCTGCCGCTGTCGCTGCCGCTGTCGCTGCCGCTGTCGCTGTCGCTGGCGCTGGCGCTGTCGTTGGCGCTGTCGTTGGCGCTGTCGCTCTGTTTGGTGACAGGCCCGACCAGGCCATTCTTCTGTTCGGGCTCTACGTCCTGATGCCCCTGTTTAATGCCGCCCTGGATTGGGGCTCCTGGTGGGTCAGCCGGGTCTTCATCAAGCGGGGCCTGGCGGGGGGTGCGGGGCGGGTCGTCCTGGACCTGACCTGGGACGGCCTTGCCGCCCTGGGCTTCATGTTGGCCCTGGTGCTCGTGCTGCCCCTGGGTATCGAGTTCATGAATTCGCTGGTGGACGGGGCGGAACTGGACTGGCGCGCCATGGCCGTGGACGCGGCGGCGGACCCCTGGGGGCAGGGGCTGATGGTCACGGGCATGGTGCTCACCACCCTGCTGCCGACCTTTCTGCACGTGGTCACGGGGCTGTTCGCGGTGGGTATCCACGGCGCCGCCGGGCGCTGGCTGGCGGACCAACTGGAGGGCGATCCGGCACACCCGGGCAGCCGGGTCGGCCCCGCTATCGGCGCGCTCTGGACCACCCTGTATGTGGCCCTGTTGGGGGCCGGGGTGGTCCTCCTGATCGCCGGGGTGTTGTGGCTGCTGGACCTGCGGGTGGCGTGTCGGCTGTATGAGCTGGCGGGGGTGTTCTACAGCCTGCCGCCGAGTCCCTGCTTGCCTTGATGCGCCTGAGCGGGGCGGTAGTCGGGGATATGAACCGCCAAGACGCCAAGGGTGCCAAGCGTTGTTTGGCCGTGGGAGCGATTTGCAATCGCGATAGTTTCGGCGACGGCGGGTTCTGAGGGCCTGATCAACTCCCGGTCGGTTCGGTGATCGACCAAGCCATCGCGAATGCAATTCGCTCCCACGAGATGCCGCGAGATCCTTTGCGTTCCTTGGCGACCTTGGCGGTTCAACGATTCGTGAACTTGCGATGCGCCTGCGCTGATCAGCCAGTCGTAGGCTGGGGTGAGATAAGCGAACCCCAGCGTGTTTCCTGACGCTGGGGGCAACGTTGGGGTTCGCAAGCTCACCCCAACCTACTACTCCTCTCAACCGAATCTGGGTCTCGCCTGCCTACCCTCAATGTGCGTTCGCCAGTAAGTGTTGAGTTCAGCCGCTATCTGGTTCGTACTCGTGAATATCCGAAAGAAAGAAAACTTTCTCACCTCGGCGGGGTTCCGCAGGTAGATCGTCAGCACAATCCCGGTGAATTTGAACGGATACTGGAACCCTTCGGCGACGATGAATCGGGGCCAGTCGATAGTAACGGTCTCGTTCCCCGACCAGGTTGCCCGACGAATCGTCAGGGCTCGGGGTGTCGCTTCGATACGCGTTTCCCTACTTTTCAGCGCTTCCCGAATCGATATCGCGATGGCAAGGGTGAGAAACACGATGGCCATGAACGCCTTGCCCCCATCCGTACCGGCGGCTATGAGGACGGCGTCCAAAGCGATGAGTACCAGAATGTACAACCAGGGAAGGACCCTTCCATCGCGATAAACGATTGTGGGTTCCTCCGTGGGGGGGTGGGGCGTCTCTGACATGGCTTCCGAGCGATGTATTGTTGATATGGACGGTTCCCGCGAATGAACCGCTGGGTTTTTCCATGATGTCCAGGCTAGCCCTGGGGAGAGGCGACGCAATCCCGTGGATCCCGGCGCGGTTCTCCGTGTCCTCCGCGCTCCTGCGATTCAACCCAAGTCAAAGATTCCCGATACGCGCCCGCTGATCGCGCAGGTTGGCCAGGGCCGAGCGCATCTCTTCCACGCGCCCGCGTTCCTTGGCGACCACGGCCTCGGGGGCGCGGTCCACGAAGTTGGGGTTCTCCAGCTTCTTCTCGGATTTCTCCAGGTCCTTCTCGATCTTGCCGATCTCCTTGTCCAGGCGGGCCAGTTCCGCGTCCTTGTCGATGAGCCCGGCGAGCGGGATGAGCACCTTCATCTCGCCCACCAGGGCGGTGGCGGATTCGGGGCCTTCGTCGCCAGCCGGCAGCACGGTTACCGATTCGGTGCGGGCCAGGAAATCCAGGTAGGGCCGGTGAGTCTCGGCCCAGGCGGCGTCGGTTTCGCTGGCGTTGGCGAGCAGCACGGGGACCGGCTTGCCGGGGGCGATGTTCATTTCGCCCTTGATCTTGCGGATGCCCTGGATGAACTGGCGCACCCAGGCGATTTCGGCCTCGGCCTCGGCGTCCATGGCGGCTTCGTCGGCCTTGGGGTAGGCCTGGGTCATGATGGACTCACCCTCGGCCCCGGCCAGGGGTTTGACCTGTTGCCAGACCTCCTCGGTGATGAAGGGCATGATCGGGTGCAGCAGACGCAGGGCTTCCTCCAGCACGCGCACCAGGGTCTGGCGGGTGCCGCGCTTGGCGGCGTCGGAGGCCGTGTCGCTGTTGAGCACGGGCTTGGACAGCTCCAGATACCAGTCGCAGTACTCGTTCCAGATGAACTCGTAGACGGCCTGGGCGGCGTGGTCGAAGCGGTAGCCCTGCAGGGCGGTGTGCATGGTGGCCGTGGTGTGTTGCAGGCGGGAGCGGATCCAGCGGTCGGCGGGGGACAGTTCGACCGCCCCGGTCAAACCACAATCCTGACCCTCGGTGTTCATCAACACATAGCGCGCCGCGTTCCAGATCTTGTTGCAGAAGTTGCGGTAGCCCTCGGTGCGGGCCAGGTCGAAGTTGACGTCGCGGCCGGTGGAGGCGAGCGCGGCGAAGGTGAAGCGCAGGGCGTCGGTGCCGAAGGCGGGGATGCCGTCGGGGAAGTCCTTGCGGGTCTGCTTCTCGATCTTGGCCTTTAGGTGCGGCTGCATCATGCCGCCGGTGCGCTTGACCACCAGGGATTCGAGGTCGATGCCGTCGATGAGGTCGATGGGGTCGAGCACGTTGCCCTTGGACTTGGACATCTTGTCGCCATGGCTGTCGCGCACCAGGCCGTGGATGTAGACCTCTTTGAAGGGCACCTGACCGTCCATGAACTTCATGCCCATCATGATCATGCGGGCGACCCAGAAGAAGATGATGTCGAAGCCGGTGACCAGCACGTTGTTGGGGTAGAAGCGTTCCAGGCGGTCGGTGCTGTCCGGCCAGCCGAGGGTGGAGAAGGGCCACAGGGCGGAGCTGAACCAGGTGTCCAGCACGTCCTCGTCCTGGCGCAGGGCCACGTCGGGGCCCAGGCCGTGTTTCTCGCGCACCTCGGCCTCGGAGCGGCCCACGTAGACGCTGCCGTCCTCGCCGTACCAGGCGGGGATCTGGTGGCCCCACCAGATCTGGCGGCTGATGCACCAGTCCTGGATGTTGCGCATCCACTCGTAATAGGTGTTCTTCCAGTTGTCCGGCACGAACTTGATGCGGCCGTCCTCCACCGCCTCGATGGCGGGCTTGGCCAGGGGCTCGATGCGCACGTACCACTGGTCGGTGAGGAAGGGCTCGATGATGGCGCCGGAGCGGTCGCCACGCGGGACCATGAGCTTGTGGTCCTTGATGCCTTCCAGCAGGCCCTGGGCTTCGAGGTCGGCGACGATCTGCTTACGCGCCTCGTAGCGGTCCATGCCGATGTAGGCGCTGGGGATCAGATCGCCTTCCTCATCGCTGTTCGCGCGGATGGCCGCGTCGATGGTGAAGATGTTGATCAGGCCGCCGTGGACCTGTTCGGAGATGTTGTTCTCGTCGCGGTGACGCTGCCAGACGGCGTAGTCGTTGAAATCGTGGGCGGGGGTGATCTTCACGCAGCCGGTGCCGAACTCGGGGTCGGCGTGTTCGTCGGCGACAATCGGGATGCGTCGGCCGGTCAGGGGCAGGTCGATCATCTCGCCGATCAGGTGCTTGTAGCGTTCGTCCTCCGGGTTCACGGCCACGGCGCAGTCGCCGAGCATGGTCTCGGGACGGGTGGTGGAGACCACCATGTGCCCGGTGCCGTTGGCCAGCGGGTAGCGCAAATGCCACATATGGCCCTGCTCTTCTTCGCTCAGCACCTCCAGGTCGGAGACGGCGGTGTGCAGCTTCGGGTCCCAGTTCACCAGGCGTTTGCCACGGTAGATCAGGCCCTCCTCGTAGAGGCGCACGAACACCTCTTGCACCGCCTTGGACAGCCCCTCGTCCATGGTGAATCGCTCGTGCTGCCAGTCCAGCGAGGACCCCAGGCGGCGCAGCTGGCGGGTGATGTTGCCGCCGGATTCGCCCTTCCACTCCCAGACCCGGTCGATAAAGGCGTCGCGGCCCAGGTCGTGGCGGGTCTTGCCATCGGCCTCAAGCTGGCGTTCGACCACCATCTGGGTGGCGATGCCGGCGTGGTCCGTGCCCGGCTGCCAGAGGGTGCTTTTGCCTGTCATGCGTTGGTAGCGCACCAGGGTGTCCATGATGGTGTTGTTGAAGCCGTGCCCCATGTGCAGCGAGCCCGTCACGTTGGGCGGCGGGATCATGATGCAGTAGCTGCCTTCCCCTTCATCCGTGGGGGCGAACCAGCCCCGGGATTCCCAGGTCTCGTACCAGCGTTTTTCTATGGCGTGGGGGTCGTAGCTTTTATCCATCGTTCGGGGCGTCGGGATTGCTTGATCGTTGCGGATCGGGAGGGGGGATCGGGGGCGGAGCGAAGGGGCGGGAGTATAGCGGGGTTAAGAAGGGCTTGGACCCGCCGTCAGGTCCGATTTTCCAGGGGCGATCCCGTCCAGGGAACTCTGCTACGCGGTTGGTGGCGTCTCGTCTGGAGCGGGGCCATCGGGTCGCGTGGGTTGGCCGTCGTCCGCGGCAGCCTCCTTGCTCTTGTCCTCGTGCAGGCGTTCCACCAGTGCGCGATCTTGGCGGGCGAACCACAGGTCCTCCTCAGCCTTTTCCTTGAGGGTCAGTTTGTCGCTGAAGCCGCCCGTCATGTGCGCTGTCCTCAGAGCTTGTGGTGTTCGAGAGGGTAACCACGGTCCTTGTAGAACTTGAAGCGTTCCCGGCCACGGGCCAGGCGTTCGCTTTGCCCGTCGACAATCTCCGCCACACGTTCGAAGCGGCTGAAGAAGGCGGGCAATTCGTTGGACAGGTTGATGAGCAGGTTATGTTCGCCCGTCGGCTCGTGGTCGTGACCGATCACGATGGGGGAGTGGTCGCCCGCCGGGCGGGGGTGGACGGCGTGGGGAATGAAGCTTCCGTCCTTGAATGTCCACAACAGGTCGTCCAACACGGTGCTGTCGGCGGCACCGGCGGTGTGGATGTAGATGGTCAGGCCCTGGGTGTGGGCCTTTTCCACCAGCTTGCAGGCCGTGCGGAAGCGGATCTGGGCGCCGTCCTGGCTCAGGGTGTAGAAGCTGATGCGGGTCACGGCGGGGTATCCATGGGAGCTCTGAATGAATCTGGCGCGAGCGGGTGGTTCGGATAATCGTTCAGTTCAAGACGCGAATCGCCTTTAAACAGCGGGCTATTGCGAAGATTCGCAACACTGAAATGGGCTTGTTCGACGGGCTAAGGCGCCGTGTCACGATTCGTTCAGAGCTTCCCTATCGGCCCGTGGCGGAGGACTCACGTTTGTCCGCCCAGCCGGTGCGGTCGCGGTAGGGGTTGTAGATGCGGGCCTGGGTGTCGGGCATGGGGCCCGCGAGCAGTTGCGGGTCAATGCGGTCGGGGCCCAGGTTCATGCGCCAGTCCAGGTGGGGGCCGGTGACCCGCCCGGTCTTTCCGATCTCGGCGATCACGTCGCCCTTGAACACGCGCTGCCCTTCTTTCACCAGGATCCTGCTCAGGTGCAGGAAGCTGGAGGTGAGATGGTGTCCGTGGTCGATGATCAGGGTGCCGCCCGAGAAGTACATGTCGGGGTGGGCGAGGGTGACGATACCGTCCGCCGGGGCCACCACCGGCGCACCCACGCGCCCGGCCACGTCGACGCCGAAGTGGGGACGGCGGGGTTTGCCGTTGAGGATGCGCTGGCTGCCGTATACACCGGTGATGGGGCCGATGGCCGGCCAGATGAAGCCATCGACCCAGTCGTTGCGGGCGTCATCGCGGCTACGCGCCTTACGCGCGGCGGCGGCCTCCTCGCGGATACGCTTGAGGGCCTTTTCGCTGAACTTGCTGACCTTGTTCTCGGGCAGGTTGTCGATGCGCTGGATGGCGTACTTGCGTTTGCTCACCGTGAGCTCGCGGACCGTGCGGGTGCCGTCCGGATGGTTCGCCTCGATCACCGATTTGCGCGCGTGATCGCGGCCGAAGCCCACCAGGAACCGACCGTCTTCGTTGACCCGGATCGCGCGGTCATCCTGTTTGACCGTGGTGCCCGGGTCGGTGCTGCCCCAGAGCAGGCCGCCCTGGGTGGGCTCGCCTTCGAGCGTGAGGGTGCCGGCGGCGGCGGGGCTGGTCAGGACAAGCAACCAGGCCAGAGCGACAAGGGCGATGGTAACGACCGATCTTGATTGGTGGGTATCGGGTGTTGAGTGCGTGCGGTGTGACATGGGTTCAGGCCTTGAAAGGCGGGCCTTTGGGGATGTTGGCGAGGCCCAGCGAGGCCATGGCCTGGGCCTGAGCCTGGACCGAGGCGCGATTGAAGGACTCCACCGCATGGCCACTGTGTGGGTCCACCACGGTGCGCAGGGGCCGCAGACCGTTGGGCATGCTGATGAGGTCGATGATGGTCTGGACCACGGCCTTGGGGTTGGGCGGCTTCTTGCTGTTGAACAGGCCCTCGAAGTGTTCCTGAAGATGCTGGGGAATGCCCGCGGAAGTGCCGTGCTTTTTCTCGCTGCCGGGAAACTTGGGTGTCAGCACCCGCGCGCTCATCCCCGTGGGAAAGGCGCCGGGTTCCACAATGATGGAGTCGATGCCCAGCGGGGCGAGTTCATAGCGGAAGGATTCGGCGATCACCTCGAGCGCGGCCTTGCTGGCGCAATACAGCCCCATGCCTGGAACGACGAAGCGACCGAAACTGCTGCTGATGTGTACCAGCAGGCCCGCCTTCTGGCTGCGCATGTGAGGCAGGGCGGCCATGTTCACCCGTTGGGCTCCCAGGACATTGGTCTCGAAGAGTTTGGCGGCGTGATCCAGGGGCATGTCGGCACCCAGGCCAACGGCCGTCACCCCGGCATTATTGACCACGCAGTCCACACCGCCCGCCATGTGGCGGATCTCCTCAAAGGCCTCGCGCACCGAGGTGCCGGACGTGACGTCCAGTTGAAGGGGAACAATAGGGTGTATCCGCTTGCTGCTCCACGAGTGCATGGACTCCACGGCATCGGCGTGGCGACCTTCCGGGTCACGCATACCGGCGTAGACCTGGTGGCCCTTGTCAGCAAGGGCTTCGCAGAGCATGCGCCCGAAGCCCGTTGCGGCCCCGGTGACCAGGACCTTGAAGACGGATTTTTCTATGTCCTGCGCCATGTTGTATCGGTCGGAAGGCCGGCCATGAAGGGCAACGGGGCCTATCCCGCCGCCCCGGCCTGGAGCGCTTAAGGATACGCGGGCGATGGGTGCGAAGAGAACAGTGATTAAGTTCGGTGTTCGGCTTCGGTCGATGGCCCCCCGAGGCAGCTTCGCGGGGGGCGATCCAGGGCCTGGCGCCCGCCGGAAGCGGCCGCCGATAAGTCGCGGGCAAAAAAATGGGGGCGACCGCTGTTGCGGTGCCCCCGAATACCAAAGAGAGGAGGAGAAACTTCTGATCGCGTAGCGCGAGGCGGGCGATCACGGACAGGGGAGGCTGGTGGCCTACCCCACCCGGGTCCGGTTGGCCCGCGAAAGGCCATCCGGGAATAGGTCAGCCGGGATCAGGCAGCCAGTTTGGCGGCTTTTTCCACGCTTTCCTTGGAGATCTGCTGCACGTCGGCAACGTAGCCCTTGGACACTTCGGCGATGGCCTTGGCATCTTCCTGGGCGCGCTTCATGGAAGCTTCGGCGACGGAGCGCTGGGCCTCGAAGTAGGCCTTGGCGGTATCCAGGTCTTTCACGTCCAGGGCGGCTTTCCAGGCGTCGAGGACGACTTCGGAGTTGGCCTTGGCGGCGGCGAGGTTGATCTCAACCAGCTTTTCGGTGCTGGCCAGGGTCAGTTCGGTCAGGGCCTTGGCCGGGGCAAAGAATTCTTCGGCTTTAGCGGTGAAATCGATGGGAGTCATGGTTCGTTTCCTTTGATGAAGAATGAATACGGGTCTTAAGAGAAGCTCTTGTTGCGGTGCAGTATAACGCGGCCATTGTGCGATGCAACAAAAATAATCGCTAATATTCCAGAATCGTGATCAGGGCTAACCCGAAGGCCGGTTCAAGCCAGCTTGGCCCGGCGATTCTGATGGGGAGCGTCAGTTCCGCGAATCATGATGCGCTGCAAAATCATGGGCGCTGATGAACACCCCTCTTTGCGCGGTATTCGGTAACCGGTAATCGGTAACCGGTGCACGGGGCGGCGGGGATCGACGGATTGCCAGGGGCGTCAGCGAGCGCTGATGGGCCGCGTGCCCGAATCGGCTGCCAGAAACAAAGGGCAAAAAAATGGGGGCGACCGCTGGTGCGGTGCCCCCGAATACCAAAGAGAGGAGGAGAAACTTCTGATCGGGACCCGCGGGGCGGGCGATCATGGACGGAGTCGGATGGTGACCGACCCCACCCGTTCCGAACGGCCCGCGAAGGGCTGTTCGGGAATGGGTCGGGAAAGGGATCAGGCAGCCAGCTTGGCGACCTTCTCCATGCTGTCCTTGGAGATCTGCTGCACGTCGGCGACGTAGCCTTTGGAGACCTCGGCGATAGCCTGGGCGTCGGACTGGGCGCGCTTGACGGAAGCTTCGGCGACGGAGCGCTGGGCTTCGAAGTAGGCCTTGGCGGAGTCCATGTCTTTCACGTCCAGGGCGGCTTTCCAGGCGCCGAGGACAACTTCGGCGTTGGCCTTGGCGGCGGTCAGGTTGATCTCAACCAGCTTCTCGGTGCTGGCCAGGGTCAGTTCGGACAGGGCCTTGGCGGGGGCGAAGAGTTCTTCAGTCTTGGCGAAGAGATCGGAGTAGTTCATGGCGATGCCTCGTAAAATCGTGTGTGGATATGTAGTTCCCGAGCGAAACATTTCGCGTCGTGTTGCAGTGCAGTATAGGCATCATTTTGTGCGTTGCAACAAAAATATTTTCTAATATTCCAAAATAACCGCAACGCTCTGAAAATATTAATAAAAAAATCATTTTCGTGGTGTTTTCCAGCGTGGGGAACAGTGCCGTGCTTGCCGGTTTTGGTGCGCTGCGAGGGCGGCGGTCAGCATCC
Source organism: Gammaproteobacteria bacterium (assembly GCA_049604295.1). GTDB lineage: Bacteria > Pseudomonadota > Gammaproteobacteria > JACKNK01 > JACKNK01 > JBMYTL01. The sequence continues at coordinate 9,981 of JBMYTL010000029.1, forward strand.
CCGCGGGTCGTCTTTGGACGAGGCGTCGCGGGATGGGCGGGCGTCAGGGCCGGGCCGGATGCGATGCGGTCGGGTGAGCGTCGGCGATTGCGCTCCCCGTGAGGAACGCATCCGCGCCGCGGCCCGGGCGATTCAGTGACCGGGGGGCGGATTCGGTACGTCCCGGCCACGCTGGACGGCCAGGTGGTCTTGTTGGTCGGCTGGCGTCCGCGCCGGGGACGGAGGGGGTGATCCCCACCCGCACGGGGTGGCTGGGATTGATCCGCCGGGCAGGCTTCAGTTGGGTACGAGGACCACGGCGGCCAGGGGCGGAAGGGTGAGGACGACGGAGTGGGGCTGGTCCATCCAGGGGACGTCCTCGGCATAGAGTTCGGCCAGGTTGCCCATATCCGAGCCACAGTAAAAACGACTGTCCGAGTTGATGGCCTCGCGCCAACGGCCTCCGGACGGCAGGCCGATGCGGTAGCCCTGCCGTGGCACGGGTGTGAAGTTGAGAATGACCACGGCGGCCTGGTCTGCGTCGCGGCGCGCGAAGGAGACCACGGACTGGGCACTGTCGTGACAGTCGATCCAGTGGAACCCCGAGTCGTCGAAATCGTGGGCGTGCAGGGCGGGGGTATGGGTGTAGAGCCGGTTCAGGTCGCGGATCAGGGTGCGGATGCCCGCATGCATGTCGATGTCGAGTTGGTCCCACTCCAGGGCCTTATCGTGATTCCATTCCGGTCCCTGGGCGAATTCGCTGCCCATGAACAGCAGCTTCTTGCCGGGGTAGGTCCACATGTAGGTGTACAGCAGGCGGAGGTTGGCGAATTGCTGCCAGGGGTCGCCGGGCATGCGTGCCAGAAGCGAGCCTTTGCCGTGTACCACCTCGTCATGGGAGAACGGCAGGACGAAGTTCTCGGTGAAGGCATAGAGCAACCCGAAGGTCAGCCGGTCATGGTGGTAGTGGCGGTAAATCGGGTCCTTGCCCATGTAGTCAAGGGAATCGTGCATCCAGCCCATGTTCCATTTCATGGAGAAGCCCAGACCACCGAGCCAGGTGGGGCGGGTGACCTGGGGCCAGGCGGTGGATTCCTCGGCGATCACCACCGCGCCCGGATGCTGGGCATGCACCTCGGTGTTGAGCTGCTTGATGAACTCGATGGCTTCGAGGTTCTCGCGGCCACCATGGATGTTGGGTTCCCAGTCGCCCGCCTCGCGGGAGTAATCCAGGTAGAGCATGGAGGCGACGGCGTCTACGCGCAGCCCGTCGATATGGAACTCGTGCAGCCAATACAGGGCGCTGGCGATGAGGAAGTTGCGCACCTCGTTGCGGCCGTAATTGAAGATGTAGGTCCCCCAGTCGCGGTGTTCGCCCTTGCGCGGGTCCTCGTGTTCGTAGACGGCAGTGCCGTCGAACCGGGCCAGAGCGGTGTCGTCCTTGGGGAAGTGGCCCGGGGCCCAGTCCAGCAGTACGCCGATGCCGTTTTCGTGGGCGTGGTCGATGAGCCAGCGCAGGTCATCGGGGTTGCCGAAACGGCTGGTGGGGGCGAAATAGCCGGTGGTCTGGTAGCCCCAGGAGGCATCCAGGGGATGCTCGGTGACCGGCAGCAGCTCGATGTGGGTGAAGCCCATGTCGCGCACGTAGGCGACCAGTTGTTCGCCCACCGCCCGGTAGTTGAGAAAGCCGCCGCTTTCGTTGCGCCGCCAGGACCCCAGGTGCACCTCGTAGATACTCATGGGTTCCTTCAGCCAGGTGCTTTCCTTGCGTTGGCGTAGCCAGTCGCCGTCGGTCCATTCGTGGGTTGACGGCGCGGGCACGCGGGCGGCGACCCCGGGGCGCAGCTCGAAGGCCTGCCCCAGGGGGTCGGTCTTCACGCGTACGACCCCATCCCGACCGCGGATCTCGTACTTGTAAAGCTCGCCATCGGCGAGGCCGGGGATGAACAGTTCCCAGACGCCCGATCCGCCGCGACTGCGCATGGGATGGCGACGGCCGTCCCAGCCATTGAAGCCACCGACGACACTGACCCGCTCCGCATTGGGCGCCCACACGGCAAAGCGCACACCGGCAACGCCATCAGCCTCGTGTGGGTGTGCGCCGAACATGGTCCATAGGCGCCAGTGGCGGCTCTCGCCGAACAGGTGCAGATCCAGTTCGCCCAGCTGTGGCCCGAAACAGTAGGGATCGAAACCCTGCCAGCGGTTGCCATCGTCGAACTCCACATCCAGGCGGTAGCGGGGCGGAATCTCCTCACTGTCGAATGTCGCCGAGAACAGCCCGGGGCTGCCCTGGGGCTGTAATGCGCCGTCGTTGTCCAGAACACGCACCGTGCGGGCCTGGGGAATGTATACCGTGACCCGGGCCCGGCCATCGCCATCCGGGTGTGCGCCGAGAACCGCGAAGGGGTCGTGGTGGGCGGCATTGAGCAGGCGATTCAGGTCGGGGGACTGCGGGGGAGCTTGGATCACGTCGAGGTTCTTACCTTGTGTTGGGACGGGGGGCGGGCCCCGCCGGATGGGGCATCCTGGTAAGGACCCGCTGACAGGGCATGGGGAAATCCCCAGAGCACCGTCATCCGGGCGCCAGAAAGTCCAATGGTAGACTTCCAGCCGTCCCGGGAACACGCAGCGAGATCATCAGAACATGCGTGCCCGGTGGCCTCGCACCCCTTCGAAGCTCACCCTGCGGGCAGACAACCGGTCCGCACCAGCAGGGTAATCCTGACCCAGACATGATCACACGAGGCGGACTTCCTCCGGAGTCCCGTCCGGTCAAGCATGTGCAGAGGTGGATGAGCGGTCCAGGACCGCATGATCCAAGCCAATCACCGTGGCATTGATCGAGACCGGTTTCCCCGCGCGCCGGTGCTGGTCAAGATGACCGGTACGCCGCGCACGGCCACGAATGGCCGCCGGAACACCAACCGCCCCGAAGAACCTGCCCCGAAGAACCCGTCAAGAGAGCTCAATGCAGTATCCGCAGACCAGCCGATTCGTCAGCCGGCTCACCCGCGAAACCCTTGCCATCATCCTGGCCGGGGGACGAGGCTCGCGCCTGAAAGACATGACCCGATGGCGCGCCAAACCCGCCGTGCCCTTCGGTGGCAAGTTCCGCATCATCGATTTCCCGCTGTCCAACTGCATCAACTCCGGCATCCGCCGTATCGGTGTGGCGACCCAGTACAAGTCCCATTCCCTCAACCAGCACATCCAGCGCGGCTGGAGTTTCCTGCGCGGGGAATTTGGGGAGTTCATCGAACTGCTGCCGGCCCAGCAGCGTGTCAGCGAGACGGCCTGGTACGAGGGCACCGCCGATGCCGTCTACCAGAACATGGACATCATCCACATCCATGATCCTTCCTATGTCCTCGTGCTGGCGGGCGACCATGTCTACAAGATGGATTACGGCCAGATGATCGCCTTCCACGTGGAGTCGGCCGCCGACCTCACCGTGGGCTGTCTCGAGGTGCCCATCGAACAGGCCAAGGCCTTTGGCGTGATGGAGGCGGATCGACGCGGGCGCATCGTCGCCTTCGAGGAGAAGCCCGCCGACCCGACCCCGGTCCCCGGCAAGCCGGGCACGGCGTTGGTGTCCATGGGCATCTACGTTTTCAACACCAAGTTCCTGTTCGACCAGCTCATCGCGGACGCGGCCTCGGAAACTTCCGAGCACGATTTCGGCAAGAACATCATCCCCGACGCGATCGAACAGTATCGCGTGTACGCCTACCCCTTCCGTGATCCGTCCACGGGGCAGCAGGCGTACTGGCGTGATGTGGGGACCCTGGATTCGTTCTGGACCGCCAATCTCGAACTGGCGGACATCACGCCCGAATTGAACCTGTACGATGATGATTGGCCCATCTGGACCTACCAGGAGCAGCTGCCCCCGGCCAAGTTCGTCTTCGATGACGATGATCGCCGGGGTATGGCCGTGGACTCCATGGTCTCCGGTGGCTGCATCATCTCGGGGGCCACCGTGAAGCGGTCGCTGTTGTTCTCCCACGTGTCGGTACACGAGGGCTCCGAGATCCGCGACTCGGTGGTGCTGCCGGAGGTCTCCATCGGGCGCAATTGCCGCATTCGCAAGGCCATTCTCGACAGGGGCTGCCGGATTCCCGATGGCATGGTCATCGGTGAGAATTCCGAGGAGGATGCCAAGCGTTTCCACGTCAGCGAACGGGGCGTCGTCCTCGTTACGCCGGAGATGCTGGGCGACAATTTCCACAACGTGGGCTGATTCCCCGTCCACTGGTCCTCCCGGACCGAAAAGGCCATCGAGGCCGACCACCCGGCTCGTCATTCCGTTTCCCTGCCCCTGGAGTCTCCCGCGTGAACCCGAACCCCGATCCGGAATCGTCGACCCCGGCCGCCAGAAGCCGTCTCAAGGTGGTGTTCTGCTGGCACATGCATCAGCCCCAGTACGCCGACGGGCGGGGCGGGGACTATCAACTGCCCTGGACCTACCTCCACGCCATCAAGGACTACGTGGACATGGCCGCCCACCTGGAGGACCAGGATGGTGCCTGCGCGGTGGTGAACTTCGTTCCCACCCTTCTGGAGCAGATCGACGACTACGCCGCCATGCTGGCGGCCTGGCTGGAAAACGGGGCGCGCATCCGGGACCCCCTGCTGGCCGCCCTGGCCGGGCCCGGTGTGCCCACGGACCCGGCGGCACGGGTGGCCATGGTCGAGGCCTGTCTGCGGGCCAATGAAACACACATGATCGAGCGCTTCGCGCCCTACGCGCGCTTGGTCAAGCTGGCCCGCTATGCCCTCGAGCATGAGTACCTGGACGCCCTCAACGATGGCTTCATGGCCGACCTGCTGGTCTGGTATCACCTGGCCTGGATGGGGGAGACCGTGCGCCGCACCGACCCCCGGGTTGAGGTGCTCCAGGACAAGGGCGCGGGCTTCGACGCCGCTGACCGCCGCACCCTGATCACAGTGATTCAGGAACTGATTGTCGGCATCGTTCCCCGTTACCGGGAACTGGCCCGGGCGGGGCGTGTGGAGCTTTCGGTCACACCGTTCGCGCACCCCATCGGTCCGCTCCTGCTGGACATCCAGTCGGCACGCGATGCCTGGCCCGAAGTCGACCTGGGCGGGCTGGAATCGTTCCCCGGCGGTGGTGAGCGCCTGGACTGGCATGTGCGCGAGGGGGTGCGTTACTTCCAGACCCATTTCGGCGTCGTGCCCACCGGTTGCTGGCCCGCTGAGGGCAGTGTCTGCGACGGCACGCTATCGCACCTGGCGGGGCACGGTTTGCGCTGGGCCGCCACCGGCGAGGGTGTGTTGCGCAACACCCTGGCGCGCGCCCACGGAGATCCGGAGAAGGATGGCGACCGCACCTGGCTGTTCCAGCCTTACCGCCCCGCGGATGCCGATATCGCCTGTTTCTTCCGCGATGATGGATTGTCCGACCGCATTGGTTTCACGTACTCGACGTGGCACTCGGACGATGCCGTCGGCGATCTGATCCATCACCTGGGCAATATCGCGGAGGCCCTGGACGAACCGGGCGAGCACGTGGTGTCCATCATCATGGACGGCGAGAATGCCTGGGATCATTACCCCGAGAACGGCTATCACTTCCTGTCACAGCTGTACCGTCGCGTTGCCGCTCATCCGGCCCTGGAACTGACCACATTCCAGGGGGCATTGGACGGCGGCGTCCGGGTCGGTGATCTCCCCCCCCTGGTGGCGGGCAGCTGGGTCTATGGCAGCTTCTCCACCTGGATCGGGGACAAGGACAAAAACCGCGGCTGGGAATTGTTGATCGAGGCCAAGAAGGCCTTCGATGCGCACGTGGATGCCCTGGAGGAACGACCGGCCGATCATTGGCAACTGGAGCACCAGATGGCCCTGTGCGAGGGCTCGGATTGGTTCTGGTGGTTCGGTGACTACAACCCGGCGGACACGGTGCGCGATTTCGACGGCCTCTATCGCCACCACCTGCGCGATCTGTACACCCTCATGGGGGAAACCCCGCCCGACGTCCTCAACCGGCCATTCGCCCATGGTGGTGGTGACCCCGCCCTGGGTGGTGTCATGAAGCGGGGGCATGAGTGACCCGATTGCAACCGCCCCGGCGAGACGGTGCGCCCCGCCATGAATCGTGATGACCTGATACAGACCCGCCGCGCCGGTGTGCTCATGCACGTGACCTCGCTACCGGGCGGGGCCGGTAACGGCGACCTCGGCGAGTCGGCGCACCGTTTCGTGGACGTCATCGCGGACGCGGGTTTCAGCGTCTGGCAGACCCTGCCGCTGTGTCCCACCGGTGATGACCTGTCCCCCTACCAGTCGCCCGCGGCCAATGCCGGAAACCCTTTGCTGGTCGAGATCGGCGAAGCGGAAGCCCTGGCGGGCCTCGATCATGAAGCGCCGCCCGCTCGGTCCGCCGAAGTCCGGGCCTGGCGGGTCAAACGTCTGGCGGAGTGCGCGGCCGCCTTCTCCGGCGGTGGAGGGGACGAGGGGGCGCTGGCCGAGTTCGAGAATTTTTGCCAGTGGGAGTCCCAGTGGCTGGAGCCGTATGCCCTGTTCGCCACGCTGAAGTCCTGCAACGAACAACGCGCCTGGTGGGATTGGCCGGAGGATGTGCGGGACTACGCGCAACTGGATACCGACACCCTGAAAACCACCTGTGCCGCCCAGTACACGGCCCATTGTTTCGTGCAATGGGTGTTCCAGCGTCAATGGAGGCGCCTGCGCGATCACGCCCAGGCGCGCGGCGTATTGCTGTTCGGCGACCTGCCCATCTTCGTATCCGAGGACAGCGCCGAGGTGTGGGCGCGGCCCGACCTGTTCGAGTTGGGCCCCGATGGCCGCGCCAGCCGCGTGGCGGGGGTGCCGCCCGATTATTTCTCCGCGACCGGTCAGCGCTGGGGTAATCCGCTTTACGACTGGTCGCGCATGGCGGCAGAGGACCACGCCTGGTGGGTTCACCGCATGGGGCGGCAGTTCGAACTGTTCGACATGGTGCGGATCGATCATTTCCGCGGTTTCGAGTCCTACTGGGCCATCCCCGCCGAGTGCGAGACGGCCATGGACGGCAGTTGGCAGAGCGGTCCCGGTGACGATCTGTTCAAGTCCCTGACCGGGAGCCTGGGGCCCCGCCCGGTGGTGGCCGAGGACCTGGGGATCATCACGCCCGAGGTGGACGCCCTGCGCCATCGTCACGGCCTGCCCGGCATGAAGGTCCTGCAGTTCGCCTTCGATGGTGGCCCCGGCAACCCCTACCTGCCCCATAACCACGACCACGATTACGTGGTCTACACCGGCACCCACGATAACGACACCACCGCGGGCTGGGCGGACAGTCTCGATGCGGCGGCCCGTCAACGGGTCGAGGATTATCTTGGTGCCCAGGGGCAGCCGTTGACCCAGGCCCTGTGGCGCGCCGCCCTGAGCTCGGTCTGTGCCCTGGCCGTGACCCCGGTGCAGGACCTGCTCGAACTGGGTGCCGGGGCACGCATGAACACCCCCGGCACCACCGAGGGCAACTGGGTCTGGCGTCTCGATGACCTGGAGGCACTGCGTGCCCGCGCGCCCGCATTGCGGACCCTGAACGAACGGTACGGAAGGCTGCCCACATGAGCGGCAACAGCGAGCCGGGCGCGGCCGCGCACGTCGCCTGGCTGCGTGGTCACGATGCGGTCAACAGCCGCCTGCACGGGGCCTTGAAGCGGGCCCGCGAACAGGACGTCTGTCGCGGGACGCACTTTTTCGAAGGGCGCTACGAAAACCTGTACGTGGATCGCGAGGTGCTACCCGAGGTGGAGCCGGTATTGGACTTCGCCCGCGAGGAAGCGGCGCGCATCCTGGAGCGACCCGCTCCGTCGCTGGCCGTGGGGTTCTGGTTCAACCTGATGGAACCGGGCCAACGCACGCTGCCGCACACCCACGATGACTTCGATGAACTGCTGTCGGCCGTCTACTACGTGCGTGTGCCCGCCGGTTCGGGAAACCTGCTGCTGGGGCCCGAGAAACGGCCCGTGCAGCCGCGCGAGGGGATGTTCGCGTTCTTTCCGCCCGATCTCATCCACGAGGTCGAGCCCAACGATTCCCCCCATGCACGGCTGTCCCTGGCCATGAACTTCGGTCCGCTCGATTCGGACCGGTGAAACTTCCCCACCGGGGGGATACCGATCAAGCACAGAGTCCCTGGATCCCGGAGACACGGAGGGGCGCGGGGACTTTGACGGGACTGGCTGGCTTGCCCCGACGCCTCGAGTGGGTCGCCATGCCGTTTCTGACCGGGGCGGCGGCGCTGCGGATGTCCCGCTTCAACTCACCTTGAGGTTGCGTTTCTTGCGCGCATCCTGATCCACGTCCCAGCTCACGCGGATGTTCACCCGGTGTCGGTTGTCTTCCTTGCTGGCGGTGACCTTGAGGTCGAGCAGCCCATCAGGCGTGAGGGTGATTTCCCGCTCGTCCTCGCTGAAGGTCAGCTTGCCCTTGCCGAAGCCTTTGCTGATGGCCTTCAGAAACTCCTGGATGGATTCGGCGTCCTGGAGCGAGTCGTGGCGAAAGCTGTTGTTGTCGTCGGTCATGGGGTTCAGCAGGGCAGGGCGGGGGCATCAAGCAGGGCCAGGGGGTCGAATACCTTGGCCCGGGGGTAGTCGGTGCTGATGCCGATAATCTGCCGTTCGGGGCAGATGATGGTGGCGCCGGCTCCCTGACCCACCATGCCTTTTCTGGCCCGTGAATGACAGTTGAGGGTGATGTCGCATTCCACGTGCAGCAGCCCTTCACGCAGGGCCATGCGCTGTCCGGCCACGCGGCTCTGGTGGCCATGGACCACGGCGTGGATGCCCGCGCGATGCAGGGCATCGACCCCTTTTGCGGTCAGGGGGTGATCGGTGTCGCGGTACTTGGTGCGCAGCACGTTGGCCAGGGGGCCGAAGTACACCGCGATCGGGTCCTGCCCGAGTTCGTTCCAGAACCGGGTATTGAGCCCCGTTATGCCCTGCTCCTCGATCAGTCGCGCCACCTGGTCGTCGACCCCGGCATGGACGAACAGGAAGCTGCCCTCCTGGTGGCTGAGTTCCATGCAGTCGAAGAACCAGCGCAGGGGAGCATCTTCGGGAACGAACAGCCGATGGCAGCGTCGGGTCGCGGCCCACAGCGCGCGGATGTCCATGCCGGCGTTCACCGCGGCGGCTTCGAACTCCCCCTGCTTCTCGCCCAGACGGGCCCGTTCGCGTGCCAGGTTGTCGGCGCTCATGACCGCCCCGGCCCAGCGGGGGAAGGCTTCGAACCAGTCCGCCGTAGGGAACAGGGCACGGCGGCATTCGGCCGCCCCGGGAACCGCGTCGTGATAACCCGGCTCCTTGGCGAAGCGCGCGTGTACCTCCGCCAGCAAGGGCACCACCTTGGCACCCATGCGCAGAAAGAAATGGCGGGAGCGGATGTCGTTCGGGTTGGCGAAGGCGCGCAGGCCCAGTAACAGGCGCAGATCGTGATTGCCGGCGAGGATGGTCAGCGTGCCACCGAGTGCCATGAAATGGTGGATGGCGGCGAGCAGATCCAGGTTGCTGGGGCCCTTGTCCAGGCAGTCCCCGCCGATGATGGTCAGCCCGGCGCGCCCTTCGGAAGTGAGTGTGAACGCCTGCGGTCCATCGCCCTTGCGGCGGATGGCCCCGGCACTCTCCAGCGATTGCAGGAAGGCCTGGTGGTCCGCATGGAGGTCGGACAGAAAGAACACCTTCCTGAGCGGCCAAAGTGCCCGCGGTGCCGCCAGGCCCCGGCGCAGGTGATGGCGCAGTTCCGATGGGTCCACGCTGTTTGCGCCGTAGGCCTTGCGGTCGCTGTGCTCCCAGGGTTCGAAGGCCATGGGGGTGGCGCAGGGGGCGTGCCTCCACGTCGGCGAGGGGGGCAATACGGGGGCTGACACAGGCGTGGATGCGGCGGCTGAGACGGAAGGAGGCATACCGAGGGTACCGGTGGGTTTCGCGGTATGCGGTTTACTTCAGTTTTGTGTCATGGGGATGACGGGGGCGTTTGAAGGCGGAATTTCGTCGTCGTGGCGGAGCGCTTCGAGATGATCCGGGACCGCATCAGTCCAGCCCGGTCTCGCCCCGCGCCCGTACCTTCCATTCACCGCCCACCTGCCGCCAACGCCCGTTTTCGGATACCTCGAAATAAACCGGTGTCGCATGGAACATGCTCAGTGCGGCGATGCGCTCGAAGGGCAGGATGCCCAGCTTATGCGCTCCATGGCGCAGGGCCGCGCCGTGCGCCACGATGATCTTCAGCGTGTCACGGCGCAGTCCGTGCCCATGCAGGGCCGCGGCGCGGGCGCGCAGGTGTTCCGCCACCCGCGTGCCGGCCTCCATGAGCGATTCGGCGCCCTGCAGGGGCAGGCGGTAGTGGCTATCGGATTTCCAGCCCGGCGGGGGCGCCTCGAAGCGGGGGTCGGCGGCCAGGGCGGCCTCGATCTGCTCGACCGTCAGGTTGGCCGCACTGCCCAGGCCGCGCTCGGCCAGGGCTTCATGGCTCTCCACCGCCGTTACCCCGGGCAGGGACGCTCTGATCAGTTCGCCGGTCTGCCAGGCACGAAGTTGGGCGGAGGCGTCGATCACCGGGTGAACAGTCAGCCCGTTTGCCCGCGCGTAGGCGTCGATGGAGCGGCCGCAGCCATGCGCCTGGTCCCGGCCGAGCTCGGTGAGGGCGAAGGGCTGATGGGCGCTGGGAACACCGGGGAGTTGGTGGTACGCCCCGTGGCGGATCAGCGCGACGACCAGGCGTGCCATCAGCGCGCCGGTTTTTTCGCGAGGCTCAGGATCATGGGCCTCAGTTCTTTCTGTTTGACCTGCTTCGCCGCCTCTTCCGCGCTGACCCAGCGGCGTCCGCGGTGGCGCTCCTCCCATTGCGATTCGGGGAGGGTGCGCGTCACCGCCATGGGATAGACCGATACCTCACAGACCGCGCCCCATTTTTCGTAGCGGTAGTGGCCCAGACGTTTGTCGTGAACCCGGCCCTCGGCCCCGGCTTCCTCCCAGGCCTCCTTGGCCGCGGACTCCTGGGCCGTGAGCCCCGGGTCATGGATGCCTTTGGGGACGACCCAGTGCTTGCCCCCGCTGGAGGCGATAATGAGGATCTCCACCCGGCCGTTCTCAACCCGATAGGGGATCACCGAGGACTGGGTGTAGTAATAGGCCGGGCGGGAACGTCGCTCGCGCTCCATGGGGCCGGGACCGGGATAGGGAAAACCTTCCGGCAGTGACTTGGGCCGTACGATCGTGCGCAGGCGGGCGCAGCGGGCGGCCAGCCTGTCCCAGGGGCAACTGAGCTTGACCCGCGCGATGGTGGCCGTGGGCAGAAGTTTGCCGTCATCGGGGTAAGGGGCCTGATCACCGACCAACCACGTCAGCAGGGCTTCCAGGCCCGGGTTATGGCCCACCAGCAGTACGCGACGTGCCTCGGGCGGGGTGTCCGCCAGAACCTCGCGCAACAGCCGCGCACCGGCGCCGTAGATACGGGGATCGGTGTTCACGTCGCCCGTGGTCAGCCCCATGGTCTTGGCGGCCTTGCGCGCGGTCTCGATGGCGCGCACAGCGGGGGACGCGACGATGTGGTCGGGTATGAAGCCGTTGTCCTGCATCCATACCCCCATCTTCTGGGCACCGCGTTTGCCCCGGTCCTTGAGGGGGCGGTGAAAGTCGTCGGTGGCTTCGGCCCAGTCGGACTTTCCGTGGCGCAGGATCAGCAGTTCTCGGGGCGTGTCATTCATGGGTAAGGCTTTTCCGGGGCTCAGCGTGCCGCAAGCATCACCAGGCTGTGTTGCGTGATGGTGTCGAACCGGACGCCACCGGTGACCTCGTAGACGGGCGTGTCACCCAGTGCTGCCAGGTACTCCGCCGGGTCGGGTTGGCTGAGGTCCTGGAAGAAGCTCCCATCGGCGTATTGATAAAACGGGCCGGGGGATTTCATCACCGCGGCCAGCAGGTCCGGTCGTTGGGCGGGGTCCACACGCTGCATGCGTGTCGGGTCGGCGCTGCCCCGTTGCCAGTTGAGGATCACCAGGGCAGCGCAGGGGGCCTCGTGCTGGATACGCCCCGGCCCGTACACGGCATCGATCATCACGTCGTACTTCTCTTCCAGGTCCCAGAGTTCCGCCTGGGGGAGGCCGAGCAGTTGCGCACGTCGTGGCGCGGGGATCAGCTCATGGAGGTGGGGGTCGTGGACGATGGTGCCGGGGTTCACGCGCGGCAGCTTGGGGATGCCCCGGGAACGGGTCTGCTTGGCCTCGGTGCGCAGGAACAGGCGGTCGTTGGATTGGAAGCGCACGCCGTCGTGCCCCATCAGGTGCAACATGAGGGTGGACTTTCCGCCGCCCGAGAAGCCCGCCATGGCAATGGAGCGGGGGCCCTGGGGCGTGTCCACCACGGCACCGGCGGCATGGCAGATACACCAGCCCTGCTGCTGCAGGTGGTTCATGTATTGGGCGTTGATGAAATTGATGACCTGGTTATCGTTGTCCAGGCAACGGCCAGCGGCGATGCGCCGTTCGGCGCTTTGCAGGAACACCATCCCCGTGCGCACCTTGCGCACCACGCGGCAGGCGGGGAAATCCGCGTAACTGTCTTTGCGTCCGGATTTGCCCGTCTCCCGCCGCCAGTCGGTGAAGTCGATGCCGAGACCCAGGTCGGCCGCCGGGTCCGCCTGCTCGATGGCGTCGATGAGGATGCCATCGTCCGCGGCATGGGCATCCACCACATGGGCGAAATACCCGGCCAGACGCTCGAGCAGGGCGGCCGAGTTGGAACGGACCGTGACGCGAAAGCCGTCCAGGTTGAGCCGCGGGGTGTCGTCCAACAGGGGGCGGCCCGCTCCAAGACGGTCGATCACGGCCGCCACCCGGCCGTCGATTGTGGCTGTGGAGCTGTCCATCAGGTGCCGCCCTTGGCCAGGGCGATCTCCTGCAGGGCGTGGGTGGCGTAGAGGGACGCCACGTTCATGCCCAGGCCCTCCCGGGCACCTTTGAAACCGCCGAATGCCGATACCTCGAAGACCACGGGGCCTTCACTGCTCTCGGCCACGTCGACGGTGGTGAAATCGAGCCCGAAGGGCGCCTGGGCCCGACGCGCGATCTCGATGATCTCCGCCCCCGGGTCGCAGGCCTCGTACTTGCCGCCACTGTGCACCGTGGTGTTCCAGGACCCGCCGTGGGCGACGCGGGCATAGCTGCCCAGGTATTCACCGCCCAGGAACATCAGCGCCATGTCGCGGCCGTCCAGGTCCAGACGACGCTGGATGTACATCATCGGATTGCGTTTCTGGAAGGCCTTCACGCTGTCGCGCCAGTCGGGTTCGGCGTGGTGAATCAGTTCCATGCCGCGGGCCTTGGTGGAGTACAGGGGTTTGAAGATGGCGCTACCGAATTCCTCCACCGTGGTCAGGGCGGTGTCCAGGTCCTCGGTGACACGGGTCAGGGGCATGGGCACACCGGTGTTGGCCATGGATACCGTGCAGGCGAGGCGGTCCACCAGGCGCAGGATGCGCTCGGGGCGACTGAAGATGCGCACGCCCGCGGCTTCTGGAATGCGCAGCAGCTCAAGGCGATCGAGGACCGCCGCGCTGTACTCGGGGCTGATCTTTTTGACCATCAGCCCATCCAGGGCACACAGGTCCGTGTCCCCGTACCAGAGTCGCCCCTGGTTAAGGTCCAGGTCGACGCGGTGCATGTCGATGACCAGGCGATAGCCGGTGCGGGCCTCGATCTCGTCGGCCAGGACCTCGGTGGACCATTTCCCGGGAATGCCCACGACACCGATCTTTACGGATTGTTGGCTAGGCAACGAAAAGCTCCTCTATGGGGACCTGGTAACCGGACTCCCGGCCGGGCGGCGTATCGGCCACCTGGCGCAGGAGGTAGCCCGAGCGCAGGTACATGCGCCGGGCCAGGGTCCGATCAAGGATGAAACGGGTTGAGGTGGCGAAGGAACGGGCCAGGCCGAGGGCCAGGCGCAGTTCGAAGGTGTCGTCATTGCGCTTGCGGGCATAGGCCGCGGCGAAGTCGTGGAAGTCACGGGCCAGGGCCAGTATGCGGCGGCGCATGGGGCGGTCGAGCACGCGCAGACGGTAGTTGGAGACCATGAACACGGAGATGTCCTGGACGTAATCCATGTAGCGCGAGCGGTGCAGGTCGATGAAATTGATGCGGCGCTCATCCGGGTCGTAGATCACGTTGTCCACGTTGAAATCGCCATGGATATAGACCGAGAAGGGGGCGTCGAGATCGCCCTCACGGCGTGCCGCCTGGCGCAGGAGACGATCAAAGCTGGCCGCCTCCACCCCGCAGATGCGGGTGTCGCGTGCCGCGAAGTCCGGGTGCACGGCGTAAACCTCGGTCATGCGCTTTGCCGCCTGTTCCATGAACCCGGCGTTCACCGGTTTCTTGCGTCGGGTCTCGTCCCATACCGAGGTCAGGGTGTCGGTCAGTTGCGTCAGTGCCTCGCCCAGCAGGGCATCGCTGCCGTGCAGGAGTATCTGCTCCAGGGTCTGGCCGGCGAGGTGTTCCACCAGGAGGGAGGCGGAGGTGCCGCGTTTGTCGTAGGCGAGGATGCGCGGGGCCAGGCCGGGATAGACCTCGTGCCAGTTGCGCACACCCTTGCGTTCCTCCTTGAGCTTGCGCTTTTCGCCGTCCTTGTAGATGGCCAGGTAGGCATCGCCGTCGGCGCCACGGGTGATGCCCGTGATGGCGCTGCCCGAGCGGGTCTGGGCCACGGTGTGCACCCGCAGGGCGTTGTCGTCCTCACCGGCCAGCTTGTCCATGGCCTCGCGCAACGAACGGAAGTGAGCCATGTTCACCGTCTGGCCCAGCTTGGCCGATACGATGGCCTCACCACAGGCCTGCAGGGCATCGCCCATGCGGCCGATGGCATGGGCCACGAACAGGGCGGAGACCAGGTCATCGGTGTGTTTCTTCTTCTCCCGCTTGATGTCCGCCACATGGGCTTCGAGCAGCTCGCCGTAAGCCCGCTCCAGGCGCTTGTTCACCCGGGCGAGTTTCAGCGACAGGGCGTTGCCGTCGTCGTCCAGGGCGGGTTCGACCAGGTCCAGACCGCGGGCCACCTGTTCCAGCAGCTCGTCGTAGTCCTCGGGGTTCAGCAGGCCGCGGCGCTTCACATCCTCCATGTGCGAGACGCACTCGCGCCCGTGATCGGTAATGCGTTCCAGGTCCGTGGCGATGTTCTCCACGGCGCGCAGCGCGAGCAGGGCCGGGTCGGCATCGGCGCCGTTGCGCGCCGCGATGTGGGTGACCTCGGCCATGCAGCTGTCATGGATGCGTGTCTTGAGGTTGAGCGCGTAACCCGCGCGCCCCAGTACCCGCCGCGCCACGGTCTCCGATCCGCTGGCCAGGTAGGAACGCAGGCTGTCCACCTGCGAGGCGACCTCCACAACCAGGAAACGCAGATTTTCTCGGACGGGCGGGGGAAGATTCATTCCACGAGGGGGTGGCGGCCGAAGAGGCCGCGAGGGTACCGGAAAGCGTATGTCGTCGGTATTTCGGAAACTCTGGAGGCCGATGGGACATTGCGGAGCCGGGCGCGCCGGGGCGAAACCCCATTCCCGCCCGTGCGGTCCGGGAGGCCCTTCATGGATAATGCGGCCCGCTTCCGCCGCATCGCCGTCGGCTGGGCAACCGCACCCACTCCAGGTAACCGTCTCATGTCCGATCTCACGCCCACGTCCATCGAGCTGCGTCAGAAATCACGCCTGCTGTGCATCGAGTTTGCCGATGGTCAGCGTTACGAGCTGCCCTGCGAGTACCTGCGTGTGTATGCCCGCTCGGCCGAGCATCGCGTCCTGAAGGCGCCCGTGACGGGCAAGGAACTGGTGAACATCGTCTCCATAGACCCGGAGGGTGAGTACGGGCTGCGTATGAGTTTCGATGACGGCCACGAGGATGCCATCTACGCCTTCGAGACCCTGCGTGACCTGGGCGCGGGTTATGAGGAGAAATGGCAGGCGTATCTCGACCGGCTCGAGGAGCTGGGGCTTCCCCACGGCACGGCGGGTGAGGGCATGATGAGCATCACGGTTCTGCCTTTCGCCTGGTTCGCGCGCCTGTTGGATACGGACGAGGAGGCAATCACCCTGCACCGGGGCGCCACGGTTACCGATGCCCTGGAAGTGCTGCGGCGCAAGCCGGGGCGTTGGGAGGAGTTCATGCGGGACGAGGCCGTGGAGGTGGAGATCAACGAAAAGCCGGTCACCCTGTACAGCGAGCTCCACGACGGCGATGAGATGGTGGTGATACCGAAGGAGCCCTCGCCACCGGCCGCTTGAGGCCCCGCTGCGCGCGAAATTTGAATTACGAGTTTTGAATTCTGGGGGTGTCGGCCGCGCGGACGGTTGATTGATGGGGCGCTGGCTCGGGATTGGTCATGGAGTACAGATCCCGATCTGAGCGCGTGCAGCGCGTTCTTCCGGCTGGGCCAATCGCGGCGGGACGCCGCTCCCACAACCGGCTGCGCCGGGCGCTTTGGGATGCGGACTCCGTTCTTTGTTCGGGGCCCGGAGATGGAATCCGGCACGGCCCTGCTACGTGATCGAAGCGCGACAGCCGAAGCGGGGCGCGGATTGTCAGAACTTGACCAGCCGCGTGACCTGGATGTCGGAGATGAAGACCACGCCGGAGTGCTCGTTGTAGAAGGGCGCGAAGCCTTCCAGGATGGGCTCGACCTTTTCCTCGGGCACGGCGGCGATGATCATGATGAGCACGTCGTCCTCGTTGAACATGAGGTGGCCTTCGTGAAAGCCGTGGCTGCCCTTGCCGGAGAGGTTGTTGACGATGGTGTAGCCCTTCACCCCGGCGCGGTCCAGCAGGTCCGTGGCGAACCCCCGGTGTTCGCCGCCCAGGATGATCTCGAGCTTCTTGAGGGGGCTGAAATTCAGGTTCTTCATGCGCACAGTTCCTGGGAGGTGGTGTCGGTGCCGGCGGGCGGAGTGAGTTCGTGGCCCGGGCCCACATGGGGCCGACGGTGCCAGGTGCCGCCATCGCGGATGCATACGGTATGGGTTTCCGGATCGATGATCATGAGGCGGATCCAGCCGTTGTTGACCAGGCGTTTGACGGCCACCACGCCCTGCACGGCGGCCATGGCCTGTTTGAAGGGGGCCTCGATGACGGTGATCAGGCGCAGGGGCTGGTGGTAGGGCTTGCCGTCTTCCAGAACGGTCTGGGCGGGCAGGCCGGTGCGCAGGTCGCTGAGGTTGCCCGTCATGACACCGAAGCGTCCGGCGACGTTGTGATAGACCTTGCTGCCGCTGCCGAAACGTTCGTTGTCCACGGTGGAGAAGTAATGCTCCATGTTGATCCACTGGCCGACCACCAACGGGCCGGTGAGGATGTTCTCCAGCAGGCGGTTCTTGGGGTCGGCGCGGTAGTCGTAGGAGTGCAGGAACGCGCGCCCTTCCAGTGCCATGGAACGGGTCAGTTCACGGCGACCGATCACGAAATAGGCGTTGCGCGACAGCCCCCATTCGGGGCGCACCTGGGACCAGTCCATGGCGTTGCGTTGTACCCCGCGCATGGCGGCCCCGGGGTCATCCCGTTGGTCCCTGGCCGGGGGTTCGATGCGCAGGCTGGGCAGGCGTTCCTGGGCGCACAGGCGGGCGGCCGCGGTGAGGCCGTTGCGCAGGCGGTCCAGATAGACCAGGTGGGACGCGGGCAGCAGCTCCAGGTCGAACAGTTCGATCTCGTCCGTGGTGGTGTTGTGCAGGGCGGGTAGGAACCAGCTGTCGTCGGGTATCTCCAGATCCATGGACTTGAGCTTGGCGCGTACGCGCGGCTTGTTGGCCATCTGGGCCAGCACGCGGGCGTTGGTCAGGCCGTGGTCACCGCCGCAGGCGCCACAATCCAGGGCCGACTCGTAGGGGTTGTTCTCCGATTGGCTGCCGTGGCCGGTGAGCAGGATGAAGCGGGAGAAGTCGCCGGTTAGTCCGATGGATGTGAGCGCGGTGGCCACGAAGCGGGCCTGTTCGTCGGTGGAGAAGCCGATGCGGCCCAATTGTTCCATCTGCAGGCGGGCGAATTGCGGGTTGATGCGGTACGCACTGCGCAGGCGGGCGATGAAGGTCTGTTCCTTTTCGCTGTACAGGTCCAGGGCGGCGACCAGCGCCGGGGCGTCGGTGCGGTGGAACAGGGCAGCCTCACGCAATTCGCGCACCATGTCATCGGTGATGCGTTCGGGCGGCAGGTCGAACTCCTGCTCGATGGCCTTCTCGATCACGGTGCGTTGCACGGTGCGCACGATGGAGTCGGCCTGCTCGCGGCTGAGCTTGTCCAGCAGCAGGTGGGTGCTGGGTTTGTCTTCATCGAGATGGCCGCGCCAACGATGGTAGGTCTGGGGCAGCAGGGTCTTGCCCACCATGTCGAGCCCGAACAACAGGCCGATGGCTTCCACTGTGACGAAGGGGGAGAGCACGGATTCCTTGAGTTCGTGCATGGCCTTCTCCAGGGCGGTGATGGCCGCCGGGTCGCGGTGGCCGGCCGTGGACATCTCCAGGACCAGGTTCTTGGGGGTGAGAAGCACCGGGCAGAGGTGGTTTTCGCTGCCTTTGCCGAGCTCCATGAAACTCACCGGAACCCCGAAAAAACCGGCAATGCCGAAGGTCTGGTAATCGCCCACGCTTTCCAGGTGGCGGCGGATGCGCTCCGAGCGGGTGTCAATGCAGAACAGGGCCTGGACGAACGGGCGTTTGTCCCGTTCCGGCTCGGGGCGCAGGCTGAGATCGGCGAGTATCCGATCCATGGCGTGGGTCTCCATGGCACGCAGCCAGATCATGCCTTCGTGGCGCTCGAAGTCGCGCAGCACCTCCATGGCGCGGGCGAGATCGTCCGCCGCCAGTGTCTCGAAGGCACCGGGTTTGCCCGCCCGGGCGGACAGGGTCTTGAGTCGTTCGGCCTGGGTGCGGGCCTCCTGGGCACGCAGGGTGTCGGCGTATTCGCTGAACAGCGTCGCGATGGGGCCCGGCTTGCCGCGGCTGAGGGCGACATCGACGCGGTGCGCCATCTGGGGCAGGACATCACCGCCGTGATAGCGCAGTCGTAGCCAGGTCTCGGTGGCCTGGTCGTTGATGCGGGCCTCGATCTCGGGCCGGGTGCGCGGTAATGCGCCGCGGGCACGGGCCTGGATCAGTACATGGGCGAGGGTCAGGCGTACCGCCAGCAGATCGACCAGGTCGCCGGGATACTGCTCGGACCAGTGATAGTGCTGGGCGGTGGCGCGCCAGCGGATGAAGCCCGCCCAGCCGTGCAGGCGGGCGATCTCGCGGGTGAAGTAGGCGGGCCAGTCCGATTGCGGTACCCCCAGCTCGCCCATGATGTGGTCGATCACCGCCTCAGGGTTGAGCGTGTTTGGCGAGGCGCTGTCATCGCCATCACCCGCACCCGGGGCCGCGGCGATGCGGTCCAACAGCCTGCGCACCTCCCGGCTGGAGACGTCACGCCAGGCCTGGAAGAAGCCCCTCTCGCGACCGGGCATGGACCACACCGCCTGGCCTTCGTCGAAGAAATCCAGGCAGGAATGGATGACCTGCTCGTCGACCTCGTCGGCGATGGCGGTACCGTGCAGGGCGTCGATGGCCTCCTGCACGGGGGTGCCGCCCAACAGTCGTTCACGCAGGCCGTCCCGCAAGGATGAGGACGGGGGCGTGCCGCCGCCGATGGGTCGGCCCGCCAGTGCCGCATGAACATCCGCGCCGCGCGCCAGGGCGTTGGGGGTCATGATCGGATTGAGTGTCTGCGTGAGCAGGGCCATGAGACAACGGCGCAGATCCACGCCGTGGACATCGCCCCGCCTGGCGACCTGTTCGCTGACGAACCGACCGACCTGTGCCTCCAGGGCGGCACGGTCCACCTCCCCGCGGGCGAGATAGTCCTGGTACTGGTCGCGGTTCAGAAAGCCGCGTGCGTGAAACAGCGCGCCACCGGCCTCCACGGCATCGGCGAACTCCATGTGTTCGAGGCCGTGCAGGGGGTTGTGATGAATGAACGAGCGCATGGGCCAGAAGAACGGCACCGGCTTGCCGGCCACGTAGACCATGGCCCGGATCATCAGGTGCTGGCCGAGGGCGGGGTTCATGACAGACCTCCGACGGTGACGATACCGGCGAGGGCCAGGGCCCCCAGGGTGAGGGCATAGGCCCAGGTGGCCGGGGTGCCCAGATCGGCCACCGGCGCGCTCGCGCGTGGCCCGACCACCAGGCCCTGGATCAGCCGCGCCCCTGACCAGGTCCACAGCAGCCAGGTGCACAGCACCACCAGGGTGGTCGGCAGCGAGGTGCTGGCGCCGTTGGCGACCGCGCCCAAGAGGGTGAAGAAACCGGGAAACACCGGCGTGGCCATGGCGGCCACCATGGCGACCACCCACAGGGTGGCCAGCCTGGGGGCGTTTTGCGCCAGTCCCGTCCCCAGGCCGGTATAGGCCGCGCCGAAGCGGCGCTCCACGTCGCCGGTGATCAGGGCGAGCAGTGCCAGGGGGGCGCTGAAGCCGAATGCCTGAAGGTGCAGGGTCTGCGCGGACGCACCCGCGTGGGCGGATAGCCAGAGCACGGCCCAGGAGGAGATGGAGACAAAGCCGATCCACAGCCCAGCCTCGCGCAGGGCCAGGGCGCGGAAGGCGTAGAACAGGGCGGTGAGCAGGGCCCAGACCAGGATTTCATAGGGAACATCAGCGCCCGAGCGGGCCAGGATGAGCACGCCCACCTGGGGCCAGAGCAGCAGCAGCAGGGCGCGTAGCCAACGGTTGCGCAGGCGCCCGAACAGGGCGCCATGGATCATGCTGAGCGGGAACAGGGGCAGGAACAGCCCGGCGATCAGGTAGGCCATGTCAGCTCCAGCGCAGCAGCACGTTGAGACGCCCGGCGGCCCCGACCAGGGCGCGGGACGTGGCGGCGTACAGGGTGTTCAGGTGCAGCTCCGCCGACACCAGGGCATAGGAGCGTTGCCAGAGCCGGTCCGTCCAGCTGTCCGTGCCCCTGCGCGCGTGGTCGGCGTAATAGGTCAACACCCAGCCGAAGATGATTACCGCGCTGAGCAGGATGACCAGGGTGTCGAAAAACAGCAGGTCCACCCCGGCGGCG
>JBMYTL010000030.1:0-30844 GCA_049604295.1 Gammaproteobacteria bacterium
GGCGCCAAAACAAAAGGCCGGGACCTGTACACAGGTCCCGGCCTTTTTTTGGTGTTTGGTGGAGCCGAGGTCTACCGATCTATTGATCTAATACATTGAAAATATAGGAATTTATTTGGAGTATATTCCCAGAATGCCCCCAAATGTGCCCCCGTGTGTCGTTCATGTGGCAGTGGATCACGTCAACGTCAGGATGGCTTGCGGCTAGTTGCTGTTCGGTGAAGTCGGTTTGGGGCGAGTTGGCGAGCAGGTTGTTCGCAGCACGCGGTCGTAAGTGTCGGAAGTACGGCAACTTGCATGTTCGGGAGGATCTTAAATGTGTCTTGATTTCACGACAGCGAACAACCATAGTTATTTTCAACACGGCCCCTTTCGGTGAGCCCACTTCGGTGGAGGATCCGCTAAGGGGTTTTTTATTGGAACGATTTCAACTTACCAATCGGTCTCCCATCCGGATGGGGCTCCTAGGGCAGAAAGGGACAAATCCAAGTGCGCGAGGTCAGGGAAATCCCTCAAGTGTAGGCATGTCCGGTCTGGCCAACTCGAATTCGGGTTCACGGTCTTCAACACTTCGCGAGCGATTTTCAGAAGCAGAAAGCTTCTGGCCCTGAGATGGTTGTTCGCCTCAAATTGGGCAACCCAGGCGGCTTCCGAAGACTTAGGAAGTTTTGGCTGGTCCACGATGTTCCGGTTCCACAACCTGCTGTGGTGGGCGCAGACGTTACGAAGGTAGTTCAGGCTTCGTAACCAAGTCGCGAAAATGCGGCCATTCCTGACGCCATACTTCGCTGAAATTGCATCCTGGTCGTCGGCGCGCATCCCGGAGTAGAGCCTGGATAGTGCGCCGAAGTCCCACACCTCACAGGCTACCCAGATGGCGAGCGGTAAGCCGTAATTGGATCGGTTGTGCCGAACGAATTCCTCCTTGGAGTCATTGATCAGCCGCGCGTGCTTGCTTAACCACGCGTGATGCCGCGTCACCCCATCGCCAGGCTGGAGTTCATGGCTGAACGCCGGGTCAAACAATGCAGGGTTGAGGTACGCGAAAGGATCAACCTTGCCAAGGGTGTGAGACACATCCACCCTGAGCGCGATTTCTATTCGCTCCAAGGCATCCATGGCCAGTAATCGCAGTTTCTTATCGAACACGTAGAGTTTGACGGCATCCTCGAAGGTTGAGCCTGGCCTGAATTGGTCAATGGCGATGGTTTCGACACGTTTCCATTTCTTAGGCTTCTTCCCATGGTCATCCAGTAGTGTCAGCAGGCCTGAGCGATCTCGGAACGGGAACCAGTATCCGCTCAAGCGGTAGTACCCGATGCGCTCAAGGTACTCCAAGGCCTTGGCTCGATCGGTCACCTTGAGCCCGCGCTCTATCAGCTGATCAAGTTGATCTTCATAGCTCATCCATGGCTTCGCGTAGGGCATCGGGTCAGCTTCCGGTTTGGCCAGCTTCCGGCGTACTTGGGGTTTTTCGGTCAAGCTCATCAGCCACCGTCTGAAATGCCTCCAACGCCGCTTCCAGGTTCTCGACAATCTCCACCGCGATCTCGTCTGGTGGCGGCAGGTTGTCCACGTCATCCAGGCTGTCGTCCTTGAGCCAGAAGATGTCCAGGTTCAACTTGTCGCGGGCAAGCAGGTCATCCACGTTGAAGCGGTGGAAGCGGTCGGATTTCGTGCGTTGTCCGCGATCATCGGTCTGGTAGCAGGTTTCGAAGTCTTCCAGGTCCTGGCGCTGTAGCGGGTTCTTCTTAAGTGTGAAGTGCTTGTTGGTGCGGAAGTCGTAGATCCACAGTTCGCGGGTGTTGGGTACGCCGTCCGCCCGGGGCGGGTGCTTGTCGAAGAACAACACGTTCGCCTTCACGCCCGGCTTGTAGAAGATGCCGGTGGGAAGGCGGAGCAGGGTGTGGAAGTTGAATTGGGTCAGCAGGCGGCGGCGGATGCCCTCGCCCGCGCTTCCTGCCTCGAACAGCACGTTGTCCGGCAACACCACGCCCGCACGGCCATCGCTTTCCATGATGGTCATGATGTGTTGGAGGAAGTTGAGCTGTTTGTTCGAAGTGGTGAATTTGAAGTCCTCACGCTCGTAGTCCTCACGCTCCGTGTCCACCTCGCCGTCTTCGCCGATCACCTTGTAGCTGGATTTTTTTCCGAAGGGCGGGTTGGTGAGGATTACGTCGTAGCGTTTGCCGGGGTCATTGGCCAGCGCATCGCCGGAGTGGATGGGCGATTCGCCGTTGCCGATGCCGTGCAGGTAGAGGTTCATCCCGCACAGCCGGACGACCTCGTCGACGATGTCAGTGCCTGAAATCGATGCCTCGCGCAGCTTCCGCTGCTGGGTGCGGTCGCGGGACTGGTCCTTCATGTGATCGTAGGCGGAGAGCAGGAAGCCCCCGGTCCCACATGCCGGGTCGTGCACGGTCTCACCGATACGAGGGTTCACAACCGTCGCCATGGCATCGATCAGGGGGCGGGGGGTGAAGTACTGGCCCGCGCCGGATTTCACCTCAGAAGCGTTTTTCTCCAGCAGGCCCTCGTAGATGGCGCCCTTCACGTCCACGCCGATGCCGATCCAGGTCTCGCCGTCGATCAGTGATACCACGCGTTTGAGCTTCGCCGGGTCGGTGAGCTTGTTCTGCGCCTTGCGGAAGATGGTGCCGATCAGGCCCGGTTCCTTGGATAAGTTCTCCAGACAGTGACGGTATTGCAGTTCGAGGTCGTCACCCGCCAGCGGCGCGAGCTGATCCCAGCGCCATTGCTTCGGGATGATCGACGGCTCCCCCAGCAGCTCGCTGCGCTCCTGGTCCATCTTCAGGAAAAGCAGGAAGGTGATCTGTTCGACATAGTCGCCATAGCCGATGCCCTGGTCACGCAGGACGTGGGCATAGTTCCAGACCTTGGAGACAAGGGCGGTGTAGTCGTTACTCATGGGGGATTCCGCAGCCGGTCCATGGGCCGGGCATCGCTGAGGTGAACACAGGCCGGGTTATGGCCTGGTTCATGCGTCAATGGGTATGTGCGCTCAGGTACTGATCGGCCCGGTCCGAGGCCACGAACTCCAGAATGGCGCGGGTATCGTCGGAGCAGTTGCTGAAGATCATCCGCTCCAGGAGATCGGGGCCGTGGCGCAGGATCAGGTTGCCGATGAGTTCGTCGACGAAAGACTGGGTGACAGAAACATCCGCGAAATCGAACACCACTTCGCGGCCACCCAGGAGGACCTGCTCCGCCTTGTCGCGCAAGGGGATTGCCACCGCGCGCATGCCGATCATGTGATCGTGAGCGAGCGGGATCAGGGGGAAAACTGATCGGTGTGACGATGTGTCCATGCCCAAAAAATCGTTCAAGAGCGGGAAAAAGTAAAGGGTTCTTACTCGAACCGGAGGGATACCCGTGCGGCACCTTCCCTCGGGGGAAGGTGATCACGGATGTTGATTCCAAGCAGTCCTCCGCGCGGAATTTCGAGGGCGATGCTGACGCCCTGCCAATGCGCACCACTGGAGAATGCCCCGGTGCCGCCCATCGTCGAGTGGTAGCCATCCCCGCTGACAAGAAAAGCCCGGCCGCCTGCTGCCTCGGCGATACGTACGGTCGTCGTGAGGCCCACTCCCTCGTTGATTGAGTCCGCCAAAATGCCCACATCCCGGTTGCAGCTCACGCGGGGTTGCATGGCGGTGAGGATGGCGCCGTGGTGGTTGTGCTCAACCAGATTCGGGTGACTCTCCAGGGTGCTCAGGAATCCGCAGCCGGTGTCCGTCACGGCAAGCCGAACCGTATCGCGGCTCGGATAGTACTGACCAGCCACCCAGACCTTGGCCCCGGTGAAGCCGTGCCGTCGGGCGTGGGTGAGGGCGTTCTCCAATAGTTCCCCGAGGACGTATCCCAGGTTCTGGGACAGCGTGAGACCGGGGTCTTCGTACCTCATGCCATCGTGGGAAACGAGGGCGGATTCCGGATCGGCTCCCGTGAGGGTGCGGGCCAATCGTGGGGCCGCCGTGTGGGCCTCCTGCACGGAATGGATGGCAGTCAGTTCGACCAAGGAGTCGCGACGGTCATGGCGATGCGATTGTCGCGTTTCGCAGTCAGGCAGTTCCACGCCCCGAAACAGGTCCATCCGTTCGAGGTAGCCGCCCATGTCCTGGTTCAGGCCGGTAATCACCGCCTGTTGGTTCCATTCCCGCAGCTCCACGAAACTGCTGCCAAGAATTGTCAGGCCGAATGGATCGATGAATGCCAGGCCACTGGCGTCCACCAGGACTTCCTCTCCGTCGTCACCTTCGTCGGCGATTTCTTTTCAGACCCGCAGTGTCTGGCTGGCGGATCGGGCGGTGAGAAAGCGGGGAAGGCGGATCACGTGCGCCGTCTTCGGCCGCGACGGGGTGTGGAGGTTTCGGTCTCGGCCTGGGCGGCACGCTCGTCGGCGATGCGCTTGAGGAGGGTGGACGCGGGTTCGTCGGTGGGGTCTTGGGGGACAAGTTGTCCTGAGAAAGCGGACTTCAAAATCGACTGGCGTAGCGTGCCAACCTGCTTTTTTCTGTCAACGACATCGTTCTGAAAATGGTCGATGGCGACTCGTTGCTTGTTAACCCGATCAACGATTTCTTGCTGTTCATCCAGACTCGGAACAGGGAAAGCCATTTCAGAGAAGCGGCCAGCACCGAGGTGGGCGATGTTCGTCGTGATCTTGGCGATCTTTTGGAATTGTCCCGACTTCATGAAATGCAGGAACACGATCAAAGCGAACTCCGGAAGAATGGCGGATGTGCAGCGAAAACGGACCAATGTGTTTGTGAAACACGAACCTGGAAGTTCATCTCGATAGATGGCGGGGCGCCCAACGAGTTCTTTGCTTTGACCTTCGTTTAGCAGGATGTCATCAACACGAAGCCCGTAGGTGACGAACTCTTCCGGCGTGAAGTTCATCTCCATCACGTCATCAGTATCGATTCGCTCCTCAAACACATTTGCGACGCGGAGGTAGGGGCGCATGTGGTCACCGGAATGGTGTGCAGGCGAGCGTTGGCGGCCCAACTGCGTCTCCCCTGCGGTATCAACCCGTACACGCTGCCAGCCGTCCGGAAGCTCACCGAGATAGTCCGTTTCGATAGGCCCGGGCTCCTTGTACTTCTGCTTCCACTTGTCGTTGGTGGGCGGTTTGCCCTTGGCGCGGAGCTTTTCCAGTTCGGCCTTTTCCCAGGCTTCGCGGCGGGCCTTGAGGATACGTTCCAGCAGGGCCTGGCCGGACTCGGGCTGCTGCCCCGACTTGGCTTGCTGCTCGCGCCAGGTGCGGGTCAGCTCGCCGGTGACGGCGGCCTTGAGCACCGACTGGCGGTAACGTTCCACCAGCTTGCGGACCTGCTCCAGCGCCTGCTCGCCCTTTTCGATGCGGCTGAAGAGTTCGTCGATTTTGGAGACGATGCGTTCTTGTTCTGCCAAGGGAGCAACTGCAATGGGAAACTCTTTCAAAATGCCTTGACTGATATTTGGTTGAGCGCCGCCTTGGCCTAACGCTTTCAACCGCTCGCGGCTATACAGCAGGTACTTAAACACGTACGGGAGCGCATCCTCATTGCTCATAGTTGGCAGTAGTGCGGCACAAGCCTGGTTGGTCGTTGCCCCCGACGACAATGTTCCCAGTTTACCAATGGTTGCCCCGTACATGGCGATCAGCACTGTGCCGGGCGGGCAGATTTTCGCTGAGCTGTTCTCCAAGCCAGATGATGTGATTGTTTCCGGGATTTTGGTTATTGGGCCATCTGGTAGATCGCCCGTTTTCACCCAAGGAATATCGCCCCCAAAGTATTCGGGATGTTTTCTTGATGGGGTTCCCCCACTGGTCCAAGTGCCGAAGTCTCCAAGAGTTGCCCATCTCCATTTGATGGGGAGATCAGTGTGTGAACGCATTTCATTTTCCACGTCACTCACGCAGCCAACACCTCACTCAATTCTTCAAGCATCCCGTTCAGCCCATCGCCAAACACCTTGCGCGCCTCGATGACGCCGCCCCAACCCGCGAACGGGTCGTCCTTCATCAGGTCGGTGGGGGCGATCTCGACATTGGCAGCCAGGTAGTCCTTGATGGCGCGAAGCCATTGCATCTGGCCCTGGTTGAATTCCCGCCCGGCCTTCTTCTGCCGCCCGACCCAGAGGTTGAACTTCTGCTCGACCCGTGACGAGTAGGGCTCAAGGATCTCGCTCTGGCCAGTGGCGAATCGTACCAGTGAGATGATGTCCGTGAGCACCTTGTCGCTGGGGGCGCCACGCACGAGCGATGCCTCCAGGCGCTTGTAGGCCTGCCAGACATCGGCGGTGGTCAGGTGGTGGGGCGGGTCCTTGAGTGTCTGGGCAAGCTCGTGGATGGAGTCGTAGGTGAGCTGCCGCTTGGGGAAGGGCTGGCTGTAGAGGATCTGCAAGGCCAGGAGTTCATCCTTGTGGGTGTCGATGAACTCGCGGAATGAGGTGGTCTTCTGCTCGGCCTGTTTGAGATCGAATTCAGCGACGGTGACCGTATCCAGGGTGCCCTCGTCGATGACGATGTCGGTCTTCTTCTTAATGGTCTTGATGAGTTCGCGCAGCGCCGGGTCGTCGAAGGGGGCGCAGGCAGCGTCCTTGCGTTCGTCTTCGATGGCCTGGATCTGTTCCGGGGTGGCGTTCAGTTCGCCACCCAGGTTTGTGCCGTGGCGGTTGATGGCCTCTGCCTCGATCATGTCCGGATCGATGGCGTTGAGCAGGTCGTTGGCCATCTGCTTGAGCGTCAGGCGTCGGCTGGTCTCGGCGATGCGGGCGTGGTCCTCGGGTTCGACCTGATGGGCGAGGGCGGCGAGACGGCTGGCGAGGCTGGAGATGGCGTCTTCGTCGCGGCGGCCCTGGGCGATCTGGTCGATGAGTTTGTCGAAGGGCAGGGTGCGCTTGCGTTCCAGGGGTTGGGAGACCGTCTTCTTGCCCTCGGTGACGCCCACCGCGTCGACGAGTACGAAACGGGTCTTGGTCTGGGCATCGGGGGTGACCTGCTTGAGGTCGGCATCGTTGATGGTGCGCACGCCGCGCCCCTTCATCTGCTCGTAGTAGCCCTCGGAATGCACGTCGCGCATGAAGACCAGGCATTCCACGGGCCGGATGTCGGTGCCGGTGGCGATCATGTCCACGGTGACGGCGACCCGGGGGAAGGGGTCGACGCGGAAGGCGGCGATCAGCTCCTTGGGCTTTTCGGAGGTCTGGTAGGTGATCTTCTTGGCGAAGTCGTTGCCCTGGCCGAAGACCTCGCGTACGGCGTGGACGATCTCCTCGGCATGGTTGTCGTCCTTGGCGAAGATCAGGGTCTTGGGCACCCATTCGCCGCTGCGGCCCGGGAACAGTTCGGTGAACATCCTGTCCCGGTAGCATTCGATGATGGTAAGGATCTGGTTGGGGTTGGTAACGGATTTGTCCAGGTCGTTAGCGCTGTACTCCATGTCGCTGTCGAGCTGCCGGTAGCGGATGGCGCGGGTGCGCCGATCACGCACGGGGACGTCGTAGCTGGCATCCACCAGGCCGCCCTTCTCACCCACCCGGGTGCGGATGCGGAAGACCTCGAAGCCGACGTTGACGCCATCGACCACGGATTGCTCGTAGGGGTACTCGGCCACCAGGTTGCTGTGGAAGAAACCCAGGGTGTGCTTGCTGGGGGTGGCGGTGAGGCCGATGAGATGGGCGTCGAAATATTCGAGCACCTGGCGCCACAGGCCGTAGATGGAACGGTGGCATTCATCGGTGACGATGAAGTCGAAGTGCTCGATGGGGATGGTGGGGTTGTAGACCACGGGACGCAGTTCGCCGTCGTCGCTTGACCACGTCTCGAAGGCGCTGCCTTCTTCGGCGGACTCGTCCAGTTCCTCACCACGCAGCATGGCGTAGAGCCGCTGGATGGTGGTGATGACCACTTTGGCGTCCTTGTCGATGGTGTTGCTGTGTAGGTGCTGAACGATGTAGGTCTGGCTGAACTTGTGTCCCGAGCCGGGCGGGTCGTAGTTCTGGTACTCCTTCAGCGTCTGATCACCGAGGTTGTTGCGGTCGACCAGAAAGAGAATGCGGCGGGCCTTGGCGAACTTGAGCAGGCGCCAGCTGAAGGTGCAGGCGGTGAAGGTCTTGCCCGCACCGGTCGCCATCTGGATGAGGGAACGGGGTTTGTCGTTCGCGAGGGACTTCTCAAGGCCCGTGATGGCATCGACCTGGCAGTCGCGCAGACCGTCTTTAACAAGCGGAGGGAATTGCGTGAGGCGCTTGCGGAGGGTGGTCTCCTCCTTCAGCCACGCGTGCAGGGTGGACGGCTTGTGGAAGGCGAAGACGCGACGTGAGCGTGGTTTCGGGTCGTGGGTATCCCGGAACAAGGTTTCGTCGCCGGTGGATTCGTAATCGAAGCGGAGCTTCTCGTGCCAGCGCGCCAGGTGCTCGGGCACCTCGTGCATGTAGCGGTTCGCCTGCTCCGTGACGCCGCTGAGGGTGACACCGGCCTTTTTCGCCTCGATAACCCCCGCCGCCTTGCCACCGACGAACAACAGGTAATCGCAGGGGCCGCTGGGGAGTTGGAACTCGCGAACAGCCACGCCCTCGGCGGCGTTGCGGTTGAACTCCGAATTGTCCTGAAGGGTCCAGCCCGCCGCCTTCAACAAGGCGTCGATTGTCTTGCGCGCAAGCTGCTCGGGGTTGGTGGACATTCCGTCGATCCGGGGAAGGGCACGCCGAAGGCTGGACGTGTCCGATAATGTACGAGAGGGATTGAAACAATCCAACACGTTCAGATGGAAAGCGAGATTTCAGGGGATGTCCAGAATGCGGCCGCTATGCGAGCTCCTCTCAGATTGTTGGGAGATACCATTTAACAACCTGCCTGAGGGTGTTCGTGACAGGGTCCGGTGCGAGTTTTTCCCGCTATCTTGGGACCAATTGTCTGTCGACCAGAGGCGCAGCCAAGCAGAGGCGTGTGATAGCCAAGTTGATGCGGAGAACGGCGAGGCTTGGGAGTACTGGTTTGATTATTACTCACGCAGAGCGGCTTTGGAGGACGAAATCGAGAGCTGGCGACAAGTAGCTACGCCGACTGCGATGGATCTCCACTATCAGCGGACACATATCGACGACCTGAAAGACCAGTTAAGAGCGATGGACGAGGAAGTTCGTGATGCCATCCCGGTTGCGGCGGGCATGAGCAACAAAGGCTCCGCCGAATGGTTCAAGGAAAGGGCGAGACGTGCTGCGATGGCCAGACATGCAAAGCCTGGCGAGAGTCACGAGAAAAATGCGCGGATTCGTGAGTTATGGGCATCTGGAAAATACGATACACGCGACCGTTGTGCGGAAGAGGAGTGCCGGGATCTTGGGATGTCATACAGCGCGGCCAGGAGGGCGTTGTACAACACGCCTGATCCTGACCGTGGAAGCTAGCTGCTACGTAGCAGCGGCTAGCCGTTGCTAAGCAGCGCTGGTCTCGGAAACCGCTTCCCCCTCTAGGATCGCTAGTGAGGTTTCCAGCGACACCCGAGGAGGTGCATGAATGGCCACCACGATCCTTCGGCTTCCTGCCGTCATTGCCCGCACCGGGCTTTCACGCAGCACTATCTACCTGCGTATCTCGAATGGTGAGTTCCCCAAGCCCGTTCCCCTTGGGGGCAGGGTGGTGGGTTGGATTGAAAGCGAGATTTCCGACTGGATTGTTGCCCAGATTGATCGCGCCCGCAGTGGGGGCTGATCCGTGGTTTGCTATCGGGCTTATGTTGGCCGTCGTTCTTGCGATGGCAGTTACCTCAGCTGCATGCGGTGGGCGCAGGCGTATCTTGGTCGTCACGATGTTGCCGTTTACATGGCAAAGCGCCGGGCGGGTGAAAAGCGCGACCGTGTGTTTCTGGAGATCACCAGGGAAGGCATTCGTCGCGTTGACTTTGCGCTTGATCGGAAGTCGTGAATCGTGAGCAAACGGCGTCGTGGCTCCCCTATCAAATTCAAGCGCCGGGACGGGGTCATTGGGTTCCCCAGGGAGGTGGTTCGTTCAGATGCCTATCGTGACCTTTCGGGCGATGCGAAAGCCCTCCTGGTGGTGTTACAGGACGTCTGGCGGCCCAGCGCTACCCATATTCACTATTCCGTGCGCCGGGTCGGAGAGGCGTTGGGTATCGGAAAGAGCAAAGCCGCGCGAGCGTTGAAAGAAGTCCAGGATCATGGATTCGTGCGGTGTGTCGAGGAGTCGGATTGGTTGAATGGCCAAGCACGGGTCTATCAACTGACTTGGATGACCGAGAGCAGCCGCGCTCCGCCAGATGATTGGAAAAACTGGCCTTTCGGGGAAAGCTCCAAGGTCCCTCCAGCGGGACGGTCCAATGCGAAACCGTCCCAAGACGTGGACGCTTTCGAGCATTCAGGCTAATTCTTGGGCAAAGATTCAATGGGTTACGTAGTCGAACCGTCCCGTAGCTGGGACACCATTAGTTAACCATGCCTGGAGCATCATCATGCTTGGGTAGGGTGCTGGAACACACCAGGTCCGTCATCGATGAAGATGGAAATTCGCTATTGATTTCGGTGAAAAGCGCGAGGGGGCGGGAATGGGAGGCTTAGGCAGCGGGAGGCATTCGCGTTGGGGCGCGAAGGATACGACCGAAGATCATCGATTCATTGACGCGCGGCGGTGGAATCGAGAGGGGCTTCTGGAACCGGGGCATTCGTTCTCGTGGAGGTGGTTGGAGTGTGGAGAGGTGATCGCGTCCATCAAGGTGCGTATTGAGTTCTCTCGATTGGTTCTCAGCTATCGCCAGAGGAGAGCCGGAGAGGATTGGCAGGACGAATACTACCCTGTCGACCTCGCCTGGACCGATTGCTACCTGGGCGGTCAGCGGCCCTGGTTCCGTTGCCCGGCGCGGGGATGTGGGCGCCGGGTGGCGATTCTATACAGCGGCAGGGTTTTCGCCTGTCGGCATTGCCATCGGCTGGCCTACCCAAGCCAGCGTGAACACTGGGACCATCGGGCTGCGCGTCGAGCTGATCGGATTCGCGCCAAGTTGGGATGGGGGCCGGGCATTCTCAATGGCAGTGGCCCGAAACCAAAAGGGATGCACTGGAAGACGTTTGATCGCTTGGCGAACGAGCATGATGCTCTTGTCCAGACATCGCTGTTGGGGATGGCGATGCGCTTCGATCTGGTGGGTGAGTCGCTGGACGATTGGTTATGAGGTGCTGGGATGGGAGCGCCTGCGGGGTGGACTCCAGTAGTGCCGTGTCTCGGATGAGGCACTGTCTATGACCTCTGGTACCCCTCCCAGTGCTTGGTTTTCCTCAACTGTAGTCGAAAGCTCGGCCGTTGAGATCGCGCTGCTACACTTTCAATGCGCTCTGGTTGATTCCGGCCAATCGTTTCGGACGTATCTGCGACGTCTTCCAGATCGGAAGTAGCACGTAAGGTGGTACGGGTCTTCCAGGGCGCGCCACGCAGATACTGCACGCCGGGCGCTACACTTGCATCAGGGAGGCTGCTCTGACCCGAGCGCCAGTCATCATCGGTCTGTCCTTGGTTGCCGGTGGTGGTAAACGGGGCTGATTGGACAGGATCAGTAGCACGCGCGACGTGCAGGAGCAGGTTCCCTGTACCTTCTTCTTCCGTGATTTCTCCATCCAAATCCGATTCGGGAACTGTCCGGTGCCCCTCAGCCTGATGCAGCTCCCGGGTGCCAGCCTTCCGGGTGGGTAGCTTCGGCTCGATGTTTCGTTTGCGTTTCCCTCGCTGGTTTCTGACTCGGGTGAGGTCGCCAGCGTGGTTTGATGGCCAGAAGCGGTCGGTGGGGTTACGAGCCCATCCCAAAGTAGCCCATTCCTCGGTCTTCGTCGAAATGCAGCGGTTTTGGGAAACCTGTGCTGGTTGATCGTAGGGCGGTTGCGGGTTGATAAGTCTGTAGACCTTGGCTCCAATCACCTAAACTACCGTTACGGTCGGGAGTAAAAACCCGTGGTAGGCTGGACTCGACGCCAGTCGCCGTGTTAGCCCGGGCTGATCGTGTGGTCAGCCCGGGTGATTGCTCCAGAAAGCTGCTTGATTGCACGGTGGTGCGCATCGCCCTTTTTTCGGTCGGGGGTATCGTTTAATGACTTGGATCACTCAACTAGCCTTTTCATAGGAGCCCCCGTGAGGCCGGTTAGAAGTCGGGAGCCTTTCGCTCTGTCAGCGTCTACCATTTCTGGCACGGGGGCTTCTTCCTGCTTCGCCAAGCTTTTTCGGTCCTGGATTTTTCCAGCGGTCGTGCTTGAGCGTTTCAGAAGGGGGAGCAGCAGTGTCCTTCGCAGTTCGGGTTTTTCCGAGCGCCTTCATCTCCCTGTGTTATCGAGTACCCGTAGTGGGGGCAGACCGCCCAATCGGGGCTCTTTGTTCCACCGCCGCGAGGAAGGAATCACGCCCATGACGAGTTTCGGCCCCCCCGACATCGTTCGATGCCCTGAGTGTGGTGCCTTGGTAATGCGACTGCATTTCCGATCGATCAACTTATCGAATGGACTGTTCCCATCAACATTTCAGTCGATTCTTCGGGGGGAGGTCGTCTGTCCGTGCTGCGATGCCGATATTCAAGCCAAGGACCTGAAGGCTCTCGTCACAGTCAGCGCCCGATGGCAAGAAGGGGTTTGGGCGGGAATTCCCAAGCTTTGGCCTCGATAGTGATATCTATCCGAGCGGCCAAAGACGCTTTATTCGTGGGATGGGGCGGATCAGTTCGCGCGTGAGGCTTGCGAGAGCAACCAGTCCGCCCACGCTTGCATCATCTCGGCCCGTTGCTCCAGGTGGGCCGTGCGGTTGTAGGCGCGCCCATGAGGGTCTCGCACGGCATGCGCTAGTTGGTGTTCGATGATGTCAGGCCGGAACCCCAAGACTTCGTCCAGGATGGTTCTGGCCATCGCCCTGAAGCCGTGACCGGTCATCTTGTCTTTGGGTATGTCCATCCGCCTGAGCGCGGCGAGTACCGCGTTGTCGGACATCGGGCGATCGCCTCTAGGGGTTCTGGCGCTGGGGAAGACATAGATGCCGTGGCCTGTGAGTGGGTGAAGTTCTCGGAGTACCTCTACTGCTTGGCTGGCGAGGGGGACGATATGAGGTTGCCCGGTCTTGCTCGCTGTGAAGGCCCATCTCGCGCCATCGAGGTCAATGTCCTCCCACTTGGCGGTCCTCAGTTCTCCAGGCCGGACAAAGACCAGAGGGGCGAGCCTGAGCGCGCTGGCGACTACGAGGCTGCCTTGATAGGCCCAGATGGTCTGAACGATCTCACGCGCCTCCTGAGGGTCTGTGACGGCCGGGAAATGGCTGCCCTTGACCGGGGGGAGGGCGCCCTTGAGGTCCTGCGATGGGTCGCGCTGGCAGCGCCCGGTTGCGACGCCGTAGCGGAACACTTGGCCGCAGGTCTGAAGGACGCGATGCGCGGAATCCAGGGCGCCACGCGATTCGATGCGCCGGACCACGTCGAGCAGGATCGGTGGTGTTACATCGGTGACCGGGGAGCTGCCGATCCATGGGAAGACGTCGGCCTCCAGTCGTCGCCAGAGTCGCACGGCGTGTGAGGGTGCCCATCCGTCCTTGCGTCCCTGGTACCACTCGATGGCCAGGGCCTGGAAAGTGTTGGCATCCATCATCTTCGCCGCTTTCTTCGCGACGCTGGGATCGATGCCATCGGAAAGGAGGCGCTTTGCGTCGTCGCGCTTCGACCTGGCCTGGGCGAGGGTGATCAATGGGTAGACCCCCAGAGCAAGGCGTTTCTCTCGTCCCTGGTACCGGTATTTCAAGCGCCAGTACTTGCTTCCATTGGGATGTACCTCGATGTACAGGCCACCCGAATCGGAGATCTTGCGGGGCTTTTCACCAGGTTTGGCCGCCTTGACGGCTCTGTCAGTCAGGGGCATCGCACGGACTCCGCGAGGGCTTGTGCCCCCAGTGGGAGGGGTGTGCCACCAAATATGCCCCCAATGCCGCTAAGATGCCACCGATCTTCCTTGGACTGCCTTGGACCCTTCAGGCATAAAAAAGCCCGCAGTGACGCGGGCTTCATGGATGTCACCGGATGCCGGTGAACGATGTTTTGGTGGAGCCGAGGGGGATCGAACCCCTGACCTTAGCATTGCGAACGCTACGCTCTCCCAACTGAGCTACGGCCCCGAGGGGGCGGGAGTGTATAACGGGTTCCGCTTCTGAGCCACTGTCCAGCGATTGCCGTTTTCATGTCCGTCTCCGTCATCATTCCGGTACTGAATGAAGCCGCCGTTCTGTCCGGGACTCTGGCCTCGCTGCGGCGCCTGGCGGCGGACCTGGAGATCATCGTTGTCGACGCGGGCAGCATGGATGGCACGGCGGATATCGCGCGCTCGCAAGGAGCCCGTGTGGTGACTGGCGCGCGGGGGCGTGCACCGCAGTTGAATGCGGGGGCGCGGCAGGCCTCGGGTGATGTGTTCTGGTTCCTGCATGCGGATACGCGTGTGCCGCCCGACGCTGCGCTGCGCTTGGTGGAGGCGCTGCGGCGGGCGCCCTGGGGGCGTTTCGATGTACGTCTGGATGGTGCTCACCCGTTGTTGCGGCTCGTGGAGCGCCTGATGAACCTGCGTTCGTGCATAACCGCGGTGGCCACCGGGGACCAGGCCCTGTTCGTGCGGCGTGATCTGTTCGAGCAGGTGGGCGGTTTCCCGGATATTGCGCTCATGGAAGAT
The DNA here is from genome assembly GCA_049604295.1 of Gammaproteobacteria bacterium. Classification (GTDB taxonomy): domain Bacteria; phylum Pseudomonadota; class Gammaproteobacteria; order JACKNK01; family JACKNK01; genus JBMYTL01. The sequence continues at coordinate 14,701 of JBMYTL010000030.1, forward strand.
GTGGCCCTCAGCAAACGCCTGCGTCGCCACGCGTCGCCGGCCTGTGTGACCAGCCGGGTGCTGACCTCGGCCCGCCGCTGGGAACGCGACGGGGTGCTGCGCACGATCATGCTGATGTGGTGGCTGCGCTTTGCCTATTGGGTCGGTGTCAGCCCCCGGCGGTTGTCGCGGTGGTATCGCTGATGGGGGGTGGGCTGGTGGTGGTTGGGTCAGGCGCGTGAATGCCACTGCGCTCGCCCAGGGTGGGCAGAGGCCATGTATCGTGATCATGGCGCGCGCCCCGGTTCCCGGTCGGGTGAAGACACGCCTGGCCCGATCCATAGGCGCCCGTCGGGCCTGTTCCGTTCATGTCGCGCTGCTGGAGACAACGATCGCCGCGGCGATGGGTGTAGGGGTGGATGTCGTGTTGGCGGCAACCCCGGACGGCCATCACCACGTGTTTCGCCGACTGCAACGGCGTTGGCCCGGGCTACGCCTGGTGCGACAGGGACGGGGCGACCTGGGGCAACGTATGTTGGGCGTTTTCCGCCGTTTCAATGAGCGCCCGGTGATACTGGTGGGCAGTGACTGTCCGGTGTTCACCCCGGGTGTCCTGCGCTCGGCCCTGGACGCGCTGGATCACCACCGGCTCGTGTTCGTGCCCGCGGAGGATGGGGGGTATGTCGCCGTGGGCGGGCGAAGGGCCCCGGGAACGGTCTTCCGGGGTGTTTCCTGGGGTGGATCCCGGGTCATGGCCCAGACCCACGGCCGGGTGCGGGCGGCGGGATACAGCTGTCGCATGATGCCGATGCTCTGGGATGTGGATGAGCGGGCGGATTGGCGACGTTGGATCAGAGGTACCTGAGTCGCGGCGCCCACGTCCTCATAGTGTGGTGCGCCAACCTACTTGGCACTTGTAACGACCCCATCTGTTTCGGCGCACCACACTAGCGGCCTTCCTTGTCGGGGTCCTCGGACAGCATGTTGACGATGCTGGCCAGGTCATTGCCGTCCTCATTGCCGTTCTCGCGGAACAGCCCGCCGACAAGGGTGGTTTCGTCCTCGTTGCGGGTATGGCGTATCTCCAGGCTGCCTGAGATCTGCTTGCCGTCGGGGAGGTTGATGACCACGTCATCGAGACGGTCCCCGGGCTTGATCGTGCTGTCGCCGTCCAGACTCAGACCGATGCCGCCCATGGAGACATCCCGCACGCGGGCCTGCATGGTGCGGGTCTCACTGTCGCCAGCCAGCTGGTAGACGGCCATCCCGTCCGGCCCGTCGATGCTGGTCCTGTTCTGACGCCGCAGTTGGCGGAACTCCACGTCGTCCGGCAGGGGGGTGCGCAGGGCGTTGCCGTTGCGGGATTCGATCCGGGTTTCGAAGTGAATACTCATGCCACCCATCCGCGCGTGAACCTGGAGCGGCGTACCCGGAACGATGGCGGCCTGCGCTGACGCGGAGATCAAGCGCATATCGAGACCGCCCTGGCGCGCGGTCATCATGGCCGTCGTGCCGGGGTCCAGCACGTCGCTCACGAGGTCCACCTGCACTTCCTGACCGGTCAGCTCATCAAGCAGGCGATCAACGCCCTCCGATGCGTCGGCGGGAGCGTCGTCCGTGGAACGGCCCAGATGGTCTTTGATCCAGTCGAAGAAGCTCATGGTTCAGGTGCGCGATTGGGGGTAAGGCGTTGATCCTGTGGCAGTTCGGCCATCCATGGACCTGAGCTGATTATCTATGCCCCGGGCGATGGAGCCATAGGGCCCTTGGGTTATCCCTCGCCATTGGTTCGTTTACTGAACTTGCATTCAGTAAATCCCTGTATATATTGACAGCATCTTTGGAGGTGATGTCATGCAACTGACCAACAGGCAGGAGCGGGTCTACCGCTTCATCCGGGATTTCATGCAGGAACACAATCTACCGCCCACCCGGGCCGAGATCTGTGAAGGCCTGGGCTTCAAGTCGCCCAATGCCGCCGAGGAGCACCTGCGCACCCTGGCCCGCAAGGGTGCGATCGAGTTGCATGGCGGCACGTCACGGGGCATCCGGCTCCTGCGGGACGAACCCGAGGGCATCCCCCTGGTGGGGCGTGTGGCGGCGGGCGACCCCATCCTGGCCGAACAGAACATTGAGGATTACGTGGGTGTCAGTCCCGATACCTTCCATCCCCGTGCCGACTACTTCCTACGTGTTCGCGGCCTGAGTATGCGCGACGCCGGTATCCTCGATGGTGATCTGCTGGCCGTACATGGCACGCAGGATGTCCACGAGGGGCAGATCGTGGTGGCCCGCATCGAGGACGAGGTCACCGTCAAGCGTTTTCAGCGCCAGGGGCATGTTGTCCGGTTGCTGCCCGAGAACCCGGATTTCGAGCCCATTTGCGTGGACCTGCGTGAGCAGAGCCTCGAAATCGAGGGCCTGGGTGTAGGTGTGGTACGCAAGGGAGACGCACTATGAGCGCCGTGCTTGACGATGTCCTGGCGCGTCCCGATGTGTGGCGTGGGCAGGCGGTGTTACCCGCCGTGGATCAGACCGTATCCACCGGCTTTGGAGACCTGGACCGGCAGATCGGGGGGTGGCCCCGGGGCGCACTCACCGAGGTGCTGGTGGATGGCGAAGGTCTGGGTGAATTGAGCCTGCTGATGCCTGCCCTGGCGCAGCTCAGCGAGCAGTCCCGCTGGATCGCCTGGGTCGCTCCCCCCTATGTGCCCTATGCCCCGGAGTTGGTTCGTCGGGGGGTCGATCCGTCCCGGGTGCTCATCGTGCGCCCCAAGACCCCGGAGGACACACTCTGGGCGTTGGAACAGGCTTTGCGCTCGGGCACCTGCAGCGCGGTCCTGGCCTGGCCCGGTCTGCTGGACGAGCGTGCCCTGCGCCGCCTGCAGGTGGCGGCGGGCAGTGGTGACTGCTGGGGTATCGTGTTCCAGTCCGGGCGGGCGATCCGCAGGGCCTCCCCGGCGGCGCTGCGCCTGCGTCTGCAACCGCGCGAGCGGGGCGTGACGCTGGACATCATCAAGTGCCGTCGCCATGGATCAGGACAGTTGGCCCTGGATCTTTATTGAAACCGATCTTCACCGGGCGTGTTCCTTCATGGCCCCCGGTTGTGCGAGAATCCGCGCCCTCGCGTTTCCCGGGCGCCTCCGGCTGTCGTCATCGGCGGTCGTGTCGAGCGCAGGCAGCCATGAACACGCCGCAACGGCGGCTGCCCACCGTGCGAAACGCCCCAGTCAATGGTGACCTCCGCTGGTTTCCCGCGACGATAGACCGTAAACCCCGCCAGGCCCGGAAGGGAGCAACGGTAGCGGTTGATGCGTGCGCCGGGGTTCGGCTGGCGGGGGTTGCCTCCCTTATCGGTTGTGGCCGCTCATGGCCACATCCTCACCTGAGAATCGCGGTCCCCGCGGCCCCGTCCCGTACCAGCGGTGCAGCGCCGATCCGGCGCTCACTGCCGACCCACGACAATCGCGGCACGCACGGCCCCAACAGGGATGATCTGAATCCCGATCCGTGCCCATGCATCCCGAGGCCGGGCGAGTATTGCGTGGCAAGCGAAAGCCGTCTGTCCAGCCGGGTGAATCGTTCCGCAAGGGTGCGGGCGCGTCGTTATAATCGCCCCTCGTTTCCGGTCCCGGGCCCCATTCAATGAGCTACGAAGTCCTGGCGCGCAAATGGCGCCCACGCACCTTCTCCACCTTGGAGGGGCAGGATCACGTGGTGCGCGCGCTCACCAATGCCCTGGACCAGGACCGCGTACACCATGCCTTTCTGTTCACGGGTACCCGCGGTGTGGGCAAGACCACCGTCGCGCGTATTTTCGCCAAGGCCCTGAATTGCGAACAGGGTGTCACCTCCGAGCCCTGCGGTCGCTGTGAGAGCTGCACGGCCATCGATGCGGGGCGCTTCATCGACCTGATGGAAATCGACGCCGCCTCCCGCACCGGTGTCGATAACATGAGGGAGCTGCTGGACAACGTGCAGTACGCACCATCCAGTGGCCGCTTCAAGGTGTACCTGATCGACGAGGTGCACATGCTCTCCACCCACAGCTTCAATGCCCTTTTGAAGACCCTGGAAGAGCCACCGCCGCACGTGAAGTTCCTGCTCGCGACCACTGATCCGCAGAAGCTCCTGCCGACTGTGTTGTCCCGTTGTCTGCAATTCAATCTCAAGCGTCTGCCCATGCGCCTGATCGCGGATCACCTCGGCCATATCCTCGAAGAGGAGGGGGTTGCCCACGAGCCGGCTGCCCTGAATGCCCTCGCGCGGGCGGCGGATGGCTCCATGCGTGATGGGCTGACATTGCTGGATCAGGCCATCGCCTTCAGCGACGGCACCGTGACCCGCGAAGGCGTTGACGGCATGCTCGGTTCGATCGGTCGCGATCACATCCATGAGTTGATCAATGCCGTGGCCGCCGGAGACGGGCCCGCATTGCTCGCGGCGGTCGACAACCTGGCCCAGCAGGTGCCTCACTATGGCTCGGTGTTGGCCGAGCTCATCGGCCTGTTGCAGCGCGCGGCCGTCGTCCAGGCCGTCCCCGATGCCGCCCCTGATGATTGGGATGACCGCGAGGTCATCGTCGATCTTGCCGCGCGTCTCAGTGCGGAGGCGGTCCAGCTCTATTACCAGATCGCTTTGAACGGCCGCCGCGACCTGCCCCATGCGCCCGATGAACGGGCCGGTTTCGAGATGATCATGCTACGCATGCTCGCTTTCAGGCCCGATGACGGAGCGGATGACGGAGCGGCGGCGCCCGGAGATCAGGGTTCGGGTGTTGCCACCCCCAAGCGTTCCCAGGCCGCCGGTCATGATCGGGGCGCTCAGCAGGGACGGGGCGGGGCGTCAGCGACCACGACGCGACACCCCGTGGACCCACCGTCCGCGCCCGCCACCCAGGCCAGCGGACAGGAACGGCACGGCACGGGCTCCGGTCATTCCCCGACCGTGGCTTCAAGGCGTACCCGGTCGCCGGCGTTATCCCCGGATGAAGGCATGCCGGGCGAGCCGCCCCCGATGGAGGAGCCGCCTCCATGGGGGGAGCCGGAACCGCCCAGCGGTGGTCGGCCGAATGCCCGGATGGCGAAAGGGGCAGACCCAGCGCAGTTGGGTCCCGAGCGGTATGGTCTGGAACACTCAGGTCCACAGCACTCAGGTCCACAGCACTCTGGCCCACAGCGGTCAGCCCCCGAACATTCGGATCCTGTGCCCGACGATGTTGCGGCGAACGATTCGGGGGATTGGCACGCCATCGTCACCGCGCTCGACCTGCGCGGCATGGCGGCGGAGCTGGCCAACAACTGCACGCGCGTGGCGGTGGAGGGCGACAAGCTGACACTGGCCATGGAACCCGGACACGATCACCTCAAAGGCGATGCCGCCGTGCGTCGGTTCGGCGAGGCCCTGTCCCATCACATGGGGCGTCCGGTCCAACTGCGTTTCATCACGACGGATGCGCAATCGGCGCCCGTCGGCTCCGGCCCGGGTGAAACGGTCGCCCAGCGCCGGGGGCGTGAGCGTGACGAGCGCATGCAACAGGCCCGCGAGGCCATTTACAGTGATCCCAACGTCAAGGCCATGGTGGAGACTTTCGACGCCACCGTGGTCCCTGATTCCATCGTACCCATCGATTGACTGATGCCCCGACCGGGGCAAACGCGAGAGGCATGAACCCATGAAAGGTGGTTTAGGCGGCCTGATGAAACAGGCCCAGAAGATGCAGCAGGAAATGCAGAAGGCCCAGGAGGAAATGGCCCAGATGGAAGTCACCGGGGAGGCCGGTGGCGGGCTGGTGCGCGTGGTGCTCACCGGCAAACACGAGGTACGTTCGGTGACCATCGACGACAGCCTGGTGGGTGACGACAAGGACATGTTGGAAGACCTCATCGCCGCCGCCATGAACGATGGCGTCAAGAAAGTGGAGGCCGCAACCCAGGAGCGCATGTCCGGCATGCTGCCCCCGGGAATGAACCTGCCGTTCTGATCGAGACGATTCGGCCATGTCGTATTCGCCCCTGATCGGACGCCTGATCGAAGCCTTCCGGGTATTGCCCGGCGTCGGTCCGAAATCGGCCCAACGTATGGCGTTTCACCTCCTGGAGCGCCAGCGTGAGGCCGCGCTGCATCTGTCCGACGTACTGCGTGAAGCGGTGGAGAACGTCGGAAACTGCCAGCGCTGTCGGACCCTCACGGAGGCGCCACTGTGTCCGGTATGCGCCAACGGCAGCCGCTCGGACGCGCAGTTGTGCGTGGTGGAAAGCCCCTCCGATGTCACCGCCATGGAAAAGACCGCGGCGTTCTCCGGGCGCTACTTCGTGCTCATGGGGCGACTGTCTCCCCTCGATGGTATTGGGCCCCGGGAACTGGGCCTGGAACAGTTGGAACAACGGCTGGCCGAAGGGGGCGTGGAGGAGTTGATCATCGCCACCAATCCGACCGTCGAGGGCGAGGCGACCGCCCACTATCTGTCCGAGATGGCCCGTCGCCACTCAGTGCGTCCGACGCGACTCGCCCATGGGATACCGCTGGGGGGGGAGCTTGAGTTCGTGGACGGTGAGACCCTGTCCCACGCCTTTGCCGGTCGGCGCGAAATCTGAACCCGTTGCGGCCCCTTGGGCCGAGGAGATACCCATGAGTACGGAACACGATTGCCTGTTTTGCGCAATCATCGAAGGGCGGGTGCCCAGCGAGAAAGTGTACGAGGATGATCGGGTCTATGGTTTTCGCGACATCAATCCCCAGGCGCCGGTACATGTGCTGGTGATTCCAAAGACCCACATATCCACCATCAACCACATCGAACCCGCTCACGAGGCCCTTGTCGGCCGCCTGTTCACGGCGGCCCAGACCATCGCCGAGGAGCAGGGCATCAAGGACTCCGGGTACCGGGTGACTATGAATTGCGGCGAGGACGCACTGCAGTCGGTCTATCACATACACCTGCACCTGCTGGGTGGTCGTTTGATGAAGTGGCCTCCGGGCTGAGAGTTACCGGTGAAGCGGGGCAACTCCGCTATTTGTCGAGCCTGGCTGACGAAACGCACCCGGTGGGCGTGCCCGTTGTCGTCTCCCCGCGCTGATTCGGCCGCGCATGACAATACCGCTGCTCACCACGACAACGTCATTCAGCATCCGGCGCGGAAGCCCCATGATGGTCGGCTCGCGCAATGAACCCCGTGGCGCATCGCGCCGCTCCCCGTCCGGAGATCAAACGACATGCAGCCAATACCCGACGTGTTCGATGCGCCAGAACGGTTCCGGCAGGAATTTGAGAGCGGGCTCCTCGGGCTTCTGGAGGCCCATGAGGGCCTTGGGGTGTTCATCCTGGTTCAGGCGAACGCCGCATTCGACGAGCGTTGCCAGAAAGTGCTCAACACTGCGTTGGATGAACGCTTCGCCGTGTTGGCGGCCCGTTACCGGGAAGCCCTGGCCGAGGGCATGACCATTGCCGATGCGGATGATGACCTGCTGGTGTTTCTCAAACTGCTTGCCGTGGGCCGCGATGGCCTGAAGGGAACCCGTCGCCGCCGAGCCGGGACCTGGGAGCTACAGTTCAATCCCATGCGCTCGTTCCGACCCAAGCGCATGGCCAATGTGCGCGTTGACGGCATCTCACGTCCGTTCAACCGCGATGGTTTTCACTTCAACAAGCCGTTCCTGCGTAAAGAGGTGTTCTGGTCCGGTGCCCTGCTCGGGCGCGAGGTGGAGTTGCTGTTCAACAAGTTTCCCTTCGCGCCCTTGCACGGTCTGCTGGTCCCGGACCGCGAGGCCGAGCAGCCGCAATTGTTGATCGAGCGCGATCATCACTATGTCTGGTCCGTCATTGATCGACTGGGGGCGACCCTGCCCGGTGTGTCACTCGGCTACAACGCCTACGGCGCCTATGCCTCGGTGAACCACCTGCATTTCCAGATGTTCCTGCGCGATGAACCCATGCCCGTGGAATCACCGCTGTGGCGTCACAACGGGGGCGACACGGCCTATCCCAGCCCCTGCGAGGTGTTCACCGATGACACCGAGGCCTGGCGCCGCATCGCCGACCTGCACGATAAGGGGATTACCTACAACGCCATCTACCGCCCCGGACGCCTGTATATCCTTGCGAGACGCCAGCAAGGGCACTACCAGCAATCGCCCTGGACCCAGGGGTTCTCGTTCTACGAGATGGCGGGGGTGGTGACCACCTTCGGCACGTCCGATTTCGACGCCCTGACCGAAGCGGATATCACCCGGGAACTGGCCTGTTCCGGTAACGCGGGTCGTTGCCAGACGAGCGCGGAATGACCCCCGAACCGGCCCCCGAACTGGCTGAGGACATCGCGTCCAGGGAGCGGGCGCTGGACCCGGCGGGGTCCTTCATCGTTCAGGCACCCGCCGGTTCGGGAAAGACGGAACTTCTGATTCAGAGAATCCTCGTGCTGCTGGCGCGGGTGAATGCCCCGGAGGAGATCCTTGCCATCACCTTCACCCGTAAGGCGGCGGCGGAGATGCGTGCGCGCCTCGTGCGCGCCCTGGAGGAAAGTGACGGGCCCGAGCCCCCGGAGGAGCATGCACGGCTGACCTGGCGCCTGGCCCGCGCGGCCATGGCGCGAGACCGCGATCAGGGCTGGGCACTGACGCAACACCCGGCGCGCTTGCGCCTGCAGACCGTGGACAGCTTCTGCGCCAACCTGGTGCGCCGTATGCCCTGGTTGTCGCAGCTGGGGCAGGCGCCGGAGCCGGTGGACAATGCCATGCCCCTGTACCGGGAAGCGGCGCGCGCGGTGTTCCGTCGCGTTCTGGAGCCCGATGCGGACCAGGACCCGGTTCTCGAACCCCTATCCCGCCTTATGCTCCATCGGGGCAACAACATCGCCTCGCTGTCCGACCTGCTCTGCGCCATGTACGCGCGCCGCGACCAGTGGTTACGGCATGTGGTGCGGGGTGCACTGGCACCGGATGAATTGCGTGCAGGCCTGGAGGAGGCCCTGGGGATGGCCGTCGAGGCCGGGCTGCGCGAACTGGATGAGCTGCTGCCACGGCAGCAACGCGCGGCTATCCTCGCCGCGGCCCGTTATGCTGCGGGTAATCTCGACGACGGCACTTATGCCGCCCTGGGCGAAGCGTCCGGCTGGCGGGATTTCCCACGCCCCACGGCCGCGCACCTGGATGCCTGGTGGGACGTGATCCACCTGCTTACGGTTCAGGGTGCGAAGGGGTTCCGCGGCGCGGTCGACAAACGACACGGCTTCCCGACCGATTGCAGCGAGGGCAAGGCGGTCGCCAAGGCGCGCAAGGAGGAGTTCAAGGCCCTGGTGGCCCGCTTGGCCGCCACACCCGGGTTGCTGGAGGCCCTGCAACGCACCGCCCGATTGCCCAGTCCATGCTTCAGCGACCGCCAATGGTCCGTTCTGCAGGCGCTGTTCCAGGTCCTGCCGGTGGCCGTCGCGGAGCTGCACCTGGTCTTTCAGGCCCACGGACAGGCGGATTTCATCGAGTACAGCCAGGGGGCGCTGCGCGCCCTGGGTGATCCTGATGCACCCACGGACCTCGCTCTGAGCCTCGACCATCGCATACAGCACATCCTCATGGACGAGTTTCAGGATACGTCCTGGACGCAGTTCCAGTTGCTGGGGCGCCTGCTGGCCGGATGGGAGCCCGGCGACGGGCGCACCCTGTTCCTGGTGGGTGACCCCATGCAGTCCATCTACCGCTTCCGTGAGGCGGACGTCGGCCTGTTCCTCAAGGCATGGGCCCAGGGCGTGGATCCGGTGGCCCTGGAGCCCCTGAGGCTGCGTCGCAACTTCCGGTCGCGGGCGGGCGTCGTGGACTGGATCAATGACGTGTTCGCGCAGGTGTTGCCGCCCCGTCCCGATCGGCTCACCGGGGCCGTTCCCTACAGCATGTCGTACGCCGCGCGCGACGGGGCCAAAGGGGCGGCAGGGAACGGGGCGGATTCGGCGGCGGTCCGGATCCACCCGTTCGTCGGTGAGGCCCGGGACGAAGCGGCCGAGGCCGCCCGGGTGGTGGCGCTGGTTCGTGATGCCCTGGATCGAAGTGCGACGGAGAGCGTGGCCATTCTGGTCAAGGCGCGATCCCACCTGCCCGCCATCGTCAATGCCCTGGGGGAGTCCGGTATCGCCTTTCAGGCCACGGACATCGATCCCCTGGCCGATCGCCGCGTAGTGCGTGACCTGTTGTCCATCACCCGGGCATTGCGTCATCCCGCCGATCGCATTGCCTGGTTTGCGCTTCTGCGGGCGCCCTGGTGCGGCCTCAGTCTCGCCGACCTCCAGCGTGTGGCGGACCACCGCGGGACCTCGGTGCTGGCGAGCGTGGGATCAGAAGACCTTCTGGCCGACCTCAGCGCGGATGGGCAGGCACGCATGGCCCGGGTCGGGCCGCTGTTGGCCCACGCGGTTTCACAACGGCAGCGTGGGCGACTGTCCGAGCGCGTGGAGGACCTTTGGCTACGCCTGGGCGGTCCGGCCTGTATTCAAGCCCCGGAGCGTCGCGAGGCCGAGGCCTTCATCAATCTGCTCGATCGCATGGAGCAGGCGGGTGAACTTGCTGATCTGGCCGCCTTCGAGGCCCGGCTGGCGGAGCTTTTCGCCCCCGCGGACCCCGGTGGGCGGGTCCATCTTCTGACCCTGCACAAGGCCAAGGGGCTGGAGTTCGATACGGTCATTCTGCCGGGTCTGGATCGCAAACCCCCCAATGACCGTCCCGCTCTCATGCAATGGCAGGAGCAAGACGAAGGCCCGGCGGGCCTGATTCTGGCGCCCATCCGCGGCGATGATGAACCCGAGCCCGATGCCATCAATGCCTACCTGGGGTCGGTTCAGGCACGTGCCCGGGCCATGGAGGACGGTCGCCTCCTGTACGTTGCCTGCACCCGTGCGCGTGATCGGCTGCACCTGCTCGGTCATGCGACCATCCGTTTTGACAAGGAGGGCGAACCGACACTGCGTGCCCCCGATTCGCGCTCCATGCTTGCCAGGTTGTGGACTGACGTGGAAGCGCACTTCGCGGCAGCCCTGGATGAATTCGATCCCGATCCGGAAGCGAAGTCGGACGCTGAGGTGGAGGTGCCGCCGCTGCGCAGGTTGAGCGTGGATTGGCGTCTGCCCGATCCACCCGCGCCGCCCCTTTCCCGCGAGCATTCCCGTGAGGACACGGAGCGTGGCGGTGACGTGGAGGGACCGGATTTCGATTGGGCGAGTCCCATGGCCCGGCACGTCGGCTCGGTGGTGCATCGGTATCTGCAGGCGGTGGCGGAGCAGGGGCTGGAGCGCTGGGACGATGTGGTCATAAAGGGGGCCCGGCCCGGCTTTCGGGCCATGTTGCTGACCCTCGGCGTGGCTGAGCGGGACCTGGACAGGGCCTGCGAGCGCGTTACCCGCGCCCTCGAACAGACCCTGTCCTGCGAGCGTGGCCGCTGGATCCTCGGCCCGCATGACGACGCGGCGTGCGAACTGCCCCTGAGTCTCATCGAGGAGGGGCGAGTGATCGCGGGTGTCGTGGATCGCACCTTCGTGGAGGATGGCGTGCGCTGGGTTGTGGACTACAAGACCGGTGAACACCGGGGCTCGGATCGTGAGGCATTCCTCGACAACGAGATGGATCGCTACGCCGATCAACTGCGACTCTACGAGCGTATGTTCCTCGCCCTGGGTGAGCAGCAGGTGCGCCTGGCGCTGTATTTCCCGCTTATGGGGGCATGGCGGGAATTGACCGGGCGGGCATAATCGCCTCTATGTCTCCAGCCCGTGCCAGGAAAAAACATGGCTGCCAATGATCCGGACACCATGGTCATCGCGATTTCATCGCGGGCCCTGTTCGACCTCAGTGAGGAGAACGATCTGTACGAGGAACAAGGCCTCGCCGCCTATTGCGCGTACCAGATCGCCCATGAGAACGACATCCTCAAACCCGGGGTGGCCTTCAACATGGTGCAGAAGTTCCTTGCCCTCAACGAAGGTCACGAGCAGCACCCGAGGGTCGAGGTGATCCTGCTGTCGCGTAACTCAGCCGATTCGGGGCTACGCATCTTCAATTCCATCGAGCATTACGGGCTGAACATCATCCGCGCCGCCTTCACCAACGGCAAACGGCCCTACACCTACGTCAAACCCTTCGGGACGACGCTGTTCCTGTCGTCCAATCAGGATGATGTCCGACTCGCCCTCGATGATGGATACGCCGCCGCCACCATCCTGCCGTCGGCCCGTGGTGAATCCGCCAGTGGTCAGTTGCGCATCGCCTTTGACGGTGACGCGGTGATCTTCAGTGATGAGGCGGAGCGGATCTACAAGGCAGATGGCCTGCATGCCTTCTCGGAGTCCGAGACACGCTCCGCCGCAAAGCCGCTCAGCGGGGGGCCTTTCAAGGCATTCCTGGAGGCCCTGCATCGCATTCAGGCGGACTATCCGCCCGAACAATCACCCATCCGTACGGCCCTGGTCACCGCGCGCGGTGCGCCCGCACACAAGCGCGTGATCCTGACCCTGAGGCAGTGGGGGGTGCGGATCGACGAGGCATTCTTCCTCGGTGGGTTGGATAAATCCGCATTCCTCAAGGCGTTCAACGCGGATATCTTCTTCGACGACCAGCGCACCCACTGCGAGTCGGCACGCGAACACGTGGCCACCGGGCACGTGCCCCACGGTGTGGCCAACAGCGCCTGATGCAGGCGCTTCAGATCTCCTTGTCGTCGAACAGGAAGTTCAGCGACTTCCAGATCGAAGGTTCTTCCGTCGAGTAGGCACCCGGGTCGGCATTGGGGAAGTTCCGCTTCAGCACCCGCACGCTGTCGGCCTTGAGGTCTTCCAGGCCGAGGGCGTCATAGGCCGCGATCATCAGTTGCAGGGCCTGTTCCTGGTGCGGGGTGCGCTGGTAGTTCTCGACCACGGTCTTGGCACGGTTCGCCGCCGCGAGGTAGGCCTGGCGGCGCATGTACCAATCGGCGACCGCAACCTCGTACTCCGCCAGGTTGTTGCGCAGGTAGAGCATGCGCAGGCGGGAGTCCTCGGCGTAGCGGCTGTCGGGGAACCGGGTGACAACCTTCTCGAAATCGTAGAACGAATCGATGGCGGCTCCCGGGTCGCGCTGGGATTCATCGAAGTTGAGATAGCGCTGCAACAGGCCACGGCCGCGGTTGAAGTTGATCACGCCGCGCAGGTAGTAGGCGTAGTCCGCATAGGGGTGCCGGGGATAGGACTTGAAGAAGCGGTCCAGGGTGGCGAGGCCCGCGTCAGGCTCCTGACCCTTGTAGTGACAATAGGCCTTGTCGAGGAAGGACTGCTGGGCCATGCGGCCAAAGGGGTAACGGGCTAGAAGCTTGCCGCCGTAGTTGCCGCAGTCCTCCCAGCGTTGATCGTCCAGGGCCTCCTTCATGGCGCCGAACAGGCGTTGCTGGGACCAGCCCTTGGTTTCGTCTTCGGCGTCGGGGAGAAGGCCGCAACCGGAAACCAACAGGGCGGCGATCAGGGGCAGCAGGCGGAGGGGATGAATCATTCGGTTGGGCCGTCAACGTCGGAAGAGGCGGGATTCTCCCTTGAAGGCCCCAACCGAATCAATCCGCGAGCGCCGCCATGGCCCAGGGACAGGCGCACAGGAGGGAGAATCAAGGTGCGGTAGCGGAGCGTGTCACGGGCGTGAGCTGGCCGCAGCCCCCTTTGCGAGGACCCGCGTCATCGCCGTGGTTCAGGGCGAGGCGGGGGTGCTTTCCATAAGCAGCACACAAATACGCGAAGCGCGGATGGCTTTTGATACCGTACGCCGCCATGAGCCTCTTCATCCCCCCCGAACTTGCCGGCAAGCGCCTGGACCAGGTCCTGGTCGCCTTGTTCCCGGACTATTCCCGTAGCCGGATCACTACCTGGATCCGCGATGGCAGGGTACAGGTGGACGGCGGTAACCAGGCCCCCAAGTACAGGGTCCTCGGGGGCGAACGCCTGGACGTGGATTTCGATGCCCCCTCGGGCGATGACGTCGACTGGGCTCCCGAGCCCATGGATCTGGATATCGTCCATGCCGACGAGGCCCTGTTCGTCATCAACAAGCCCGCCGGTCTGGTTGTTCACCCCGCCGCGGGCAATTGGTCCGGAACGCTGGTGAATGGCCTCCTGCATCACGATCCGGCCCTGGCCCAGGTGCCGCGTGCGGGTGTGGTTCATCGCCTGGATAAGGACACCACGGGGCTCATGGTCGTGGCGCGTACGCTCAAGGCGCATGCCGCTCTGGTGGCGATGCTCCAGGTTCACGATGTGCAGCGCGAATACCTGGCTCTGGCGGAGGGGTGTCTTACCGGGGGCGGTACCGTGGAGGCGCCGATTGGCCGCCACGGCACCGACCGCAAGCGCATGGCGGTGACCCCGGGGGGCAAACACGCGGTGACCCACTACCGTATCGAGGAGCGTTTTCAGCACCACACCCTTTTGCGGGTGAACCTCGAGACAGGGCGAACCCACCAGATCCGTGTGCACATGGCGCACATCCGTCATCCCCTGGTGGGAGATCGCGTGTACGGGGGGCGGCAACGGGTACCCGCGGGCATCGGCGAGCGGATGCGGGCGCTTCTGGCCGGGTTCCCGCGCCAGGCCCTGCATGCCACGCGTTTGTCCTTCCGGCATCCGGAGGATGGACAGGTTCATGCCTGGGACGCTCCCCTGCCCGACGATATGGCAGGGCTGCTCGGCCACGTGCGTGAGATTTCTGAATGAATGGTGTTGATTCGATACCCGGATTCGTCGCGGCCGATTGGCCCGCGCCGGTCGGTGTGCATGGGCTCTGTACCACCCGCCGCGGGGGGACCAGCCAGGCGCCTTTCGACAGCCTCAACCTGGGCGATCACATGGGCGACGATCCGCAAGCCGTCGCGCGCAACCGCTTGGCCGTGGAACGGGCGTTGAAACTGCCCCGGACGCCCGTTTGGCTCCAGCAGGTCCACGGGGTGCGGGCCGTCGATGCGGGCACGCCCGAAAGCGCACTCGCCGAAACCCCCATCTGCGCCGATGCCAGTGTCGCGCACCGCCCCGGTGCCGTGTGCGTGGTCATGACGGCCGATTGCCTGCCCGTGCTGTTCTGCGATCGCGCGGGACACCACGTCGGCGCGGCCCATGCCGGTTGGCGGGGGCTGGCCGCCGGGGTGCTGGAGCGCACGGTGGCGGCCATGGGGGTGCCGGCGGCGGACCTGCTGGCGTGGATGGGGCCGGCAATCGGCCCCGACGCCTTCGAGGTGGGTGACGAGGTGCGTGCGGAATTCATCCGGACCGACCCGCAAGCGGCTGAGGCCTTTCGTCCCGGAGCCCAGGCGGGCAAGTGGATGGCCGACCTCTACACGCTCGCGCGCCAACGTCTGCAGCGGGCGGGTGTGGAGGCTGTATCCGGTGGGGGGTTCTGTACCTTCAGCGATGAGCGCAGGTTCTTCTCCTACCGGCGGGATGGGACGACCGGTCGCATGGCCAGCCTGGCCTGGATCGACGCGGGGAACTGAGCACGGGGCGGGCACGTGGCGTCGGCCGGGGACATGGCGTACCGTCCCGGCTGCTTTGAACACATGCCGTTGAATGATCATCACGAGGGTCCATCCATGTCAGCCCATTGGTACATGCTCTCCCTGGCCGGCTCCGACCGCCCCGGAATCGTCGCCGCCATGACCCAGGCCATATGGGACCTGGGCGGGGAACTGGGTGAGGCCTCCATGATGCGCCTCGGTGGCAATTTCACGGTCATGCTGATGGCCAGTGCGGATGTGACCCAGACCGAGCTGGAGACGGCCGTTGCTGAGGCGCTGGACGACCCCTCCCTACATATCCACGTCTCGCCCATCACCGGCAGCCTGCACAGTCACCTGGAGCCCAACCTGCGCATCACCGTGTCCGGCGCCGATCAGCCCGGCATCGTGGCGCGGGTCACCGGCATGCTCGCCGAGCAGGGCTTCAATATTCTCGATTTGGAGTCCGACGTGGGTGGCAGCGCCGACAACCCCATCTACGTGCTGCACATCGAGGGCAACTGTACGCGCGACGAGGATGCGGTCGAGGCCGCCCTGAAACAGGCGGGTCTGGACGACCTCGACCTGCGCGTTGAAGCCATCGAGACCCTGGTGGGCTGATGGCTGTTCTCGACATCATTGAATACCCGGACCCGCGCCTGAAACAGGTCTGCGAACCCGTCGAGGCCT
>JBMYTL010000031.1:0-30165 GCA_049604295.1 Gammaproteobacteria bacterium
CGCCGATGGACATCTTGCGGTTGATCTCCTTGATCTGGTGGATATGCAGGCGGGTCTCGTCCTCGATCTGCTTGAGCTTACCCTGCAGTTTGGCAACCTCTTCCTGGTGCGGACGCATGGTCTTGGCCCACTTCGGGCGCTTGGACAGGAGGGTGGGCAGCCACTCCTGATCGGTCTCGTTCTTGGGGAAGGACTCGATGAAGGTCTTGCGCGGCATTCCGCCCTCGACCACGCACAGGGTCATGATCTGCTTCTCCAGGGTGCGCACCCGGCGCACACAGCCACGCAGGTTGACGGAGATGCGATCCACCATCTTCGGGGTCAGCTTGATGAGCTCGAGGGCCTCGGCGATGAGCGCGCGCTGCTTGCCACACTTCTCGGAGTTGAAGGCGTTCTTCTCGGCCATCTTCATGGACTTCTTGTACAGGGCCTCAATGCCGGACATGCGGTTCTCGGCATCTTCCGGATCAGGGCCTGTATCCACAGGCTCGTCGTCGTCGTCCTCTGTCCGCTTGGCGGCGGGAACCGGGATCGCGGGCTCGTTGGCACGTGCCTCGGGGTCGATGAAACCGGTGAGGAAGTCGGTCAGGCGCATGTTGCCGTCGCGTACCTGCTGGTATTCCTCGAGCAGGATGCCGGTGGTCTGGGGGAAGTGCGCCAGGGCGGAGAAGACCTGGGCCAGGCCATCCTCAATACGCTTGGCGATGGCAATCTCGCCTTCACGGGTGAGCAGTTCGACGGTGCCCATCTCGCGCATGTACATGCGCACCGGGTCGGTGGTGCGGCCGAATTCGCTGTCGACGGTGGCCAGAGCGGCCTCGGCCTCCTCGGCGGCGGTCTCGTCGTTGTCGGTGACGCTGTTGTCGTTGAGCAGCAGTTCGTCGGCCTCAGGCGCCACCTCGCGCACGGTGATGCCCATGTCGTTGATCATGTTGACGATATCTTCGATCTGATCAGGATCGACGATGTCATTGGGCAGGTGGTCGTTGACCTCGGCGTAGGTGAGGTAACCCTGCTCCTTACCCTTGGCGATCAGGAGCTTGAGCTGCGACTGCTGTTGCTGATCCATTGGATACCCGTGTGTGAAAGCGGCGAGAGACCGCCCGGGAGGCGGTTACGCGGTGCTGAAAAGGCAAAATAGCCCGGCAGTGTAGACCAGGCGTTTGAGATGTGCCAGAGACGAAAGTTTCGCCAACCGGTCCAACGTCGTGGGGATTCGCGACGAGAACGGACCGGTGCTGTCAGGACCGCCCGGCCGCTGATCACGTGCGTCGATTGAGCCCCGCGAGGCGTGCTCCCAATCCACGCAGTTCCTCACGCTCCGCCTGGGTGAGGGAGGCGGCGTCGCGGGCGGTCAGAGCATCCCAACGCGCCTGGACCAGTTCCTGGGAGAAACGATCCATCAGCTCGCGGTACTCCGCTTCACGTCCCTCCGCATCGCCCGGGAGCGACACCGCGGCCAGCTTGCAAAGGGCTTCATGGGCCGGATGGCCGCGGTAGCGCTCAAGCAGAGACGCCGTGGCGAGATGGGGTTCGCGGGCGCACAGTTCAAGGATCTCCACCAACAGGTCCATGCCACGCCGGGGTACTTCGCCCAGGGCGCGGGGGGCCACCACGCGGCGACTCAGGTCAGGCTGTTCGAGGACCAGGGCGATGGCCTGCCGCACCGGGCTGCGCGAGGGATCGACGGAACCGGCGTAGGCGCGCGCCGGGGCGCGGGGTTCGGGCGCGGGCGGCAGACGGGGCGCCAGGCGTTCGCGCCGCAGGCCGACCAGCTTGGATACCCGTTCGTCGAGAAGGTCCCTCAGCACCCCATCGCTGACCTTCTCCAGCAGTGGCCGGGCACGCTCGGTGAGCGCCGCCTGGCCTTCCACGGTCTGCAGGTCAAGGTCGGCGCGCAGAGTATCGAAGAGGTATTCAAGCATCGGCCTGGCCTGCTCCAGTCGCGCAAGAAAGGCTTCACTGCCTTCCTCGCGCACCAGGCTGTCCGGGTCCTCACCTTCAGGAAGGAAGGCGAAACGCGCTTCGTGGCCCGGCCCCAGGACCGGCAGGGCATTCTCGAGGGCGCGCCACGCCGCCTGGCGGCCCGCCCTGTCTCCGTCGAAACAGAACACCACCCGGGGCACGGTCTTGAACAGGCGGCGCACCTGCTGGGAAGTCGCCGCGGTTCCCAGGGACGCAACGGCGTTGTTGATGCCGAACTGGGCGAGGGCAACCACATCCATGTAGCCCTCAACGACAATCAGAAAACCCGGGCGGGCCCCATCCTTGAGGGCTTCGAACAGACCGTAGAGTTCATTGCCCTTGTGGAAGACCGCGGTCTCAGGGGAGTTGAGGTACTTGGGACCACCCTCGGAACCCATGACACGTCCGCCGAAACCCACCACCCGACCGCGTCGGTCACGGATAGGGAACATGACGCGATCGCGGAATTTGTCATAAACATGCCCATTGTCCTCCTTGCTCGATACCAGACCGGCGGCGAGCAGGTCGGCCTTGGAGGCCTTGCCACGGAAATGGCGCATCAGGGTGTCGAAGCCCGCGGGGGCGTATCCGAGGGAGAACCGTGCGGCGATATCGCCGGACAGACCGCGCGTGCGCAGGTAATCCACGGCGGCCTGGCCGACCGGTGCGCGTAACTGGGCACGGAAGAATGCGTCCGTGTCACTCAGCAAGCGGTAGATGTGACTGAGGTCATCGCCCCGCTCGCCTTCCTCGCGGGGGACCTCGACGCCCACCGCACTGGCCAGTTCCTCCACGGCCTCGGGAAAGGAAAGGCTCTCGTACTCCATCAGGAAGCCGATGGCCGTGCCGTGCGCGCCACAGCCGAAGCAGTGGTAGAACTGCTTCGCCGGACTCACCGTGAACGACGGTGTCTTCTCGCCGTGAAACGGGCAGCAGGCCTTGTACTCGGCACCCGCCTTTTTCAGGGGGACGCGGCGATCGATAACGTCAACTATGTCGGCACGCGCCAACAGGTCATCGATAAATCCGTGGGGAATGCGCCCGGCCATGGGGCGATGATAGCGGAGAGCGTTACGGAAGCAGGCAGGCGCGGGAGGACAGCGCCCGGGGGGAATCAGTCACGGCGATCAGTGAAGGTGAGCTCGCTCAGGCACTCAGGCGCGCCTTCACGGCCCCGCTTACCTTGCCCATGTCGGCGCGACCCTGCACCTGGGGCTTCACCAGCCCCATGACCTTACCCATCTCTTTCATGCTCGCTGCGCCCGACTCAGCGATAGCGGCATCGATGATGGTGGTCAGTTCCCCGTCGCTCAGCGGCTGAGGCAGATAGACCTCAAGCACACCGATCTCGAAGTCTTCCTGCGCCTTGAGGTCATCACGCCCGGCATTCCCGTACTGCTCGGAGGAATCACGTCGCTGCTTGACCATTTTGTCGAGCACGGCGAGAACATCGCTGTCGTTCAGATCCTTACGCGTGTCCACCTCGACCTGCTTGATCGCGGCGAGAATAAGCCTGATGACACCCAGACGGGGCTTGTCGCCTCCGCGCATGGCGGCTTTCATGTCATCGGTCAGACGTTGCTTGAGAGGGGAACTCACGATGTATACCCGGGGCTCGAGAGACCGTGCGGGGACGGCTTGGCCACGATAGGGATCCGCGTGCCGCGGACCCTGAACACAATCGGCACGGGCGGAACCCCGTACTCGCCAGGATCCAATCCAGCCCGAAAGGCCGGACCGACAGCTACCGGATCAGTACAGACGGGTCTGGCGGGAGATCTCGCGGGACATGCGCTTGGCGTGGCGCTTAACGGCAGCGGCTTTCTTGCGCTTACGCTCCTGGGTGGGCTTCTCGTAGAACTCGCGGCGGCGCACTTCGGTCATGATGCCGGCCTTTTCGCAGGAACGTTTGAAGCGGCGCAGGGCGACCTCGAAGGGCTCGTTTTCGCGGATTTTGACGCTGGGCATGTAGAGCGGGTCTCTGGTTCATTTCCGCCGCGCGCCTGGGCGCGGCGAGAGTCGGGCTGAAAAAAGGGCGCAAAGTCTAATGGCGTCGCGCCACCAATGCAAAGGCTACGCAATGGATTTCGTCACGGGGCCCCGCCGCTACAATCGCTTGCCATGTCGGACTCCAAACCCACACGACCGCCGCTTCCGGATCTGCTCACACTGGGCATCGAGACCTCCTGTGACGAGACGGGCACGGCGCTGTACCACGGCACACGCGGCCTGATCGGACACCGGGTCTACACCCAGGCCATCCATGCCGAGTATGGCGGGGTCGTTCCGGAGCTCGCATCAAGGGACCACATCCGCAAGCTGACGCCGCTGATCGACGACCTGCTGCGCTCATCCGGCGTGGCGCGCGAGGACCTGGACGGCATTGCCTACACCGCCGGTCCCGGGCTCGTTGGCGCCCTGCTCACCGGGGCTTCAGTCGGCCGCGCCATGGCGTGGACACTGGGGATTCCGGCCGTGGCGGTTCACCACATGGAAGGCCATGTGCTCGCTCCGCTGCTGGAGGACCCCGCCCCCGCCTTTCCATTCCTGGCCCTGCTCGTGTCGGGTGGACACAGCATGATCGTGGCGGTGCGCGCGGTCGGGCACTACGAGATCCTTGGCGACACCCTCGATGACGCCGTGGGCGAAGCCTTCGACAAGACCGCGAAACTGCTTGGGCTGGGCTACCCGGGAGGTCCTGAGCTGGCTCGCCTTGCCCTGGAGGGCAATCCCGAACGCTTCCGCTTCCCGCGCCCCATGACTGATCGCCCGGGTCTGGACCTGAGTTTCTCCGGACTCAAAACCTTCGCCCTCAATACCCTGGCCAAAACCGATGGCAGTGACACCGATAAGGCGGACATCGCCCGGGCGTTCGAGGATGCCGTGGTCGACGTCATGGCCATCAAGTGCCGCCGTGCCATGGAACAGACCGGACTCAAACGCCTGGTCATCGCCGGTGGCGTGGGCGCGAATCGCCGATTGAGGGAACGGCTGACCCGACTGGCCGCGGATTCAGGTGGACACCTTTATTACCCGCGCCCGGCCTTCTGCACGGATAACGGGGCCATGATCGCGTTTGCTGGCGCCCTGCGTCTGGCCGCGGGCGAGCATACCGATGTCGCCATTGAGGCCCGACCACGCTGGCCGCTGACGGAACTGTGTGAACCCGGGCAGGGATGAGCGGGCCGCCCCCTGCATCCAGACGGCGGGTTGAAACCCGCGTCTGATGCTCAGTTCACCTCGATCACGATCACGATCTCGCCGTCTTGCTGTTCGCTGGACAACACCGCGTGCCCGTTGATGCGGCACCAGGCGGGGATGTCATTGAGCACGCCCGGATCGGTGGCGATAACACGTACGCGGGTGCCTTTGTCCAACGACGCGATAGCATCCTGAGCCCGGATTACGGGCATGGGACAGAGCAGGCGTCGGGCATCGACCCGGATCTCGTCACTGTTCACAGATACCAATCCTTGGGGATTTCGGACGTTGTCATGGGGACGACCCGGAGACTGCGTTCGGTACCCTTGAGCGGGTCTTTGAGGGTGAATTCAACCTGGTCGGCATCACGCCCCTGGGTGAAACGCGCCGCGGTTCGGGCCGCCAGGTTCAGGTCGTCCTCGCTCATGGCCTGCCCGTCGATGAGCACCAGCGGTCCACCGTGACTCTCGGGCAACAGGTGGATGAACTGTTTGCGGTAGCCCTCGAGGAAACGGTTTTCACCCTCCTCGCGCCCCAGAATGATCTTGAAATTCGGCCTCGGCCGCAGGTGCCGCCCCACCTTGAGCAGCATGATGTCATCGAGCTCGTAGCGACGCTCACCCCTGAATTCCCAGAGATCGGCGAGCTTGCGCGAATAGTTGGGGTCAGTCAGAAAGCAACAACCACCAGCCGGTTGAGCGTAATCCTCGATACCAAACTCGGCGGCAAGGGCCATCTGGGGTTTGCGGGAGCGTCCGGAGAAATCGTAGAGGCGCTCGCGGTCCACCCAACCGGCGCGTTCCGGCAGGGTAGGCTCGAGATTGCGGGCACACAGGGGCCGTAGCAGCCTGTCAGCGGCACCGGACTGGTCCGCGATCACCGGCATGGTTGCCTTGCGCTGCGACTTCGGGCGCTGGCCGATCACTTCGCCGGTGATGATGAAGTCGAAGTCCCAATCCTCAAGCCGTTCCACGGCCTTGGACACCATGAAGATCTTGCAATCCAGACAGGGGTTGAGGTTAGCGCCATAACCGTGGGCCGGGTTGATAACCACGTCTTTGTACTCGTCCACGATATCGACGATATGGAGCTTGATCCCCAGCATCTCCGCCACCCATAAAGCGTTGTTCCTCTTGGGTTTGGCCTGGTCCTGTCGGCGTATGGCGTGGGTATGGCCCTCGACGCAGAAACCGGTGTAGAAGTTCACCCCCTCCACATGTATGCCCTGCTCCATGATCACCTTGGTGGCGAGCAGAGAATCAAGGCCCCCGGATATCAGAGACAGGGCTTTTCGGGGTTGGGTCATCGGCGGGAATCATCGGGGCAATACATCGGGCGCGCATTTTAACAGCGTGCCGGGGCCTGGGCCGGGTCCAGCGGCGGGGCCGCGCCTTGCGCGCATCATCGGGTTGGGCGGTCGAATGCCAACGGCAACAGCTCCCCGAACCGCCCTCGGTCTCGCGATGAACAGCCCGCGACGGTTAATGCAGAATCAGGGGTTTTTGCCCTTCTCGATTGATTTTTCAGGGCTTTCAACATTGAACGAGGCGCCGTCACGGCGCAGAATCAGGGCCCCATGAGGCCCGTGTCGCGCACTCTATCGGCCTTCGGGTGCCCGCATCCGCGCCACGGCACCCCTTCCACCCGCAAATTCCGATGCCAGTCCCCCCGACGTTCACCCTGCCGCCGATTGTGTCGTTTACAACGGCATGGCTGCTGCTCGCCCTGCCGACCTCGGCACGTGCCGATGCGGCGGACGACGCTCGCCGGGCACTTGAACGGGGAAATCATGAACGCGCCCTGCACATCATCGGTGACGCACTCAAGGAGCGTCCGGATTCGGCACAGTTGCGTTTGCTGCACGCGCTCGCACTCGATGCCAAGGGCCAGACGGGTCGGGCGATCGCCGAGTTGGAGGCCCTTATCGGTGAGTTTCCCGCCGAGCCCGCACCCTACAACAACCTTGCCCGCATCCACGCCCGCCGAGGCGACCTGGACAAGGCGCGTGCCACACTTGAGCGGGGAATCGCGGGCAACAGCGAGTTTGCGACGCTGTACGGAAATCTGAACACCCTGTTCGAGGCCCAGGCCCGTGTTGAGTACGCCAAGGCCCTCGATGTCAAAGGGCAATCAGCACAACCGGCCCTATCGCCCATTCTCGCCATGACGGGCGAAACCGATGAGCCATCGCCCCGGGCCGAGGTTGCCGTTGCACGAGCGCGGCAGGACCGCGAGCGTGTCAGCGTTGTCCAGGCGACGGAAAGCCCAAGCACACCGGCAATCGCCGAAACCCCGGTTCCGTGGCGTTCACAACCCGATCCGGTGGCACCCAGCCCACCACCAGCAGCGCAGACCGGCGGGACACAGGTTGAGGCAAACAACGAACCGCTGGCGGACGAGACGATGTCTGGCGACGCCGAGCTGGACCTGTCCGGAATGCGGGTGGCCAAGCTTCGTCTGCCTCCGGAGCGTGCTACCCGTCCCGAGGCTGCCATTCACGATCCGATCATCTCCAACAAGGTGAGCATCGCGGATGCGCAGCCCGACCTTTCAGCACCCATCGATCCGGTGCCGGACACCCGCCCCGAGCGCGCCAGAAAACCCGCTCCGGTGGTGCTCTCCACGGCCGCGAACAGGCCCACTCCCGCTCCTGCACCGGCATCCGGGCAGAAATCCGAAACTGATCCCGCACCCGTCGTCGAGGCCGAGCCCATCGCGGTCATACAGGAGGCATCCCCGCGTGAATCGGTGGAGGAGAACGGGCCCGGGGCGACCCGTGATCAGGTTCTGTCCCAGAGCCTGCCGCTGCCCAGTATCGATACGGCGGTAGCTGAGGGTTCCACGGCGCGCCCCGGCCCGGCACTCGAGAGGGAACCTGAACGGGCAAAGCCGACCAGTACACCGGTGGTACCGGTCACCCGCGATGACGACGCCATCGAGACCCTGGAAGGTTGGGCTGCCGCATGGAGTGCCCAGGATGTGGACAGCTACCTGAGCTTTTACGGCGCGGATTTCAAAGCACCCCGGGGGAACCGGGCCGCTTGGGCGGAACTCCGGCGCAAACGCCTGAGCAAGCCCAAATGGATCAAGGTCGCCCTGGACCGGTTTCGCGTGCAACGCCTCGGCGATGACCGTGTCCGGGTGCGCGTGGAACAGGATTACCGCTCCAATACCTTCAATTCGACCGTGACCAAGATCTTCGAGATGGGTCTGGAGAACAGCGAATGGCGTATCGTTTCAGAACGTGTAGACCGACGGTGATAACGATGCATACCCGGCTGATCCTCGTTCTGTTGCTGCTGTCGGGGTTCGCGCCGCAACTGGAGGCGACCCCCAGTGCGTCCGCCATGGCCGGGGCGGCGGAGGGCGCACGCCATCTGGAACGCAAGCCCGAAGACCGGCTCCTGCGAACCCTCCAGACCCTCAAACTCAGCGGTGTCGACGCCGCATTGAACGAAGTCGATGAATTGCTCAGTCGGCATCCCAACTTTCGCCTGGCGCGGCTGGTGAAGGGCGACCTGCTGCTGGCCAAGGCCGGACGCTTCGGAGATATCGGTGCGCATCATGATGCGCAGGGTCTGGCCCCCGACGGCTCACTTGAAGGTCTGGTCCACGAGGCCCTGCAGAGGATCAGGGCGCGGCAGGCTCCGGGGCACGGGAATCGGTTGCCGGTGGAATTGCTCAATCTGGGCGACGCCACCCGCCGTGCAGTGCTCATCGATAAGAGTGAGAGCCGCCTGTACGTTTTCGAGCGGGGCGCGGACGGCATTCCGGTCAGGGTCGCGGACTACTACGCCAGTACCGGCCGGGCCGAGGGTGACAAACAGGTCCGCGGCGACCTCAAGACGCCGGAGGGCGTGTATTTCATCCGCAAGTTCATCCCGGACCGTAAGCTCGCACCCAAGTACGGTCGCGGTGCCTACACGCTCAACTATCCCAATGCCCTTGATCGTAGACTGGGGAAGACCGGGTACGGTATCTGGTTACACGGCACCAACGAGGACACCTACAGCCGCCCGCCCCTGGCCAGCGAAGGCTGCGTGGTTCTTCCGAATCCGGACCTTGAGATCGTCGGTGCACGTCTGCAGCCGGGACTGACCCCGGTCGTCATCGCCCAGGATCTCCATTGGGTACCGCCGCGTGAGTGGAACACCCTGCGCGAGGAACTGCTGGCTGCCATAGAGCTCTGGCGCCGGGATTGGGAGAGCCTGGACACGGATCGTTACCTGGCTCATTACGATTCCGGGTTCTGGGCCGATGGGCACGATCTGGATAGCTGGGCGAAACGCAAGCAGCGCATCTTCGCGCGCAAAGAGTTTCAGAAGGTGGCAATCCGCAATCTGAACCTGCTGCGTTACCCCGAGGGCGCGGGGAGCAGCGACGAGTTGTACGTGGCCCGCTTCGAGCAGAGCTACCGGTCCAACAACTACGACAGCGACGGGTTCAAGCAGCTCTTCCTGGTCCGGGACAACGGCCGCATCCGCATCCGCTTCGAGGGAGCGGACTGACAAACACGCATCAGGGTCAGCCCTCGGGCCAACGCGTGACCCGCCGGATCAGGGTGTAACCGTTTCCCGGGCCGTAGCGTAAGACTTCCAGGCGTACCTCATCGATTCCGCTGTCCGGCAGATCGAAATTCCCCTCGATGACTTGCAAGCCCTTGCCCACTTCGATGGGCCAACCGTTCTCGCGCTTCCAGGCCTCAACGGGCTCGTAGATCCGCTCGTTGCGGTTTCCGAGGGGTACGATGACCATACGGATGTTGCCGCGCACGGTCGGCGCTTCAACGAGACTCAGACGAACCGGGGCGTCATCGATGGGCGCGGTAGGTGCAACTGCACGGGCAATACCGACCCGGTACCTGACCTGATCGCCGTCCTTCTCGATCTCAAACGTCAACGGGTCCACGCCACCCTGCTTCAACTCAAACTGCGCGGGCTCAGGAACCTCCGCGGTGGGGCGGGCGCGCAACAGTTCGACCTCCCGTGCGGCCTCGGCGAGTTGAACCTCCGTGTCACGCAGGCGGATCTCCAGATCGGATATTTTCCCGCGCTGTTCGATGGCCTGTTGCCGCAGGTTGAGCAATTCCGCCTGGGACTCAGTGTTTTCGGTCGCACCCGGATCTGCCCCGGCCGCCTCAGCCACGGACGGCTCCGGTTCGTTCTGCCCGGAGCGCGTCTCCGACCCCTCCATGACGGGTACTGAACCGGGTGCCGGATCGGCAGCGGCTCGCATTGCGGTATCCGGGATTTCACCCTGCCACCACCATTGACCTACAAGGGCGGCGACGAGTGCACCAATCACGATCAGCAACAGCCACTGGGGCACGCCCCGTCCGGCATGGGCCTCGGGGACCACGACAAGTGCTTCCGGGCTTCTGACCCTCGGGTGCTGGATGGGGGCCGTCTTGGTTTTTCGTATTTGAGGCCGTTGGCTCATCGAATGGGGCCCGTATATGTCGCGCCCGGGTGCGGGAACGCGTTGCAGGTCGGGCATTTTGGTGCATGGCCCGGTAGCGTTCAAACGGGCTGTCGCGGATAGGGCCAGTTCAAGCGTCCGGCGGCGCCCAAGCAGGTCCGGTAAGGCGGCCCACCGTTATATACTGCGCGCCCACTCGCATTACGACCCGGGTCAGAATCTTGTCATCCAGCACAGTGGACGCCTCCACCTTCCAAGGGCTCATCATGGCCCTGAACCAGTATTGGGCCGATCAAGGCTGCGTCGTCCTGCAACCCTACGACATGGAGGTGGGGGCGGGAACCTTCCACACCGCCACCTTCCTTCGCTCGCTGGGGCCGGAGCCCTGGAATGCAGCCTACGTGCAACCTTCACGCAGACCAACGGATGGTCGCTACGGCGAGAATCCCAACCGCCTGCAGCACTACTACCAGTACCAAGTGGTGATGAAGCCCAATCCGCCGCGGATCCAGGAGCTTTACCTGGGCTCCCTTCGCATGCTCGGTCTGGACACCAGCGTTCACGACATCCGCTTTGTGGAGGACAACTGGGAGTCACCCACCCTCGGGGCCTGGGGACTTGGATGGGAAGTCTGGCTCAATGGCATGGAAGTGACGCAGTTCACCTACTTCCAGCAGGTCGGAGGACTGGACTGCCGTCCGGTGACCGGCGAGATCACGTACGGCCTCGAACGCATCGCCATGTATCTGCAGGGCGTGGAGAGTGTCTACGACCTGGTCTGGACCATCGGCCCGCAGGGCCCGGTCACCTATGGCGATGTGTTCCACCAGAATGAGGTCGAACAATCCGCCTACAACTTCGAGCATGCCGACGTCGATTTTCTTTTCAGCCTGTTCGATCAGTGCGAGCGCGAGGCCACCAAGCTGATCGATGCGGACCTTCCCCTCCCCGCCTACGAGCAGGTTCTACGCGCCTCCCACACGTTCAATCTGCTTGATGCACGTCATGCGATCTCCGTCACCGAACGGCAGCGGTTCATTCTTCGGGTGCGGACCCTGGCACGAGGCGTAGCGGAGGCGTACTTCGCAGCGAGGGAGCGACTTGGCTTCCCCATGCTTGCCGCAAATAAGGAGGTGGCCCATGGTTGATCAAGCCGATTTTCTTTTCGAACTGGGCACCGAGGAACTTCCTCCGAAGGCTCTTCCGGCACTCTCCCGCTCCCTGCGTGAAGGCTTCCTCAACGGACTCAGTCAGGCGGGCTTGAGTCATGGAGAGGTGGTGTCCTATGCGGCTCCACGTCGCCTCGCACTTTTGGTCTCTGACCTTCAGGGCAAACAGCCGGACCGTTCCGAGGAACGGCGTGGGCCCGCGGTAGCCGTGGCTTATGACGAACAGGGCAGACCGACCAAGGCCGCGGAGGGATTCGCGCGCTCCTGCGGTGTGAGCGTGGACCAACTCGGGCGTCTCAGCACCGATAAGGGCGAATGGCTGGCCTACACGGTGGATAAGGCCGGTCAATCCGCGGCCGAACTACTCCCCGACATCGCTGAGCAGGCTCTGAACCGCCTTCCCATCCCCAAGCGCATGCGCTGGGGCGATTCGGAGGCGCAGTTCGTACGCCCGGTCCACTGGCTGATCATGCTGCACGGTGACGAGGTCGTTCCCTGCACCCTGCTCGACACGGTGTCCGGTCGCGTCAGTCGCGGACACCGGTTCATGGCGGGCCACGACATTGGAATCGACAAGCCTTCCAACTACGCCGCTTTGCTGGAAACCGATGGCCGTGTGATCGCCTCATTCGAGCGACGCCGGGAGTTGATCCGGGAACAGGTGAAGGCGACCGCTGATGACCTGGGTGGCGTGGCCGACATGGACGAGGAGCTGCTTGACGAGGTCACGGCACTCAATGAATGGCCGATGCCGATCGCCGGGTCCTTCGAGGAACGCTTCCTGGAAGTCCCCCACGAGGCCCTGGTTCTGACCATGAAGCAGAACCAGAAATACTTCCCGGTGTTCACGCCCGACGGTGCCCTCATGAACCACTTCATCACCATCGCCAACGTGGACAGCCCAAAACCGGAACTCATTCGATCCGGTAACGAACGGGTTATCCGGCCTCGGCTGGCCGACGCCATGTTTTTCTGGGAGCAGGATGGCAAGAAGCGGCTCGAAGACCACATCGCCGGTCTCGGTCACGTGGTGTTCCAGCACAAACTGGGCAGCATGGGTGAGAAGTCGGAGCGCGTCGCTTCCCTGGCCGCGCACATTGCCGCCTCGCTGGGCGGCGATGCTGATCTGGCACGACGTGCCGGGCGCCTGTCACGCTGCGATCTCATGACGGCCATGGTCTACGAGTTTCCCGAGATGCAAGGCGTCATGGGTCGGTATCAGGCGGCGCGCGACGGCGAGAATCCTGAACTTGCAGAGGCGCTGGACGAGTTCTACATGCCCCGTTTCTCGGGTGATGTGTTGCCTCGCAGCACAACCGGTACCGCTCTCGCTCTGGCTGAGCGGCTGGACACCCTGGTGGGCATTTTCGGCATTGGCATGAAGCCAACCGGCGATAAAGACCCCTTCGCGCTGCGGCGCGCGGCACTGGGCGCGCTGAGAATCCTCAAGGAGGGTGGGCTGGATCTCCCCCTGCGCGCACTGCTGGATCAAGCCGCATGCGGGCTTGGCGACAAGATCAGCGACACTTCAGGCGTTGTGAGCGAGGTCGAGGGCTTCATGCTCGAGCGGCTCAAAGGTATTTACCTGGAGGCCGGGGTCGCTCCGGGGGTCTTCGATGCCGTTACCAGTGTTGAACCCGCTGACCTCGCCGACTTTGACCGTCGAATCCACGCGGTTATCGGCTTTCAGTCCAAGGACGAAGCCGAAGCGCTGGCTGCGGCCAACAAGCGCATCGGAAATATCCTGCGTAAGTCGGACGACGTTATCCCCAACGAACCTGACGAGTCACTGTTCACCGAAGAAGCGGAAGCAACCCTGCATCGGGTCCTCACGGAGGTCTCCAGTCGTGTCACCCCGGAAATGGCGAAGGGTGATTATGCCGCCGCGCTCTCCGAGATGGCCGGGTTACGTGGCCCGGTAGACTCGTTTTTTGACAGCGTAATGGTGATGGCCGAAGACCCGGCCGTGCGCAAAAACCGGTTCGCGCTGCTCGCACAGGTACAGGGCCTGTTCAAACAGGTTGCCGATGTCGGACGTATTTGATTGACCTGTACGAATATACATTCGTCGGTTCGTCGGATGCATTCGAACAAGGCGTAACTCGCAAGGCAAACCCATGGGGCAGTTCCAGTCAAACCCCTCCCGTCTCATCCTTCTCGATCGAGACGGTGTGATCAACGAAGACTCGGATAACTACATCCGGAGCGTCGCGGAGTGGCAGCCCATCCCGGGCAGCCTGGAAGCGATCGCCAAGTTGGCTCAACACGGCTATCGCGTTGTTGTATTGACCAACCAATCCGGGATCGCCCGTGGCTATTATTCCGTAACCACGCTCAACGCCATGCATCACAAGATGCACCGCATGGTGGGTGAACTGGGCGGCGAGATCGAGGCAGTGCTGTTTTGTCCTCACGGACCCGATGACGGTTGCACCTGCCGGAAACCCCTGCCCGGCATGTTCGAAACCGTCGCAAAACGCTTGGGAATCAATCTGAGTGGGGTCCCAGCCGTCGGTGACTCCTTACGCGATCTGCAAGCAGCCCGCGCCGCGGGGGCGGATCCGGTTCTGGTTCGGACTGGGAAGGGCTTACGCACGCTCGCAAAGCCGGATGGCCTGTCCGGGATACCGATCTACGACGATCTTGCGTCCTTCGCTGACGACCTGCTGCTGTCCAATTCTGCCTGAGATCGAACGGGGAATTCTGTCCCCGCGGGGTGTGGCGGTGGAACTGCCCAGGATATCCGCTCCGACGAAAAGTGACACGCGGTATCGATCCTTCAGACGTCGAGGTTGGATGCCAGAAGGGCGTTGCTCTCGATGAAATCCCTGCGGGGTTCCACCTGGTCGCCCATCAACGTTGTGAACATCTCATCCGCGGCAACCGCGTCCTCGATACGAACCTGCAGCATGCGGCGAGTGTCGGGGTTCATCGTCGTTTCCCACAACTGTTCCGGGTTCATCTCGCCCAGACCCTTATAGCGCTGAATCTGCTGGCCACGGCGTGCTTCGCCCATGAGGAATTCCATCACTTCTCGGAAGCGCGTGACCTCGCGGGTCTTCTCACCCCTACGGATTTGTGCTCCGTCACCCAACAGGCCGAACAGCGTACCCGCGAGTCCACGCAGCACGTTGAACTCGGGTGAGAGGAAAAATTCACGCGATAGCGAACTGTTATAAGACAGGCCATGCGCAGTACGGGTGAGGATCAGGCGTGCGCCGTTTTCAACACTTTCAGCGGAGCAATGGAATTGCACCGCGCCAACGGGACGGTTGGCGAGAACGCCATTAAGACGATCCGCCCATTCGGCCAGTGATTGCTCATCTGGGCCGCCTTCGTCGTACGCTGGAAGGGGCTGAACATCGAGCATCGCATTGAGGACTTCCTTGTCGACACGGTGGCTCAAACGCTCCATTGCTGCCGTACCCGCGAGATAATCCTGTGCCAGGGTGCCGAGGGCGTTGTCACTGATGGGCAGGGCCCCGTCCTCTGTTTTCAGCTCGGCGCCGTTCAGGGCTACCTGGAGCAGGTAGTTCGCCAACTCTCCGTCATCCTTTACGTAGGTTTCCTGTTTTCCCTTCTTCAGCTTGTAGAGGGGGGGTTGCGCAATGTAGACATATCCATGCTCGATGAGCTCAGGCATCTGACGATAGAAAAAGGTGAGGAGCAGCGTGCGGATATGAGATCCGTCTACGTCAGCATCCGTCATGATGATGATCCGGTGATAGCGAAGCTTTGCGATGTCGAACTCTTCGCGGCCAATTCCACATCCAAGGGCCGTGATCAGCGTACCCACTTCGGCTGACGAGAGCATCTTGTCGAAACGTGCCTTCTCCACGTTCAGAATCTTGCCTTTCAACGGAAGGATAGCCTGCGTGCGCCGGTCCCTCCCCTGTTTCGCTGAACCACCAGCGGAGTCACCCTCGACCAGGTAAAGCTCGGATTGCGCTGGATCCTTTTCCTGGCAGTCCGCCAGTTTCCCTGGCAGTCCCGCAATATCCAGTACGCCCTTGCGGCGCGTCATTTCGCGTGCCTTACGTGCCGCTTCACGTGCCCGTGCGGCCTCCACCATCTTCGACGTGATGATTTTGGCCTCGGAGGGATTCTCGAGAAGGAAATCGCCCAACTTCTCGGCCATCAGCGACTCCACCAGACCCTTGACCTCCGAGGAAACCAATTTGTCCTTCGTCTGCGAAGAAAATTTTGGATCAGGGACCTTGACCGAGATTACGGCTGTAAGCCCCTCACGGGCATCGTCACCGGTCGTGGAAACTTTCGCTTTTCGGGTTACGCCTTCCTTCTCGATGTACTGGTTCAGGCTTCTGGTCAAAGCCGCGCGGAACCCGGACAGGTGTGTACCTCCATCGCGTTGGGGGATGTTATTCGTGAAGCAGAAAATGGTTTCCTGATAGCCGTCATTCCATTGCATTGCGATCTCGGCGCGCATGCCTTCCTTCTCAGCACTGAAATGGAATACGTTCTCGTGGATGGGTGTTTTCTTCCGGTTGAGGTGCTCGACGAAGGCCCGTATTCCACCCGCGTATTCGAAGATGTCTTTGCGTCCATCGCGTTCATCGGTGAGTTCAATGTGTACACCTGGATTGAGGAACGACAGCTCGCGCAGGCGCTTGGCCAGGATATCGTAGTGAAAATCGATGTTGGTGAACGTTGCGGGGCTTGGATGGAAACGGACTTCCGTTCCTGTCTGCTCCGAATCCTCCACTTCAGCGAGTGGTGCCAGGGGTTCGCCCATGCTGTATTCCTGGCGGTGCATTTTTCCGTTGCGATGGATGGTCAGGATCAGCCGATCAGATAAGGCGTTTACGACTGAGACACCAACCCCGTGCAGGCCGCCGGACACCTTGTAGGAGTTGTCGTCGAATTTTCCGCCAGCATGCAGAACGGTCATGATGACCTCCGCGGCTGAGCGCCCCTCCTCCGGGTGCATGTCGACGGGGATGCCGCGTCCATCGTCTGTGACGGATATGCTGTTGTCCGGATGTATCGTGACAGTGATTACGTCGCAGTAACCTGCCAACGCTTCGTCAATAGCGTTGTCCACGACCTCGAACACCATGTGATGCAAGCCCGTCCCATCGTCTGTATCGCCGATATACATGCCCGGGCGTTTGCGAACGGCGTCCAGGCCTTTCAGAACTTTGATGTTCGATGAATCGTAAGCGTTGTCAGTCATTGGGCGACCCTGGTTGCGGGGCGCCGATTATAGCACCGGCTGGATGGTCTCCTGTTCCACGTGGAACCATTGCGCGTCAGGGTATTGAGTCCTATCCAGGGTGCCGGGAAGAACGCTGGCGAATACCTGCCAACCCTGGCCTCTCAGATCATCAAGGATTGCGGATGAGGCGTTTGGATCGAGCTCCGAACCAAGGTCGTCTATGAGAAAAATTGGATCACGTCCGAGATCAGCGCTAAGGAGCTTCGCTTGAGCACGTAGAAGACGGTATGTGGTCATCTTCTGTTGGCCACGGGATATCCGACCCTTCAGTCCACGGCCCGCAAGGCGGACATCCAGATCTGCCCGGTGGCAACCCACGCCGGTATACAAACGATCCAGATCTACTTGGATGTGACTTTCAAGCTCAGCGATTAGACCGACATCGATGGCGTATCCTGGCTTGTACTGCAGCGTTATTGGACCGTACCGGGTCAACTCCTCCGTTTCTTCACTCAGTTGTTCTGCCAATTTCTCCACATGATCCGTACGAAGCGCTGTCCAACGCTGCCCATGGCGACCAAGCTCCGTCGCGAATACGTCATTCCCTGGGGAGAGCCGTTTCTCTGAAAGCATGCGGTTACGCTGCCTGAGTGCGCGTCGGTAACTGGACATCACCGAAAGCGAATCATGTTCCACGTGGAACAACCCCCAGTCCAAAAAGCTCCGACGAACCTCCGGGCCACCGTCGACAAGAAGCTGACTGTCCGGCCCGAAGAAACGGACTGGGAGATGCCGACCAAGATCAAGAAACGATGCCGCCCTCTCCCCATCGCACCGTAGCCGAAGCGCAGAGGATGCGATCTCAAAACCAAGTCGGTGCACTCCCGAGCCACCCGACGTTTCCACCACAACGCGGCTGATCTCCGCACCGTCTCGGATGATTCGGCCGCTACGACCTGAACGAAGCGGTCGTCCACGAGCGAGATAGACAATTGCCTCCAGGAAGGAAGTCTTACCCGCACCGTTGGAACCCACGAAAATATTGAGACCCGGGCCCGGCTCAATATCTACCGAAACCAGGTTCCGAAAATCCGATAACACGACCCGGGTCAGCGCCACACCAACGCACCCCAAAACAGAACGGGGGCCAAAGCCCCCGTCTCGAAAACCACCTTTGTGACCGTCATGAAGACGACACGGCGGGAATAACCCGATGCTCAGTCAAAGACGCATCGGCATGACCACATTACGGCAACCCGTGTCGTCATCACCTGAAATAAGTGCGCTGCTGTTTGCATCACTGAACGCGACCTGAACGCTTTCCGCTTCCATCACACCAAGAGCGTCCAGAAGGTAATTCACATTAAATCCGATTTCGAATTCTTCGCCGCTGTACTCGACCTCGAGCTCGTCTTCCGCTTCCTCCTGATCGGGATTGTGCGCCTGCACGCTAAGCAGGTCAGCCGCCAACGCAAGACGAACACCACGGTATTTCTCATTGGAAAGAATTGACGTACGGGACAAGGCTTGGCGCAGCGACTCACGGTTGGCGGTCATGACACGCCCACCACCTTGCGGCACGACGCGATCATAATCAGGGAACCGTCCATCGATGATCTTACTGGTGAACTGAACATTTCCGAGTCGTGCTCGTACGTGGTTCGAGCCGAGCTGGAGAACAATCTCTTCGTCAGAGGTCTCCATCAGACGCATCAATTCCTGGACTGCCTTGCGCGGAACAATGACCTGCTGACGTTCGTCCACCGAATGCGTGCCAGGAACCGTACACATAGCCAAACGATGTCCGTCCGTCGCCACTGCTCTGAGGTGATCCCGGTCGATCTCCAGAAGCATGCCGTTGAGGTAGTAACGAACATCCTGAATGGCCATCGCGAAATGTGTGCGCTCCAACATTCGTTTGAAGTCGGCCTGGTTGACGACGATCTCCGTTACCGACCCGATGTCGTCAACCTTGGGAAATTCATCGGCAGCCAGGGTGGCGAGCGAGAACCTGCTACGACCCGATTTGAGTACCGCCTTGCGCCCATCCACCTCCAAACCGATCTGAGCACCTTCCGGGAGGCTTCTGCAGATATCCACGAGCTTCCGTGCGGGGAGGGTTACCTGCCCTTCGAGAGGCGCCTCCAGATTCATGGACGCGGACAGCTCAACTTCAAGGTCCGTACCGATGATATCCATCCGCTCGCCCTTGGCCTCTAGCAGCAGATTGGAGAGAACGGGAAGGGTCTGGCGCTTTTCCACCACTCCTACCGCCTGTTGAAGCGGTTTCAGCAGGGATTCACGGTCAACGGTCAGTTTCATGTTCAACCTGTGGCGTCTCAATAAATAGAGAAAGATATATATATAGGAAAGTAGTTGTTATAGGCATCCAATCAGACTGGGGATAACTCTATTTTCCTTTGTTGTTTCAGATGCTTAGTGCTCGAATCCCGGTGTACAACCGTGTGGGGTCGTGATCCGGAAACCTGTGTATGAATTGGGGATAAGGGATACCGCCTGAATTTGTCCCTAGCTTGTCCACTACTTGTCCCCATCAACTCTGCAGAGTTCTCAACAGGTTCGCATAGTCTTCCTTGAACGACATGTCGTCCTCCCGAAGCTCACGAACCTTTCGCACAGCATGTAAGACCGTCGTGTGATCACGACCGCCGAATGCATCACCGATCTCCGGAAGGCTGTGACGGGTCAATTCCTTTGCCAAGGCCATGGCCAGTTGCCTTGGGCGTGTAACCGAGCGGCTGCGCCGTTTCGAATGGAGATCCGACACCCTGATCTTGAAGTATTCCGCCACCGTACGTTGGATGTTCTCCAGGGTGACGAGTTTGTCCTGGATGGCCAGTACGTCGCGAAGCGCTTCCTTGGTGAAATCCAGCGTAATGGCACGACCGGTGAAACGGGCATTGGCGAGAACCCGTTTCAATGCACCCTCAAGTTCGCGCACATTTGAACGAATTCTCTGGGCGATGAAGAACGCGATTTCCTTGTCCAGCTCCATGCCGTATTCCTCGGCCTTGGTCTGGAGAATAGCCACGCGTGTTTCGAGTTCCGGTGGTTCGATAGCGACGGTCAGACCCCAGCCGCACCTCGATTGCAGCCGCTCTTCCAGTCCATCCACCTCCTTGGCGAACCGATCACAGGTCATGATCACCTGTTGGTTTGCCTCCAACAGATGGTTGAAGGTGTGGAAGAACTCTTCCTGGGAACGTTCTTTCCCCGCGAAGAACTGGATATCGTCGATGAGCAAGGCGTTGACGGAACGGTACTTACGTTTGAACTGGTCAATGGTGCCGTGTTGAAGGGCTTTCACCATGTCCCCGACGAAACCTTCGGAGTGAACATAGGCGACACGGGCCGACGGATCGATTTGCCGCATCATGTTGCCAGCGGCATGCATGAGATGGGTCTTACCCAGACCCACGCCGCCATAGATGTACAGAGGGTTGTACGCCCGGCCCGGGTTCTCACCGACCTGAAAAGCGGCGGCCCGTGCTAGCTGGTTCGATTTGCCTTCGACAAAAACATCAAACGTGAACGCTTCATTGAGGCCTTCAGCACCAGAGACGATCAATTCCTCGTCGCTGTTTCCTCGGCTGGACACGATTGAGGGCCCGCCCGTGCGGTCGTCAACGTTGGTACCGGTGGCGAGGCGGGGAGCGGCTGGCTTTGCGACCGTTCGGACGGGCGCCGGGGGCTCGACCGGATTTTTGCGGCTGGACCCGATGTCGAGTGAAATCGATTTGAGTGACGCACCACCGTCCACATCACGCGCGATGGATTCGATGGTCTCAAGGAAGTGCTTCGCAACCCAATCGAGGACGAATCGGTTCGGGGCATACAGATGCAGGGTCTCGCCCGTGAGCTCCGCCTGCAGCGGCCTTATCCACATATTGAGCTGCTGTTCGGAGAGTGTTGTCTCCAAGCGACCTAAGCAATGTTGCCAAAGAGGTGGATGCAAAGCCGGTGACTCGCAATGGGTTGATGCGCCTTAACCACCTGGGATCCCGGCTGAGCGGGTTGGGGGAGTCGCATGATGGCGGGTAACAAGCCGACCATACTAATCCGCGCGGAGCAGGTTATCCACAGGCCATGAACAGTCTCAAGGCCTGCGTATCGGCCTGTTTTAATGGGAAAACGGCTTTGACAGGCACATCAGCCGGCCCTAGAATTCCGGCCCTTTTTTTGATCAGCTCCGCCTGGGCCAGACCGGTCGGTTTTGATCTCATACCAAGCGATTTCCCGAGGCCCGCCATGAAGCGCACCTTCCAGCCCAGCAATCTCCGCCGCGCCCGAACCCACGGTTTCCGCTCGCGCATGCGCACCAAGAATGGTCGTCGCGTGATCAATGCCCGTCGTGGCAAAGGTCGTGCCCGCCTCTGTCCCTGATACTCGCCTCTGCGCCTGATCGATGAGCAAGCCGGACCCGGTTTGAAACGATCCGTCCGAGACGGGCCGATCGACTCCCCGGAGCCCGTGCAGGTCGGCAACCGTTTCCCGCGCGGTATCCGTCTGCTCGATGCGGATGGCTACGGCAACGTATTCCGCTCCGGAAAACGCTATCCAAACCCGGATATGGTGCTCATCGCGAGACCTAACGGTCTCACGTTTGCGCGTCTGGGCTTCGCGATTGGGAAGAAAGCCGTACCCCATGCCGTTCAACGGAACCGCCTCAAGCGCGTCGGACGTGAAAGCTTCAGGCGTCACCATGGGGAGTTGCCGGGCGTCGATATCGTCCTGCTCGCGAGGCGCGGCCTGGGTCAGCGTACCAATGCGGCCCTCTTCGACTTGTTAAGTGACCACTGGCGACGAATCGCCAAACACTACCGGACACCCAATGGATAATCAGCGCCTCATGCTTCTGGCCATTCTCGGGTTTCTCGGGATGTTGTTGTGGATGGAATGGCAGAAGGACTACAACAGCCCGGTGCCCGCAACCGACCCGGTAGCGGCCACATCGTCCGAGGTCACCGCCTCCCCCGCCCCGGGTGAAGTTTCCCAGGATGCCCCCGCGGCGCCCAGCGTTCCCCAAACCGGGGATGCCACCACCGACACGACCGCCGGTCCGGCGGCTGTTGAGAAAACCCAGCCCCCGAGCCTGGATCTGATCCGTGTGAAGACGGATTTGATAGAGGCTGCCATCGATCCCCGTGGCGCAGCCATCACGGACCTCAAACTCCTCGCTTACCCGGTGTCGCTGGAAACGCCGGATCGGCCGTTTCATCTCCTCCATCACGACGGTACACATCTGCTCATCGCCCAGACCGGAATCGTGGCGAGCGCGGGCACCAGCGTGACCAACAACGCGGTCTATCGATCCCAGGCCCAGAGTTATGAGCTGAATGAAGGTCAGGACGAACTGCTTGTGCGCCTCACCCATGAGGCCGAGGGCGTACGTCTGACCAAGATTTATCGATTCGCCCGCGACAGTTACCAGGTGAAGGTCACCCACCAGGTTGAGAACACCGCCGCGACCCCGTGGACCGGTAGCCAGTACGTTCAGCTGCAACGCAATGCACTACTGGGCGATGAACAATCCATGATGATGCCGACCTATACCGGCGGAGCCATGTACAGCCAGGAGGACGGCTACGAGAAGATGACCATGGATGACATCGCGGAGACGCCGCTTGCCAACCGCTTGGTTCGTGACGGTTGGATCGCCTTCATCCAGCACTACTTCGTCACCGCCGTTATCCCCAAACGGGGCGAGGATGCATTCTTTTACGCACGGGAATTGCGCAACGGACGCTTCGTCGTGGGCGCAACCACACCGCCCGCGACCGTGGCCCCCGGCACCCGCGGAAGCTTTGAATCCACCTTGATGCTCGCGCCCAAGGAGCAGGACCGCATGGCAGCCGCGGCGGCCGAGTTGGATCGGGCCGTGGATTACGGTTACCTGTGGGTGA
Source organism: Gammaproteobacteria bacterium (assembly GCA_049604295.1). Taxonomy (GTDB): domain Bacteria; phylum Pseudomonadota; class Gammaproteobacteria; order JACKNK01; family JACKNK01; genus JBMYTL01. The sequence goes on from JBMYTL010000031.1 coordinate 22,854, forward strand.
TTTCGAAGCCCCTGTTCTGGGTGCTCGACAAGATCCACGCGGTGGTGGGTAATTGGGGATGGGCCATCATCGTCCTGACCCTGCTCATCAAGTTGGCTTTCTTCCCGCTTTCCGACAAGGCCTACCGTTCCATGGCCCGCATGCGCGCCGTGAACCCCCGCATCCAGGCCTTGCGGGAACGCTTCGCCGATGACAAGCAGCAGCTCAACCAGGCCATGATGGACCTCTACCGCAAGGAGAAGATAAATCCCCTGGGTGGCTGTCTGCCCATGCTGGTTCAGATCCCGGTGTTCATCGCCCTCTACTATGTGCTGCTCGAGTCCGTCGAGATGCGCCAGGCGGAATGGATCCTGTGGATCAAGGATCTTTCCCTGCAGGATCCCTACTACGTGCTGCCCGTGATCATGGCCGTATCCATGTTCGTCCAGCAGAAGCTGAACCCGCCGCCGCCCGACCCCGTTCAGGCCAAGATCATGATGGCTTTGCCCCTTGTGTTCGGTGTGTTCTTCCTGTTCTTCCCGGCGGGCCTGGTTTTGTACTGGGTGGCCAACAACGTGCTGTCCATCGCCCAGCAGTGGGTGATCACCAAGCGTATCGAGTCCGGTCAGGACAAGTGACCGTTCGGTCACTCGCCTGCTGAGGGCGGAACCGATGTGCGGAGACACCATTGCCGCCGTGGCGACCGCCCCGGGTCGCGGTGGAATTGGTGTGGTTCGGGTGTCCGGCCCGGCCTCCCGGGCCATCGCCCAACGAATCTGTGGGCCACTACCCGAGCCACGTCGGGCGGCCTTCCGATCCTTCCGCGATGATGCGGGTGACGTCATGGATGAAGGGCTGTTGCTGTTCTTCCCCGCGCCCGCCTCTTTTACCGGCGAGGATGTGGTCGAGTTCCAGGGCCACGGGGGTCCGATGGTGCTCGACCTCCTGATGGAGACCATCCTTTGCTATGGCGCTCGCGCCGCGCGTCCCGGGGAATTCTCCGAAAGGGCTTTTCTCAACGGCCGAATGGACCTTGCACAGGCCGAAGCCGTCGCCGATCTCATCGATGCTGGATCACGCGCGGCCGCAAAGGCCGCGGTTCGTAGCCTCGACGGGCAGTTTTCCGACCGCGTCACCGGTCTTGAACGCTCCCTGGTTGAGTTACGTGTGTACGTGGAGGCGGCGATCGATTTCCCCGACGAAGAGGTCGATTTCCTGTCCGATGGCGTGATTTCGGATCGGTTGGCGACGATTCAACGCAATATCGCCGAAGTTCGCCAGGCTGCCAGTCAGGGTAGGGTGCTTCGTGATGGTTTGAACGTGGTCATCCTCGGCCAGCCCAATGCCGGTAAATCCAGTCTCCTCAATGCCCTGTCCGGTCGAGATTCAGCCATTGTCACTGATGTTCCGGGCACGACGCGGGACGTCTTGCGGGAGTTCGTACATCTTGGACCCATCCCATTGCACGTGGTTGACACCGCAGGCCTTCGGGAAAGCGATGATCCCGTCGAGCGAGAGGGCATTCGCCGGGCCTGGTCCGAGGTGGAGCGCGCCGATCATGTCTTTGTGGTCATCGATGACCGCGAAGGCCTGACGGCCGAGGATCGGGGAATCATCGGGAAATTGCCGGATCGCACACCGGTCACGCTGCTGTTCAACAAGGCGGATCTGAGTGGCCGGGCACCCGGTTCCGTCGATGACCAGGCGCTACCGGCTTTCGCTCTTTCTGCCCGCACCGGGGCGGGTTTGGCGGAGTTGACGGCTCACGTTGAACGTTCAACGGGGCTCGAAGACCACGGTGAGGGCCTGTTTCTCGCTCGTCGACGTCATCTCGACGCGATTGGGCGTGCCTCGGCCCACGTTCAAGCGGCCAAGGAACAACTCGAGACGTACCTTGCCGGTGAGCTTGTGGCCGAGGAACTGCGCCAGGCCCATGACGCTCTCGGTGAGATCACCGGCCAGATGAGCAGTGATGATCTGCTCGGTGAAATATTCGGCAGTTTCTGCATCGGTAAATGAAACCGGCCAACCCAGATGGCCCCGGCGGTCGCCAAACCTGCGTGGCATTCCCCCTGCGCGTTCCTATACTTCGTCGCCTGTCAGCACAGCCATAATTGCGCCATGAGCACTCACTTGCACACCCGCTACGACGTCATTGTCATTGGCGGCGGTCACGCCGGGACCGAGGCCGCGATGGCCGCGGCCCGCATGGGCGTACGTACGCTTCTGCTTACCCAGAACATCGAGACCCTTGGTCAGATGTCGTGCAATCCCGCGATCGGGGGTATCGGCAAGGGGCACCTGGTCAAGGAAGTCGATGCGCTGGGCGGGTTGATGGCGCGGGCCGCCGACCGTGGTGGTATCCAGTTCCGCACCCTCAACGCGTCGAAGGGTCCCGCCGTGCGCGCCACCCGCGCTCAGGCGGATCGTGCGCTGTACAAGGCCGCCGTGCGCAAGGCCCTGGAGAACCAGCCCGGGCTGGAACTGTTCCAACAGATGGCCGAAGACCTGATAGTCGAACAGGGAAAGGTCGTCGGGGTGCGAACAGCCATGGGGCTTGATCTGCACGCATCCGCCGTGGTCCTGACAGTGGGTACATTCCTCGGCGGACGCATCCACATCGGACTTGAGAATTATCAGGGTGGCCGTGCCGGCGATCCACCGTCCAATGCCTTGGCGAGCCGCCTGCGTGAACTGCCCTTTCGGGTGGAACGCCTGAAGACAGGCACGCCGCCGCGCATCGATGGGCGCAGTATCGATACGTCGGTCATGAAGGAACAGCCCGGCGACGATCCCGTGCCGGTGTTTTCGTTCATGGGTAGGCGCGCGGATCACCCCAGGCAGATTTCCTGCTGGCAGACGCAGACCAATTCCGCGACCCACGACCGCATCCGCGCCGGGCTCGACCGTTCGCCCATGTATACCGGTGTGATTGAGGGTGTGGGACCCCGCTACTGCCCCTCGATTGAAGACAAGGTGATGCGGTTCGCTGACAAGGACAGCCATCGCATCTTCGTCGAGCCGGAAGGCTTGAGCACCCACGAGATCTATCCCAACGGCATATCAACTTCTTTGCCCTTTGACGTGCAGTACCAGGTGGTGCGCTCCATCCGTGGATTCGAGAACGCGCACATCACCCGGCCCGGTTACGCCATCGAGTATGATTTTTTCGACCCGCGGGACTTACGCCATAGCCTCGAGACCCGACACCTCGAAGGCCTGTACTTCGCCGGGCAGATCAACGGCACCACCGGTTACGAGGAAGCAGCCGCGCAGGGGTTGCTTGCCGGGGTCAATGCCGCTCTGCGTGTGAAGGAACGCGATCCTTGGTATCCCGGCCGCGATCAGGCGTACCTCGGCGTATTGGTGGACGATCTCATCACCCTGGGGACCCAGGAGCCCTACCGGATGTTCACCTCGCGCGCCGAGCACAGACTGATTCTGCGCGAGGACAATGCGGACCTGCGTCTGACCGAGGTTGGGCGTGAACTGGGTCTGATCGGGGAAAACCAATGGTCGGCCTTCGAGCGCAAGCGCGAAGCCATCGAGCAGGAGCGTCAACGTCTATGTGACACCTGGGTGAAACCCGGTGGAACCCCGGCCCAGATCGTGCGTGATACCTGGGGTGTGAGCCTGAGCCGCGAATACAACCTCGAAGAACTGGTTCGCCGCCCACAGTTGAACTACGCGGGCCTGATGACGGTGGCGGGCCTTGGGCCCGGAGCCGCCGATGCCGCGGTCGCGGAACAGGTGGAGACCCAGATCAAGTACGCGGGCTACGTTGAACGACAGCAGGCCGAGGTGGAGCGACAACGCCGCCACGCGGACAAGCCCGTACCTGAGGATTTCGATTACGCGGAGGTGCGTGCCCTGTCCAGTGAGGTGCGCGAGAAACTCGATCGGGCGCGCCCTGCAACCATCGGACAGGCGGCACGCGTTCCGGGTGTTACCCCGGCGGCAATCTCACTCCTCCTCGTCCACCTGAAGAAACGCGAGGGCCGCGCCGCCTGAAGGCGTCAATCAGTGATGGTCCGGACAATCCAATGAGCCGAGGGGATGACCGGCGGACGCTCGACGCGGGCTTACAGGCACTCGGGCTGGAGGTGCCAGACGAGGCTCGCGACCGGTTGATGGCCTACCGTGACCTGCTGGCGAAATGGAATCGGGCCTATAACCTGACGGCCGTGCGTGACCCGCACGCCATGATCGGGAGGCACCTGATCGACAGCCTCGCGGCATTCCCACACCTATACGGTGAGCGAATTCTGGATATGGGCACCGGTGGCGGTTTGCCGGGAATACCGTTCGCGATCGTCGCCCCTGAAAGACGATTCATACTCCTCGACAGCAACGGCAAGAAGACGCGCTTCTGTACCCAGGCGGTGCATGAACTGGGGCTCAAGAATGTTGAGGTGGTCCAGGCAAGGGCAGAGTCACTGCACATTGAGCCACAGGACATGGTGTGCTCGCGGGCGTTCTCTGAATTGGCGCTGTTCTGGCGCCTGGCCAGTCCCCACCTGAAACCCCACGGGGTGGCCCTTGCCATGAAGGCCGAACCCTCAAGCAAAGAGATCGAGGCCCTGCGTGCAAGCGGAGCATCCTGGGCCCGCCTCGAACTTGGTGTGGGAGAAAGCGCGCGAAGCGCATTCCTTATCCGCGAATGATCCCCGGCATCTACCGGGGGGGCGGGGATACCAGCGATCAAACTCGGCCGCCTTGGGTATAGAATGCCGTCTTCCGGGCCGGGCCGAACGCCTTCGATCCCCTCATTCCAGGATTCCCCCAATGACCACTGTGCTAGCCGTCGCCAATCAGAAAGGCGGTGTGGGCAAGACCACGACCTGCGTCAATGTGGCCGCTGCCCTCGCCGCGGAAAACCGCCGGGTGCTCCTGGTGGATATGGATCCACAGGGCAATGCCACCATGGGCAGCGGAGTGGACAAGCACGATCTGGAATCGAGCACCTGCGACGTACTCCTGGGTGAGGCCACCGTCGCCGAGGCGCGTGTGCGTGCCGGGGAATCCGGTTTTGATCTGCTCCCCGCCAACTCCGATCTCACCGCGGCAGAGGTCACCCTCATGGAGAGCCAGGGGCGTGAGCGGCGACTGTCTGAGGTTCTTGCTCCCCTTGTTGATGAATACGACTTCGTGCTCATCGATTGCCCGCCCTCGCTGAACATGCTCACGGTGAATGCGTTGGTGGCCGCGGACGGCGTGGTTGTCCCGGTGCAGTGCGAGTATTACGCCCTTGAAGGCCTGTCCGCTCTCATGAGCACCATTCGCCAGATCTCCGAGTCGGTGAATCCAAAGCTCAGGGTGGCCGGCCTCCTGCGCACCATGTTTGATCCGCGCAATAATCTCGCCAACGAGGTATCAGCGCAGTTGGTCCTCCATTTCGGTGACAAGGTCTTCCGGACCGTGGTGCCCCGCAACGTCCGCCTGGCGGAGGCACCCAGCCATGGTGTGCCCGTCATCCATTACGACCGCAATTCCCGTGGTTCCATGGCCTATCAGGGGCTCGCGGGCGAGATCATGCGCCGCGAGCATCGTAGCGCCGCCTGATCGTCGGTCTTCGGACACCTCCGTAAGCCGTCCCTCCGAACTCTCCATCAGACCAACCATGCCGACCAAACGCCCTCGCCTGGGTCGCGGGCTGGATGCGCTTCTTGGCGCCGCCCAGCCCAGCGCCGCGAACAAAGACGATTCCTCCGAACCCGCGGCTGCCCCGAACGAGACACTGCGCGACCTACCCGTCGATACCATCCGCCGTGGCCGGTATCAGCCCCGTACGGGAATGCGTGAGGATGCTCTTGAGGAACTGGCGGCATCCATCCGCGCACAAGGGGTCGTACAACCCATCGTGGTGCGTCCCCAGGACGACGGTTACGAAATCATCGCCGGTGAACGCCGCTGGCGTGCCAGCCAGATGGCTGGTCTACACACCATTCCGGCGGTGATCCGCGACGTACCCGACCAGGCTGTCATGGCCATGGCCCTGATCGAGAACATCCAGCGGGAGGACCTCAACCCCCTGGAGGAGGCCTTGGCGCTTAACCGGCTGATCGAGGAATTCGAACTCACCCACCAGGAAACCGCGGACGCCGTTGGCCGCTCCCGGGCTTCCGTAAGCAATCTTCTGCGTCTTCTCGATTTACACGACAGCGTGAAGGCCGCCCTGGAAAACCGCAATCTGGAGATGGGTCACGCACGTGCGCTGCTCGGCTTGCCCCTGGAGCAACAACCGGCGGCGGCTCAGAAAGTCATGCAGGCAGGCATGAACGTGCGTGAGACCGAGCGGCTGGTCCGCCGTTTGCTGGAGGGGGAGAAACCCAAAGCACCCACCCCTGAACTGGATCCTGACGTGCGTCGCCTGCAGCAGGAGTTATCCGAGATTCTCGGTGCAAGAACCGAGATCAAGGACAGCGGTAAGGGCAAGGGGCGCCTGGTCATCCAGTACAACTCGCTCGATGAGCTCGATGGAATTATCGGAAAGATCAGGTAGTTAGGTGCCAAACCGGGATGTTTCACCGGGTCTTGATCGCTGCACCGCACAATCAATTATTGCCTGATTTACTAATATTGCGTTTCCTTCATTGACCCCCGCAAAAGCCACCCCGTATACTGCGCCGCCCCAGTTGACCTAGCCCTTTTGGGATAGACGCCACACGGCATCACCAGCTGCTGTGTGCAACTGCGAAATGAGAACAGGATTATGCGACGCATGTTCGCGGCCCAGGTAGCCATCGCATTGATGCTGGCCTTTGGGGCATGGGTCTTGTTCAATGCGGCCAGCGCGATGGCGACACTCTTCGGAGCGGCGCTCGCGATCATCAACGGCCATCTGCTCGCGCGCACGACCTCGAAGGCCGGGCGCAGCGTCCTCGATTCGATACGGGGGCAGCCCGGCGCCGGAACGGCCGTGCTGATGAGCGGATACATGCAACGCCTGATGGTGGTGTTGCTGGGCTTTTTCACGGGAGTGCAGGTGTTGAGCCTGCCCCTGGTGCCCATGATTTTCGGTTTGGGACTGACGCAGTTCGCGGTGGTCCTGGGCAGACCGACAAGCTAAGCGAACAGAACCATGGCAAGCGAAACGCTGACCTCTTCTGAGTACATCAAACATCACCTGACCAACCTCACCTACGGGAATCACCCGGAGAACGGTTGGTCCCTGGCGCACAATGCCCAGGAAGCAAAGGAGATGGGGTTCTGGGCCTTCCACCTGGACACACTGGGCTGGTCGGTATTCCTGGGTGCCCTGTTTCTCTGGGGTTTCCGCAAAGCGGCCGTCACCGCCACCGAGGGCGTGCCCGGCGGTTGGCAGAACTTCGTC